>JBCDJJ010000007.1:0-76884 GCA_038747915.1 Planctomycetota bacterium | reverse complement strand
TGTCCACCAGTGCGACGACCCGCGACTCCCGGGCCCTGGCTGACAAGCAGCCAGTGGCACCCATGGTGTTGACGAGTTGGTCCTGAGCGGTCACCAGTCCTGCATGCTTCGATTCACGACTGGCACCCCTGTGGGCACCGGCTCGTTCGGCGTCAACCATTGTGTCGCCGGGTGCCACTGGTGGCTTGTCCACCAGTGCGACGACCCGCGACTCCCGGGCCCTGGCTGACAAGCAGCCAGTGGCACCCATGGTGTTGACGAGTTGGTCCTGAGCGGTCACCAGTCTCGCATGCTTCGATTCACGACTGGCACTCCTGTGGGCACCGGCTCGTTCGGCGTCAACCATTGTGTCGCACTCGACCACGCCCAATCCTGAGGGCTCTGGCACAGCCCGCGTCGGACGGGGTTGTCGTGGATGTACCGGATCGAGTCGACGATCGCATCGCGGTTCGTGAGGTTCCGGTCGTACCCGCCGCCCTCCTGCCAGAACCGGAAGGCGGACTTGTCAGGACGCTCGCGAATCGTCAGTGTTTCAATCAGAGCCGGCTGCGTGACTTCGAGGTGCTGACGGATGCGGAACGAGGCCGGTCGCTTGATCGCGAACAGGATTCGGCTGATGCCGATCGGCCGTTTTGTCTCGTCACGACGCGGAACGAGCAGCAGGTGAACGTGCTCGGGCATCACGACGAACGCCAGAAGGTCGAACAATCCTCTGGTGTGGGCTCGTTCAACGGCGTCGAGAACGATCTCGGCGACGCGCGGATCACTCAGGAGCGGCCGGCGTTTGTAGGTCGAGCATGTCAATTCGTGGACATGACCAGTGATGTCACGATGCTTGACGAGTTTGCGATGGCCCGCTGACTTCACGTCGACAGGCTACATCTCGAGGGTGCCAGTGGCGGCTTGTCCGCCAGTGCTTCGAGGTTGTTGATCCACCTCACTGGTGGTCAAGCCACCAGTGCCACCCGCCGTGGCTCCGATGGGTCGAGATGGCACATGTGGGTGAAGACGACACATCCGTGTGCGCCGCGAGGCGGGGCCTGGGACCTTCTGAGCGTGGTGTTGCATCGGCGTTCAGACCGGGTATGGTCTTCGGTGCCGGCGCCGTGTGCCCCGGCCGTTGAGAGAGACACGGAAACACACACTCCCCTTGGGAAGGGACACATCATGAACACCGGACTGTGCGCACTGTCGCTTGGAGTGGCTCTGTCGTGCGTCGCGGGCGCGAACGCCGCGACCACGCTCACCGCGGACCCGACGGGCCTGCCCTCGGACACCGATCTGACCACGTTCTTCGACGGCGTGACGCTGGAGACCGCCGACCCCACGAGCTTCGGTGGTGTTGGATCGTTCATTCCTGGCACGATCGTCGCAAGCGGAGATGGTGGCAGCTTTGGTGGTCGTTTTTCCGTCAGCTTCGGCAGCTCATCCGACGCCGGATTCGGCAATTCCGGTGCCTTCGTTGCGACCTTCGACGAACTGGCCACGTCGGTCCGCCTCGATCACAGCTTTGTATCCGGTGGCGATTTTGTGATGCAGGCGTTCGATGCGGACGGTGTGCTCGTGGCGACCGATTCGGTCGCGGAGTTCACCAGCCCCGGCACATTCGAGGTGTCGGTCACCGGGTTCTCGATCGAGCGGGTCGCTGTGTTCGCCACCAGTGATCTTGATGATCCCCCGCTCACCGTCTCCCTTGGCCCGCTGGAGTGGACGGTGCCGGCCCCCGGCGCGCTCGGGGTGTTCGCAGCGGCCGCGGTCGCCGCCTCCCGCCGCCGCCGGGCCTGAGCGGCATCCGTGGGCGACCGATCGCACACGGGCTCCACATCGATACCGACGAATCGACGTCGTTCGTGTGGACGCACCGCGCGCGGGTAGATTCGTGCGATGAACACCCCGCCCGAAACCAGCGCCTCCAACCAAACGCCCTCGCTTACCCAACTCCGGGTCGTTGTCGGGGCGCTCGTCGGCGGCCAGGTGATGTTTCTCGCGGTCGTGATCGTGCTGCTCGCCGCGGTCCAGCCGGGCGGGTTCGTGCCGGGCTCGACGATGGCGCTCGTGCTGGGCGTGGCGGTGATCGGCGTGGCGATCGGGACGACCGTGGCTCAGGTGGTGATCCGGGGTGGGGTGATCGCGAGTGTGCGCGCCGCGGTGGAGCAAGCCGCGAATCCCGATGAAGCGGTATCGCGGGTGGGCCAGGCGTTCACCGGGCTGACGATCATCCGCGCCGCGATGTTCGAGGGGTGGGGGCTCTTCGGTGTGGTGTCGCTCATGCTCACCGGGCAGTGGGTGTTCGTGCTCGCGCCGCTCGCCTCGGTGGTGGGCATCGCGTCGGTGTTCCCGACGCGGGATCGGTTCGGTGCCTTCCTTGATCGCGTGCTTGGCGACGGCGATGAGATGTCGATGCCGGAGCGCGGGTGAGACCCAGAGCCTCCTCGTCTGACGTCGGATGCTGAAGCGCCGGAGATCGGCACGACGCAGTGATGCCGGTGCTACGGTGCCGATTTCGTTGCGACCTCGAGGAGATCAGGCATGGTGCGGTGCGGCGTGTTGGCGGTGGCGATCGTGTGGTGCGCATCGGTCGGTCTGGCGCAGGGGGTGTCGGTCCGCGAGGTGGCGCGTGCGGACTCGCGTGTTCAGGGGGTGCCACGCGACGCGGTGTTTCGATCGTTCGGTCCGCCGCGGATCAACGACGCCGGGCGGGTCGTCTTCTCCTTCGTGCTCGAAAGCGGAGACGGCGTGACCGCGAGCGACGACCAGGGTCTGCTGATGACACGCGGTCGTGGCCGGCTCACGGTTCTTGTGCGCGAGGGAGGCGATGTTGATGGTGCGTCGGGTCGGACGATCGCGAGTGTCGGTCAGCCGGTGATCAACAGTCGGGGGCTGGTCGCGTTCGCGGGCACAGCGCGTGAGGCGGGAGGCGCGGTGGTGCCCGCGGTGTTCCGGTCCGATGCGCGTGGACGCTTCGAAGCGGTGGCGCGCATGGGTGGCCGCCTGGGTGGCCTGCCGGAGGGCGTCGAGTTCTCCGGGCCGATCGGCCTGGCCCGGCAGACGCCGCTCGATGATCAGAGCAATCTCGCGATCAAAGCCAGACTGGTGGATCCCGGTGGGCGTGGCACGAACCGGTTCACCGAGGCGCATTTCGTGGTCGACACACGAGGCGAGTTGACCTTTATTGCACGAGAGGGCGAGTCGGTGCATGGCGCCGTCGACGGTGTATACCGAAAGGTGAACGAGTTCCGGCAGGGATCTTCGGGCGCGCTGGTGTACACCGCTGCGGTCCGCGAGGAGGCGCGCGCGGACGCGTCAACGGTGGTATACACCGGGTCGCCGCGCCGCGGGGTCGTGCCGGTGTTCACGGTGCGCGAGGAGGTGCCGGGGCTCGGGGAGGGTGTCTCGATCACCGCGTCGAGTCTGTTCGATCTCAACGAGCGGGGTGCGCTGGCGTTTCGAGCGCAGGTGCGCGGCCCAGGCATCACGCACAACGACTGGGCGATCGTCACCACGCGCAACGGATCGGCGGGCGATGGACCCGCGCTCGAGATCGTGGTTCAAGAGGGTGACCAGGCCTTCGGTCTGGATGAGGGTGTGGTGTACGATGCGGTGACATCGGTCGACATCGACGCCGCTCGGCGGGTAATGTTCGCGGCGCACTTGCGCGGCCCCGGCGTGACGCAGGCCAATCAGCACGCGCTCTTTGTGCGCGAGGCGGATGGCTCCGGTGCACTGCTTGCACGCGCGGGCGATCCGGCGCCGGGTCTTGATGGCCCGGTGATTCAAGAGTTCTTTGGCGATCCGATGTTCAACGATGCCGGCCAGACGCTGTTCGTCGCGCAGCTCGACGAGCGCGGCACGAAGTCGACGTTTGCGCGGGCGTGCTACGTCGCGAGCTTGGACGGGCGGGTTCAGCTTGTCGCTGCCGAGAACCGCCCGGTGCCGAGCGCTCCCGGGCGGTCGCGGTCGGGTGAGCCGGTGGTGGCCCACCTGACCGGCTTCGACCTCAACGATCGCGGCGAGGTGGCATTCGGTGCGGAGTTTGAGGATGGGGACCAGGCGGTGTTGGTGGCGACGGTGCGGCGCCTGGCATCCGAGTAACGGACGATGGTTGAGTGTGGGCGCCGTATCGTGGCCGGGTTCGCGTCGACTCGGCGTGTCGGTCGCACGTCGACTCCGGCACGAGACACCTTGGTTCTCGGGGTGTCATCATGATTGCGCCGAGCACCAACACGATGTGGAACCTTGGTCGCACCGGCAGCACCACCGCCGATGCACGGCTGTCACCCGTTGCCTTTCGATGGGCCTGGTACTCGTGCCGGGTTCGACGAGAGGATTCGTGGCTGCCGGCTTTTGTGCTGTGTGAGGAGGAGGTGAGTGCTCAGAGCTGCCACGGTCGATCCGGTGGACGAAGCCGGTGTCTCGATCGCTACCGCGAGCCTGCGCGTGATCAGGGTTGGTACACCTCGTCGGTGTAGTGGCTAGGTGCGTCGGCCCGACCGTCGAAGAACCGCCAGAAGGCGAGTTGATGCCCCTCGTTGATCGAGAGCTGCGACGTCACCCCGTAGCTCTGATACGCATCATCGTTTACCGAGATAACGACCGAGGGGTCGAAGCTGCGGTACATCACGGAAGCGTCTGCATATGCAACGTTGACACCCGTCGCATGGCTCGTTTCGACGAGTTCTCGCTGGTGCAAGACGTCGGCGTACAGCGCCCGCGATCCGACAACTTGCTGGCGGATGCCCGCGGGCTGCTGGGCAAAGCCAGCGACCACGCCGGTGACACCGGTGGTGAAGTCTGCGGGTTCCTCCATCGGTTCGAAGTCGCCGTCTCGGTTCCAGTCGACATCGAGCGGGTGACGCCGACCGGTACGCGTCAGGTCTTCATTGACGAACTTCCGCCGGTTGTAGCCGCTGCGGACGTTGACCCATCCGATCGAGGTGTCGACATAGTTCGGATGTGTGTCATCGCCGAAGGAGTTTTGGAACTGTGGGTTCCGTTGGGCGGGGCACACCGTGGCCCCGCCGAAGTTGCCGCCCGAGAAGTAGTAGCCGTCGGCGAAGAGCAGCCCGACGGTGATGAAGCCCTGGTATCGATCTGACTCGGGGAAGCGGCTGACGTAGTTCTGGACTTTCGACCAGCTCTGAAGGCTCGGCGGATCTGCGCCGCGTCGCCAGCCCGAGTAAATAAATGTCGACGCGACACTCTCGAGCAGCTCCCACTTCATCGGTGTGAAGCGCCCGTCGTGATCGGAGGCGTAGCTGCTCTCGGCGATCATGGTCTGACGGATGTTGGAAGCGCAGGCGACACGGAGCGACGAATTTCGTGCCGCGCCGATCGCTGGGACCAAGAGCCCGATGAGCAGCGCGATGACCGAAACCACAACCAGTAACTCGATGAGCGTGAATCCTTCGCGTGCCGGGCGGCGTCTCATGACCTCTACCTCGTCGTGATCGTGCGTAGCCCTTTTCGGATCGGTGGACAGTATGACGTACGGTGTTTCAGTCGCTGGTTTTCAGGAAGAGGAAGTACTTCGCGATATCGAAACTATCGAGCGACTCGTCGAGGTTGATATCGGCAGCGACATCCGAAGTGTTGATCAACGCGATGAGCGCCGTGACATCATCGGCGTCAACATCATCGTCATCGTCGAGGTCCAAGCTTCCGAGCGAGCTGAGTTCGATCCGCGCATCGACGGATGCGTCCGATCGTCCGAACGGGCTTCCGAGAGCGAACATTCGTGATTGAAACCAATAGCTATTGGATGGCGACAGACAGATGCGTGCGGACCCATCGGGATCGAGCAATTGGGACGGCGCGCCCGAGAAAAACTGCACCACTCCGTACGCATCAACGAGGGGCCCAGTCAGGCTGCTGCTGGGCGATGGTGGGATCGTGCCATCAAAGATGCGGACCTGCCAGAAGCTGTCGGCAACATTGAGATCGACGAGCCCTGCAAACTGCCAATCGACGCTCATGATGGCGAAGCGTGGGACCGTAAACCGGCTTGTGATGGCGAAGGAGACGTTGCTATTGATGAAGTCGGCGCCCTGTCGAGCAGAGGCACCCCACGTTCCTGCGTCGGCGTCCCACGCGACACCTGCGAAACCACCATCGCCGACAGACGCGACGCCGCCGTAGCTCGACACTGTGGAATTCGGCACAAGGAGGTAGTCGTACGCATACGTGCTGTAGTTGTACGACTCGGCGTATGCCGATGTGCCGAGGTTCGTGACCGCCTGGGCAGAGCCATCGGTGCCCGGTATCCCTGCCGCGAAGAGTGCGCCGCCAAAGAGGCATGCTCGGTGAATGTCCATCACTCTGCTTCCTTATTCATCAGTACCACAACATTCACCCCGCGATGAGCTGCCCAGAAGCGTTCGTGTGTCCTGGCAGCTCTGCCGAGTGCCCCATCGACGCGGTGTCGTCCTCTGCGCAGTCTCCGGCGGAGCGAATCGAATGCCGCCTCCAACCCATCGGTGCTGCACGTTGTGTCAATCTGCCACGGACGTGATGATTCGGGTAGGGGACAGAGCTGCTATCTCAGGGGGACAGAACGAGCACTCGCCTGCCCGCTCATCCGCGGTTATGTGGGGTGATCCGGGTTGTTACCCGGTGGCCCTGGCGTTCCGGCTCTCTCTGGCGACTGTTCATTCTCCGACCGGCGCGGTGGATGCCCGTACAGACGTCGGTGTCGCCTGCGGAAGTGGCTCGCATCTGCAAAGCCTGCCAGTCGTGCTACTTGCTCGACGGTGCAGCTCGCATCATGCTCGAGGAGTTCGCGTGCGTACTCCACCCGTCGACGCATGACGTACCCATGCACGGTCTCGCCCGTGACCCGCTTGAACAGTCGCGAGAGATGCGAGGCCGAAAGGCCGACGGACATGGCGATCGAGGTCGTTGAGAGTTGAGTGGCGAGGTTCTGATCGATGTATGTGATCGCTCGATGCACACTGGTCGGCGCTGCACGGTGTTCAGCCCAGCTCGGCGATGTCTTCGAGAGCCCGCCGTAGTGAACCGCAACCCTGGCAGCGATGGCACTCACGATCGACTCGGCGTAGATCCGATCGGTCTGGAAACCGGAGCCGGCTTCCTGCACGAGTATGGACATCAGTTGAGTGAGCGTGGGGTCCCCGATGTTGTGGCGCTGTGAGATCTGTCCGCAGTTCCACTGCTCGTGTGGTGTCCGGTTCAGCACCGCGGTGAAAAGCGATTGTGGGAGGTACACGGAGACGGCCGCGTACGAATCGTCCATGGTGCACCGGTAGTCCATTTCTGCTGGTGAGATGCAGAGTGTCCCGGTCTCGATCTCGGTGTCGAGACTTCGACGCCCATACGTCATCTCGCTCCTGACCGGACGCCCCGGGTTGAGCGACAGGATGATCCCCGGGGTCGCATCTCGTGTGAACTCGCCGGGAGGGTAGGTACCCGCTGTGAGCGCACCCACGCGGAGGTCCTGCAGGCGAACGGGTGCGAGATCGGTCATATCAGCGAGGTGATCGAGAGACCACGTGTGCTTGCGAATCGGCAGATCGGCTCCACGCATAGCTCAGTGTACGCGCACCGGACATCGTGAGGATACGGGCACTTGCTCCGGTCGTATCGCTCGTCACCAGTACATGTGGCTCGACTCGCGGTGCGGATGATCGAGGTTGAGGATGAGGTACCGCAGCGCGTCAGCGGGGTGGTCGTGTCCATCTTTGACCGGCGTCAGCTCGTGGGTGTTGTCGGGGTACCGATAGGCGCGCATGGCACCGATGAGCGTCCGGCACGCGCTCGAGATGAACAATGTCGGCGAACCGGTAGCAGGCCGGAGCCGGGCGCGGATGGCGCGGAGACCGAGGTCGATGGGTGCGCGGCGCGCGCGGACGCGCAGCCCACGCTGGCGGAGTAGCGAGATGTTCGTGGTACCAGTCTGCTCGGAGTGCTGATGGCCAGCGGGATCGACGCCGATCCACGCGGGCGCCGGGTCGTGGGCGAGCACCCAGTCGGCGTGCGCACCGATGGTCGCGCGGGTCGCGAGGCGCTCGGAAACAACGCGCACCACCCCTTCGGGGTCGAGCGTGGCGACGAGGATCACGGTCGGGCTGCGGTAGCCGAAGTCCATCCCGGCGATGATGGCGACGGACGACGGTGCGGTGAGCCCGCGCCCGACACCGGAGCCGGTTGGCGCCGCGGTCTCGGCATCGAAGACATGCACGTCGGGATCGAACTCGGGGAAGACAGCGGTTGTGCGCCGCGGCCGCTCGCACAGCATCTCCGCGTGCCAGGCGTGCGCATCGGCGCGACGCTTGAGTGTGATCGCATCATCGATCGTGATGTGACCACGCGCATCCTTTGCTCGTCCGCGGCACTCGGCGTGCAACGGGCACGGCTCGCACGGGCGCTCTGGTGGGCATCGTTCGAGCACATCGATGACGGACCATCGAAAGAGTCGGCGCGCCCGTGGGAGGGTGCCGTCGCCCGGTGCTGAGGCGTCAGCGACGAGGTCGGCCATCAGCGCCGCGGGCCGGTGCCAGGTGGAGAGGGCCTCGACACGACCACGGACAAAGACACCGCCGCACAGTTTGGAACGCGTGGTGAGCTGCGCCGCCTGCCAGATGTCGCGGTCGATGAGGTCGGCCTCGTCGCACCGAAGAATCTGGGGCCTGGTGCCGCGGACCGAGGCGTGCGTGGCGGCACCGATGCTGGCGGTCGATCCGTTGTGGAGCGTGATGCGACGATCGGTGGGCGAGCCATCAAGGAGTGGGCCGAGTGCGGGGCGCTCAAAGAGTCGCCTGAGGTGCTCGTGCATGCGAGCCGCCTGTTCGAGCGAGCCACCGAGGATGCGGACCTCGACGCCGGGCTTGAAGACGAGGTCGAGCGCCGTGGCGACGGCTGCGTAGAAGGTCTTCCCGGCGCCGCGTGCCGCCCAGACCACACAGTCGCGGGGCTCGTCGAGCTCGAGGAACGAGTGCGCCAGATATTCCATCGGCGTGGTCGAGCCATCGAGGATGGGCTCCACCGGCAGGTCGATGCGGTAGATCGCCCGGAGCAGGCGGCGAAGCGCCGTCGCAGTACGGGGCCGGATGGCGCGCAGGACAGCGTCCGGGTCTCCATTGTCACTCGTGTCGCGTTGCATCAGTCCTCGTCCGTGATGGCGTGCAGGGCCTTGATGAGCCCGTCGAGCAGATCGGCGTTGGGTGACGATGCATCGACGGTGGGCTCGGCCGCATCCACACGCAGCAGGTCGACACAGGCTTTGCGACGGGTCTCGCTCGATTCGTCGGTGGTGGCGATGGCGTACAGCTCGTGTGCGATCACGAGCTGCATCCGCGCCAATGTCCGGCGGGTGAGCGTTCGAAGGGCTTTGTGGTCCGTCGGTGTTGACGCGGGGAGGTGGATGTTGCTCATCACGCGTTCTCGATCCGGAGGGCGCGGAGGAGCGACGGCGAGCGGTCTGTGCCGTGCCGGCGGAGCGTGCGGAGGACCGCTGCCCGCTCGCGGCGCGTGAGGAAGAAAGTCAACGAGTGGGGGAGGTCGCCGGTTGAAGGTGGTGACATCGGTGATGCGGTGCGCGTCGCAGCGTTTGGGCGCGCGGTATTCGTCTCTTGGGTGTTCACGTCGCGGGTCCTTTCGGATCTCCTCCCGCGGGTGTTTGTCATGTGTCGTTTACGGATCGATCGGCCCTGCGCGGCGGGCGTCGTGGGCGTACCCGATCGGCGCGGTGGCGATCGATCGGCAGGCGCACCGGAGTGCTTCGCGTGGGTCGTCGGTGCGCCGCAGGTGCTTCGGCGTCGTCGGGGCGCGCGTCCACCGCGCGAGTTCGTCCTCGAAGAAGCGCCGGATGCTGGTGTTGATGGTCGCGCGTGTCCAGACGCCGGCCGGGTCGGCGAGTCGCCAGGGCTCGATGCCGAGGTACGCGAGCGCATCGAGCAGCCGCGCGTGGTGCGCCGGCGCGGGGGTGTGGTACGGCGTCATGCCGGCGCGCTCGAAGAAGGGGCACGTAGTGCCCATGGCCGCCATGGCCTCGGTGCGCGGGGTGAGCGGGTCGGCGAGTTCAGCCCGGACGAGGCGGGCTGCGAGGCCGAGGCCGCGGTAGCGCGGGTCGATGACGACCCGCGCGATGCGGCGGATCTCGGCGTTGATTCGCTTCGCATCGGCCCGCTTGTCGCCCGTGGCGTATCGATCGCCCCAGGCGTGCCGGCGCCACGACGAGTTGAGCGACGGCATCGCGGTGATCAGCACACCCGCGAGTTCGCCGGTGGCCTCGTCGTGCGCGGCGCGACACCGGACCGCACCCGCGGGCGGGCTCGGGCGATAGTGGTACCGGGCCAGCGCGCGGTACGTGGAGGTGTCGGCCAGGCCGATGGCGAGGCGCTCGGTGAGTGCGCGGTGCTCCGCGAGCGAGTCCGCATCGATCTCGCACACCCGCTGATCCAGCGCGATGCGGATCACGCGGTCGGCGCGCAGGTCGGGCGCGAGATCCGGCGTGTGCCGCACCAGCAACGCGCCGAGCGGGCGAACGCCACGCCGCCCTCGAACGGCCCGCCCGAGCGTGTGCGCCAGGGCCTTGGCGGCCACGGGATCCACCCGAGCACCGAACTCGTCGACCACCAGCACGCAGGGTGTCGACCGCGGCGCACGATCGATCGCAGCGAGCGCGAGGGCGAGGCGCAGCCGTTCGAGCTGCCCGTCGGACAGCTCACCCGGCCGACGCGCGAAGACCGCGAACTCGGCAAGGCCGACCTCGGCGAGTGCGCGCATCCCGTCCGGTGGCGGCATGCGGAGCAGATCGAGGGCCGGGAGATTCCGGAGGCGCGATCCCGTGGGCGTCACCACCCGCACATCGCGTGCTTCAAACGCCTCGATCGCACTGCGGAGCATGCACGACTTGCCGGAGCCACTCGGACCGGTGATGAGCGTGATGGCGTCGGCATCGATGGCTGGATCGAGTGTTGGAGGCGTGACGCTCGGGACATCCTCGAACGTAAAGCCAAGGGCGACCGCCGCGTCGCAGGTCATGCGGCTCGGCCGGGGCGCGTCGAGACGGTGCAGTTGAGCATTGTGGCGGGTGGTCATCCGGCGCGCCTCGCCGCTGGAGCCTCGCTCTCGATGAGCGCCCTGATGATGCCGAGTTCCGTGCGGACGGTGTGCAGCGACAGCTTGAGATGTCGGGACGCATCGCGCATCGCTCGTCCTTGAAGGATGCACGCGGTCGCGACGCGGCGGCGGATCGGTGGCCACGTGTCGCGATGGCGGAGCACGAAGTCGAACTCCACGCTCATCACGGCAGCGACGGTCTGGCGGACTCGTCGCCTGGTCGATCGCGGCGGGCTGCCATGGAGATCAGCGAGATGGGCGACGGAGAATCCGTCACGGTAGACAGCTTCGATGACCGCCCGGTCGGTGGGCATGAGCCACCGGGCCCGCTCGAGGATGAGCTCGGCGTGCTTGCGGACGGTGCGTCGGCGCAGATCGATATCCGGACGGTCGGCGGGCGCTGCGGGCATGGTTGTCACTCCACCAGGGCTGAGGGACGCGGAAGGTCGGTTCCGTGCCTGAATGTCAACATATCAGTAAACAGAATAGATATATTATACAATCAGTGGACACATATGCAAGGTAGTTGTATGGTATTGCACGAAGGTTGCGCACACGAGTGGTCGATGCGGGCACGTTGTCCGCCGGCGCGCGCACGAACGAGGATGTGGTGACCGCGATGGAGCACATCGGCGCACGAATTCGGGCAGCACGGCGGACGCGCCGGCTGACGGGCCATCAGTTGGCGGCCCTCGTCGGGTGCACACGGGGCTATCTGTCGCAGGTCGAGGCCGGTCGTGTGCCGAGCAACGAGCTGCTCGAGCGGATCGAGGGCGTCCTTGGGTTCGAGTCGGGAGAGCTGGTTGGGGCGGCGCATCTCGAGGCCTTGCCCGAGTCGGTGCGCACCGAACTCCGCGAGCTGAAGGCGGGTCGTCGCAAGGCGGAGCTGCTCGCACGATTGGTGAGCGAGCAGGGTGGGCTCGATCGTGCGTACCGATCGGGGGTGCTCGACAGGCTCGTGCGAGATCTGGCGGGAGATGACGAGCCGGAGGGCACCGGAGCGGCGCACCCATCGGCATCGGCCATCGAGCCGATGGCCCTGCCGCTCCAGGTGCCGCTCATCAACTCGGTGACCGCTGGCTACCCCGCGGAGTTCACGGATCTGGGCTACCCCGCGCGTGTGGCCGACGAGTATGTGAGTGTGCCCGATGTCCAGGACCCGGACGCGTTCGCCGCCCGCGTGGTCGGCGACTCGATGGAGCCCCAGTACCGCGAGGGCGACATCGTGGTGTTCAGCCCCTCCCAGGGCACACCACCGGGCACCGACTGCTTCGTCCGCTTCGAACGCGACGCGGAGACGACCTTCAAAAGGGTGTACTTCGAGGTGTCGGGCGAGGGACACCAGATGATCCGCCTGCAGCCGATCAACCCGTCGTACCCACCCCGGACGGTTGAGCGGGAGGCGGTGGCAGGGATGTACGCGGCGGTGTACGTGGTGCGACCGGTAGGTTTGGTTTAGCGCTGCTTGGAAGTGCTTCGCGGTGTGATGGGGTTTTTCGAAAACTGTGCGTCTGCGTGCGCTTGTCAACGTCATTGAACCGTCCGACCCCCACCGGTAAACTTAATCACCCTCACTTGCTGGACCGTTGTTCGCGCAGCGGTCTGCAGGGCTCGGGTGTGGTGCCCGGGTGAGGCAAGAAGACGCTCTGCTCATGCAAGGGCCAACGCTGAAGGTCGAAAGGCGAAACATGTGGACGATAGATGTCCGTCTCCTCCCTTTCTGCAGCCGTTGGCAGCAAGGAAAGGAAAGACAAGACGATGGCAGACGCACCTCGCCCCCCGCGCGCGACGGCCCACGAGATCTTTGAGAGGCTTGTATCTCAGCTCTCCCCAAACGATCGGCTTACGGCTTTCGTCCTAGCTTGCCTTACAGCCTGTGTCGTATTTGACCCGGTAGGAGGGGCCTTCCCTTACTTCGTGGTGATTGTAATGGCGTTAACAGCACTTGCATCTCTATTGATCCCATCACAGACGAATACCCGGCCGGCTTAAAGCAGAGCTGTTAACCTTGATGCAATTCAACTGCTTGGCCTACATCGCGGCCCACCTTCAGGTGGGCCGCTTTTCATTGATGTACGGCGACTGCTCAAATCTATGCTTGAACAGGTGGTTATCGCGGCTCGGGGGCCTTCGCCTTGGGATGAATCTCGAGCCCAAGGATCTCACCACCGCGGGTATGCGCATCGCCATCTTCGGCAAGAAAGATCACAACGTGGTCGAAGGACGGGTCCTCACAGAAGAACTCGATCAGCCCCGGCGTGCCGGTCTGGCGCTCAGAGAACACGCTGAACTGACGGGATGTCTTCAGCAGATCGAGTGACGCATTCGCCGCGTGATATTCGATCAGCTGGGGAGAGGGATCGTCGAGGTCGATCGTCTTGAACCGCAGTACCACAGGTCCATTGTGGTCGTATGGATCATCGCTCGAGTCGATGTTCTCCGAGCGGCCCATACGGATCGTGTAGTTCCTCCACCGAACCTTCTCCTCGCGTACAAGCGGAAAAACGATCTTCTCCAGTCGCGCGTAGTCCCGGATCTCGAGGTCAACAAGCACGTCGACCTCGGTGGGCGGCTCGCGTGGCAGAGGCTCGGGATCGATGATGCGTCCGTTGGGCAATCGCGCGCGCACCGTCGGAGCCGCCGCGAGCGCACCGTCGAATGGGTCGATGTCGATCTCGGTCACTACGCCCGGCAAAGGCTTGAGCCGAACAGACGAGTCAAGATCCGGGTACACCGTGTGGGCCTGAAAAAGCGCCGGTCCAAGCACTGCAGCACGAGGGGCTCCCACGAGGTGGTTCCACTCGTCCTCGGGCGTCGTGAGGGTGACTTCAAGCCCGGCAGCGGATCGATGTCGGTCGTCGAAGTCCACCCAGAGCTGATGTTTGTTCACGAGCAGCGCGAGCAGTTCCACCGCGGTCAGCTCACCCGGGATGTCGACCACCTGTGTCAGGTCGATCGCGTCGCTCACGCGGCAGGTCGCATTCATGGCCGCTTCGAACGCCGCGATGGCGTCCGAAAGTGGCACGACGCCGGGAGCGAGTTCAATCCGAGCGGTTGCGAGCGTGGGGACATCGTTCGGGGCGGTCTGGGCGTCGTTCGCTGAGCCGCACCCGGAGAGGAGGGACGCCGCCACGGGTGTGATGACGAGCACACACATCAGGCGCTTCCACAGATGGGGCACACTGCATAGCGGATCTCCAGCCGATCTCCGCACGATCATACCGACACGAGGTGTGCGCCGATCGACGCCATCGGACCCTCCAAGGGTTCGAGAATCGACCGAAATCAGGGGGCACAGACCATTGGCCGCTCCACTGGGCTGATGCCACTAGACTCCCGAGCCGAGTCCCCATCCACGGAGCCGAATCCATGGCCAAGATGTTCTACAAGCTCGACGAGGCCGCTCAGCGGCTTGGCAAGTCGCAGGACGATGTGCTCGCGATGGCCGAGCGCGGCGAGCTCACCGAGTTCCGCGATGGCGACGACCTCATCTTCAAGGTCGACCAGGTGGACCTGCTCGCGTCCGACGACGAGGCGCACACGAGCGAGCTCGAGGATGTGATGCCGCTCGATGCGCCGGGCGGCGGCTCAAGCATCGGGATCTCGCTCGAGGACACCGGCGGCGGTGGCACGGGCTTTGGCCTGGCCGATTCGGTCGCGCCGACGGCGGATCCGAAGGAGCAGACCGGCATCAGCGTGTTCGATGCTGACGAGGTCGATGCCGACGACCCCGGTGCACAGACACAGGTCGAAGAGATCGGCGGGCTCGGGCTGGATGCGGAGTCGCTCGAGAGCTTCGGGAGCGGCTCGGGTCTGATGGACCTGACGCAGGAGAGCGACGACACCTCGCTCGGCGGCGCCGGGCTGCTCGATGATCTCGGGCCCGCTGACGAGTCGGCTTTCGGGCAGGATGTCGGCCTCGCGGCAGCACCGGGCGGAGGCGCGCTCTTCGAGGGCGACGGCGACGACGAGGCCGCAATGCCCGCGACGACCGCTTCCGCGATGGTGGCAGCGGAGCCGTTCGACGCACCGGGCAGCGGCCTTGGCGGCGGCATCATGCTGGCGACATCGCTCGTACTGCTCCTCGCGATAGCGGTGCTGCTGATGGCCGTCGTCGGGTACGTGCCGGTCGATCAGCTAGCGCTCGCGGGCGAGTGGACGCCCGCGGTGGTCGCCGGCGGCGGCATCGTGCTGATGCTGATCTCCGGTGGGATCGGTCTGGTGCTCGGCGGGAAGGGCTGACGCGCTCCGCGAGGGGCGGATGCCCGCATCACGATGACACTCCGCGAGGTGTCGAGGCTGCTGTTCGCGATCGCAGCGGTGGCAATGGTGCTCGGCGCGAGCGGGCTCGTGTTTGCGCTGATGGGGCTCGTGGCGCCGAATGCCGGGTGGATCGGCGGGGCGTTCGGGCTCGCGGTGGTCTTCGCCGTGTGTGGCCTTGTGACGATCCCGCGTCCGCCCGACGAGCCGGAGCACCAGGATGAGCCAGGAACCACGCTCGCGCCGCCGCGCGGAGACGGGCGCTGAGACGCCGCTTGGTTGGTCTTCGTGGAGAACACCGCGTTGCGGTTGTCTCCACGGCACCAGAGGGCAGCGAGGAGTGCTGAGTCAGCCATGAGGCCCTGGTGCCGGCCGTGCCGGTAGTCTTTGTGCCCCATGCTGACCTCGATGCGATGGCTCAACGATCACCTCGCGGGCGACCCGATCTCGCCCGAGGACGCCGACCACGTGCTCACGCACGCTGGGTTTCCGATCGAGGCGCGCGAGGACCATGTCGATCTGCCCGACGGCGCCGACACGGTGCTGGATGTCGAGCTGACCTCGAACCGCGGCGATTGCCTATGCCACGTGGGGCTCGCGCGCGAGGTCGCCGCATCGACCGGGCGCGAGCTGATCGAGCCGGCGCAGGGTGTCGAGGCGAGCGGGCCGCCGACGGGCGAGCTGGTCTCGCTCACCAACGAGGTCGCCGCGATGGACGCGTGCCCGCGATTCCTGGCGCGCGTGGTGCGCGGCGTCAAAGTGGGCCCGTCGCCGGCGTGGCTTCAGCACCGCCTGCAGGCTGTGGGCGTGAAGACCATCAACAACGTGGTGGATGCGACCAACTTCGTGCTCTTCGAGCTCGGGCACCCGTCGCACGCCTTTGACCGTGCAAAGCTCATCGGGCCATCGCTGGTCATCCGCCACGCGCGCGATGACGAGAAGCTGCTTGGTCTGGACGATCGCGAGCACACGCTGCGGACGAGCGACCTGGTCGTGGCCGATGCGGAACGCGCGGTCTCGGTAGCCGGTGTGATCGGTGGTCGGTCGACATCCGTGACCGATGGCACGACCGATGTGGTGCTCGAGATGGCCACGTGGTCGCCCAGCGCGGTGCGGCGGACGGCGCGGCGGCTCGGTGTCACGACAGACAGCTGCTACCGGTACGAGCGGTTCGTGGACCTGCGCGATCTCGATCGCGCGATGGATCGGTTGACGGCGCTCGTCCTCGAGCTCGCCGGTGGCGAGGCGTCGGCGGGGGTGCTGGACGAAGGGGTGGCGCCGCCGGCGCGCACCGTGGTCGAGCTTCGACCGGCGCGGTGCGCACGTCTACTGGGCATCGAGGTGCCGGTCGAGCGGATCGTGTCCCTCCTCGGCGCGATCGGGGTGGAAGTGGACGCGGGCGAGCCCGCACCACTGCGGTGCATCATCCCGCCGCACCGGCACGATCTGTTCCGCGAGGTCGACCTGATCGAGGAGGTGATCCGCCTCCACGGGTTCGAGCACCTGGAGATGCCCAGGACGCTGCCCGTCCCGCTCGATCTGCGTCAGCCGCGGCGGTACGACGATGCGGAGCAGGCCAAGCGGGTGATCGCGGATGTGCTGGTCGGCGCGGGCTACTACGAGACGGTCACGTTCTCCTTCTCGACCGAGCCGCACGCCGAGCTGTTCCTCGCCGATGGGCTCAGGACGGTCAAGATCGACGAAGAGCGACGGAAGGACACGCCGTTCTTGCGGCCTTGCATCACACCGGGCCTGCTGAGCGTGCGCCGGGCCAACCAAGATGCGCGGGTCGAGGCACCGGGTGGCGTCAAGCTCTTCGAGATCGCCTCGACGTTCACCGAGAGCGACGACGGCGAGGAGTTCGGCCGGCTGACGGTCGAGGAGCCGCGGCTCTCGCTGCTCGCCGATGCCGGCACGACCTACGACGAGCACCAGCACGCCCTGCGCGCGATGAAGGGCGTGATCGAGGCCCTCGGCCACGCGCTCGGCGGCGAGGAGGTCGCCCTCACGTTCTCGCCGCGCGTCTCGACCAAGTCGGCCTTCGCCGAGCACGCGTACACCTGGGTCGAGCGCAGCGACCGGTGGATGGGCTTCATGGGGCTGCTCTCGGCCGAGAGCGCCGCGGTGTGGGACCTGGAGCAACCGGTGGTCGCTGCAGAGCTCGACCTCGATGT
Organism: Planctomycetota bacterium; assembly: GCA_038747915.1. GTDB lineage: Bacteria > Planctomycetota > Phycisphaerae > Phycisphaerales > UBA1924 > JBCDAP01. The sequence goes on along the minus strand of JBCDJJ010000007.1, from coordinate 59,374 downwards.
GCTGGTCTCGTTCTACCCGCCGCGGAGCCGCGCGCACGCGCTGCCCGCGTTCCCGTCGATCGAGCGCGATGTGTCGGTCGCGCTCGACGAGGGTGTGCGCTACACCGACCTCGAGAACGCTGTGAACGAGCTGGCGATCGAGCGGCTGGTCGGCGTGGGCTACGTGGGCAGCTACCGCGGCAAGCAGGTGGGCGCCGGCCGCAAGTCGGTCACCCTCCGGCTCGAGTTCCGCGACGACTCGCGCACACTCCGGCACGAGGAGGTGGACCCGGAGATGGAGCGGGTGGTCACCGCGCTCAAGGAGCGGTGCGGAGCCGAGCTGCGCACCTAGCGCCGGGCAGCCCGTGTGGGTGCCACTGGTGGCTTGCCCACCAGTGCGGTCGTCTGTCATCGAGCACTGTGGCGGACGAGCCGTCAGCGGCACCGAGCATGGGTGACCAAATCAAGTGGTCGGGTGGCGTGGAGACCCCACCAACGTGGGTTCTCCTCGAGCGCAACGCGCGAGCCTTGCCAGCGCTTGCCTGCCCGCCCGTTGCGCCGAATCATGGCACCCAGCGGGTGCCCCAGCGTGATCGTCCGTCCTCACGCGCCGCCCGCACGACCAAGGAGAGCGCCCGATGAACACCATCACGAACACACTGGCAACCGCGACCGTGGTTCTCGCCGGCCAGGCCCACGCGCACACCGACTACCGCGTCGAGCGCATCACCTTCGAGTCGCACGGCCACACGCTCGTCGGCAACCTCTACATCCCGCAGGATGTCTCACCGCGGCGGCCAGCGGAGGGCGTCGTCGTCACCGGCGCGTGGACCACCATCAAAGAACAGATGCCCGGGCTCTACGCCGCGGAGCTCGCTGAACGAGGGCTCGTCGCGCTCGCCTTCGACTTCCGCACCTGGGGCGAGAGCCAGGGCGAGACACGCTCCCTCGAGAACCCAGCCATGAAGATCGAGGACATCGAGGCCGCCGCGGCGTTCCTCGCCGATCAGCCGGAGGTCACCGCGGTCAACGGGCTCGGCATCTGCGCGAGCGCGGGCTATGTGGCGAGTGTCGCCGAGCGCGGAGCGGCGCTCGAGTCGGTCGCGCTCGTGGCCCCCTGGCTGCACGACGCCGAGATCGTCGAGGCGGTCTACGGCGGCCCCGAGGGCGTCCGCGACCTGATCGAGACGGGGCGAACCGGTGCAGCGGCCGAGCGTGAAACCGGATCACCCGTGCTGATCCCCGCGAGCGGTCCGGTCGGCTCGGACGCGCTCATGCCGATCGACGGCTACTACGCCGACCCAGCCCGCGGCCGCATCGAGGCATGGGAGAACACGTTCAACATCGCCTCGTGGGAGGGGTGGCTCACGTTCGACGGCATCCGCACCGCGCGCGGCATCACCGAGCCGGTGCTGATCGTGCACTCCGACGCCGCCGCCATCCCGCACGGCGCCCGCGCGTTCTTCGAGGACCTCGGCGGGCCGAAGGACGCGGTGTGGCTCGATGATGTCACCCAGTTCGACTTCTACGACGAGCCGGAAGCGGTGACCCGCGCCGCGGACGCAGCGGTGGACCACTTTGTGGAGAACTGATCGTGGCGGCTACAGCAGTGGTGGTTTGTCCAGGTACATGTTTGAAGAATTCGACATTTGCACGAGTGAAGGAGTCACTGGTGCGATCACGAAGGTCATAAACCACTGCCGGCGGAGGTACTTGTTGTGCCACCTCCAATACAAAGAATAATGAAAATGTTGAATTCAAAATGAGTATTTTTGATATAGAAGTAAAAACGAGGCAGGCGAATTTCGATCAATGAGAAATATGGCTAAGAGCTACAGTACAATAATACGAGATATTGAAGTCAAATGCGATTTGTCTGCCGATGACTGGCTATGGACAATAAGAACGTGTGCATCTCTGGTACATGAGATATGGGGGAATCAGCAAAGATACGATATTCTTGATATCGTTCCTGATACGATCAAAGAAGACGTGCGTTTTATCATCGGGTCAGAAGCAGAGCTGGATAGTGTTCCGCTTGGTCAAGCGGCTCGATCGCGTTACTCTCACGAATTGCGCGATCAGTATGAGCAACTTCTCAATATTTCTTTCCGCAGAGATAAAAAGAATACCTTGCTTGCTATTCGCAGCATCAAAGAGGCACTCCGCGTCAAGCTGAGTAATGAAACAGAGGGTGTAGATGGGTCAGTTGGCCACTGAGCATGCCTGGGGACTATCTGGAGCCATCCGTGTGATCGCGCCGAGTGCGGGTACATGTGGCCACATGAGCCATTCGATTGGCTTTTCTACAACAGGATCCCCGATGCTCTTTCTATCGCCGCCTCACTCCCCAAGCTTCGCCCGATACTCTGCCAGCCCGGCCTGGATCATCGGCCGCTCGCGCGGATCGGTCGTGATCTCCAGGGCCTCCTCCGAGAGCTCCACAGCCTCGGCATAGTTCCCCTGCCACGCCCGCACGCGGGCCAGCACACCGAGCGCCATGCCGCTCTTCCGCTCGGTCAGCTCGACCGCGCGCTCGCCGGCCCGCTCAGCGAGCTCGACATCGCGTGACTTGCGGGCCAGCTGCGCATCGGGGTTGACGATCGCCCACGCCAGCTCGCGGAGCGGCGTGGCGCGATCCTTCGCCAGGTCGGTGAGCAGCATCTGGCCGTACGCCGCAGCACCCTCCGCATCGCCGAGCTGATCGCGGGTCAGCGTGTACCGCACGGAGCCGTAGACATCGACCTGGTTCGGATCGGCGTCGATCATCGCATCGATGGTCTGCACCGCGCCCGCCCAGTCGTTGGAGCGGGCCTGGGCGCGGAGCTCGGTCGTGAGCCGGTGTACCGCGGCGTAGGCGCGGGTGTCGAACTCGCCGGAGACGATCTGCGCGAGCGGCTCGTCCATCGCGTTGGGGTGGCCGATCCAGGCGAGCAGGCCCTCGCGATCGATGATCATCACCATCGGGATGCCGCCGAGGCCCTGCGAGGTCATGTACGCCCGCTCGGTCACGCGGCCGCGGTCCTCGCCGACGGTCCAGGTGACCTCCTGCACGCGTCCGCCCGAGTACCGCGCGGGGTTGTGGACGAAGTCGAGCACCGGCGTGGTACCGGGACGCGGGAAGACCGCGAGGCCGATGAACTCCACGTTGTCGTCCGCGTGCTTCTGCTGAAGCTGCTGAAGGTGGGGCATCGAGGCGATGCACGGCACGCACCAGGTGGCCCAGAAGTCGAGCACATAGACGGTGCCCGGCTCGTACGCGCGGGCGGCGTTGCCCGAGAGCCAGGTAACCGAGGTCAGCGGCGGCGCGGGTTCGCCGAGGGCAGCGTTCTCGGACGACGTCTGGGCCGATGCGACGGTGGGGCCGAGGAGCGAGGCTCGGTGCAGGCCCGGCGCGATCGACGCCGCTGCGGTGAGGGCCAGACCGAGTGCGGTGAGAGCGATGAACTGACGCGGGTGCATGCGGGATCCTCTCGGCCGTTCGGGGGCACGCGGGGTGGAACGTGAGGGTAGGTCCGGGTGACGGGTCACGTCAGACCGAACGATCGGCGTCCGGCGGTTGTTCCGTGGTGCCCTGGGGTGTTGGCGCGGTGTTCGGATCGTCCAGGTTGGTGCGCACGGCATCGGCGATCCACCTGCCGAACAACTTATACAGCCCGACGAAGACCACGATGGCGACGATCACACCCGCGATCATCACCCACCGCGGGGCCCCGCGGGCCTCGTCGATCGCCTCGCCCGCCGCCCGCACGCCGGCGCCGAGGATCGCTGCCAGGATGGTGCGCGGCGCCATGCCCAGGCAGGTCGCGATCAGCGTCGGCACGATCCGCGTGCGCGCCGCGGCGAGCGCCACGTTGGTCAGCGCGAACGGCGAGTTCGGCGGGAGCCGGAGCAGCGCGATGGCGAGGAGTTCGTCGCGCGCCGAGCGATCGACGAGCGCGCGCCGCACGAACTCGGCCCGCGGGTGCCGACCGAGCACCTCGCCCACCCGGCCCGCTGCGAGTGCGCCGGCGAGGGTGATGCCGACCGCGGCGCCACCGGTCACACCGACGACCGCCGCGATCGACCCTGCAACCGCCCCAAATAGGTAACCCGCGACCCCCGAGAGCGCATATGTCGGCATGAGTGCGCACCCGGTGAGGAGTGCGAAGGCGAGCGCATAGATTGCCGCTCCAACAAGCCCAGCGTCTTCAGCGGGTCCAGCGAGGCGCGGCGCGAAGCCGAACAATGCGATCGACCCGAGCACGGGCAGCACCAGTGCCGCACCGAGCACGATCGTCACCCGCGGGCCGAGCTCCCTCGCGGTCTCCAGCGCGATCCGCCCCGCGTCGACGCGATCGGTGTCCTGGCGCTCGGGCGGTGTGGGTGGTGGGTCGGGCATCGCGGCGGGAGGATACCCGTCGCTCTATGCTGCGGCTTCGCCACCGCCCGTGGGAGCATGCCGATGACCGCGACCGCCGCCGATGCCTGGGCCCGATTCTCCGCCTCGCTGTGCGCGTGCCCCTCGATCGGGCTCACACTCGATGTCTCGACGGTGGGCTTCGAGGAGTCGCTCTTCGACACGATGGCGTCCTCTATCACCTCGGCCTTCGATGCCATGGCCGAGCTGGAGAAGGGCGGCATCGCCAACCCCGACGAGAACCGCATGGTGGGCCATTACTGGCTCCGCAACGCGGGCTTGGCCCCGACGCCTGAGCTGCAGCAGTCGATCGCGAGCACGGTCGACAAGATCAACGCGTTCGCGCGCGATGTACATGCTGGCAAGCACGGCACGTTCACGCACCTGCTGAACATCGGCATCGGCGGCTCGGCGCTCGGGCCGATGTTCGTGGCCGATGCCCTAGGACAACCCGGGCACGACCGCATCGTGCCCAAATTCGTCGACAACACCGACCCGGACGGCGTGGCCCGCACGCTCGCCGAGCTCGATGGAAAACTCGCCGAGACCATCGTCATCGTGACGAGCAAGTCGGGCGGCACCCCGGAGACACGCAACGGCATGCTGCTCGTGAAGGCCGCCTACGAGCGTGCCGGGCTTGATTTCGCGAAGCACGTGGTCGCGATCACCGGCGAGGGCTCGAAGCTCGACCAGGTCGCCACGAGCGAAGGCTGGCTCGAGCGGTTCCCGATGTGGGACTGGGTCGGCGGACGCACGAGCGAGCTCGCCACGGTCGGCCTCGTCCCCGCAGCTCTGCAGGGGATCGACATCGATCAAATGCTCGCCGGTGCGGGTGCGTGCGACGAGGTCACGCGTGCGCACGATGCCCGCACCAACCCGGCCATGCTGCTCGCCCTCATGTGGCATCACGTCACCGGTGGGCGGGGCGAGAAGGACATGGTCGTGCTGCCCTACAAGGATCGGCTGCTGCTCTTCAGCCGGTATCTCCAGCAACTGGTCATGGAGAGCCTCGGCAAGAAGCTCGATCTGTCGGGTGCCGTCGTCGAGCAGGGCATCGCGGTCTACGGCAACAAAGGCTCGACCGATCAGCACGCCTACGTGCAGCAGCTCCGAGACGGGGTGAACAACTTCTTCGCGGTCTTCGTCCGCGTGCTCGAGGCAGGGCCGAGCGAGACCGAGGGCGTCGAGGTCGAACCGGGCGTGAGCGCGGGCGACTACCTGCATGGGTTCCTGCTCGGTACACGCGAGGCGCTTGCCGAGGGCGGCCGCGAGGCGCTCACGATCACCGTGCCGCGCGTGGATGCGTTCCATGTGGGTGTGCTGATCGCGCTGTTCGAGCGGGCGGTGGGCTTCTATGCCTCGCTCGTCAACATCAACGCGTACCACCAACCCGGTGTCGAGGCGGGCAAGAAGGCCGCAGCGGGCGTGCTCGAGCTGCAGCAGAAGGTCATCGGCGGGCTCGGCGAGCACCCGGCCGACGCTGCGGCGATCGCGCAGGCCGTCGGCGCCACGGGCCGTGAAGATCAGGTGTTCATGGTGCTCGAGCATCTCGCGGCCAACGGGCGCGCGGTCCAGGCTGGGCACGGCGCCGGTGCCACCTTCTCTCGCAAGGCGGGCTGATTGGGAGAGAGGCAGACTCAGGTGGCATCTCGTGGTGGTTGGTCGGGAGCGCTGGCGGCGCTTGTGTGTCGGCACCCGCGGTCGGTGCTGGTCGTCGCGGGCGCCCTGGCGGTCGCGTCGCTCGTGCTGGCGGTCGCGCGGCTCGAGTTCCGTCCCGATCGCAACGATCTGATCGCGGACACACTCGCCTTCAATCAGCGGTTCGAGGCCTGGCTCGAGGCCTTCCCCGAGATGACCGACTTCCTGGTCGTCGTCGACCCGCTCGGCGATCGGGCAGCGGGCGAGGCCTTCGTCAACACGCTCGCCACCGAACTGGAGGCACTGCCCACCGTCGGCTCGGTCGCCTGGGGGGCGCCGCGAGACGCGTTCAACCCCAAGACCGCACGCCTGCTGCCGATCGACGAATACGAGCGCGTGCTCGGGATCACCGCCGCAGCCCGGTCGGTCGGCGCGGTGCCCGAGCTGGACCGCGACGGGTGGGCCTACCTCGAGTCGCCGAACGGCGAGTTGCTGCTGGTGCGGGTGCAGCCGACGCTCGACAATGGTTCGCTCAACGGCCCCAAACGCGCGCTCGCCGACATCCGCGCGTGTATCGACCGCACGCTCGTCGAGCATCCGATGGTCCGCGCCGGGCTCACCGGGATCGACGCGATCGAGGCCGACGAGACCGATGCCGCGATCAACGACAGCACCTTCGCGTCTCTGGTTGCGCTCATCCTGATCGCCGGAGTGCTCGTGACGGCGCTCGGGGGGTGGCGCGTCCCCGTGGTCGCGGCAGCGGCCCTGCTCATCGGCGTGGCCTGGAGCTTCGGGTATCTGGCCCTGGCGATCGGACACCTCCAGATCTTGTCGGTGGTGTTCGTCGTGATCCTGCTCGGCCTGGGCATCGATTTCGCCATCCACCTCGCCTCCGCGCTCGAGCGCACCCCGGTGGGCACCAGCGCTGAACGGGCGTGGCGGTACGCCTTCGCACGCACCGGCCCGGGTGTGCTCACCGGTGCGATCACGACCGCCGCCGCGTTTGCCATCACCGGGTTCACCGACTTCCGAGGTGTCGCGGAGATGGGCCACATCGCCGCTGCGGGCATCATGCTCTGTCTCGTGGCGATGTACACCGTGTTCCCAGCGATGCTCGTGCTGAGCGCACCTGCGCGCGCCGACTGGATCGAGCGGCCCGCAACGGTCTTCGAGATCACCGGGCTCGGCGTGCTCGCGCGGCGGCCCGGCCGCACCCTCGCGGTCACCGGCGTGATCGTGGGCGTCGCCGCGGTCATCGCCACACAGATCCGGTTCAGCACCGACCTCATGGCCCTGCAGTCCGACGAAGCGCCGTCCATCGAGTGGCAGCAGCGCCTCTCCGACCGCGGCGGGCGATCCATCTGGTACGGCGTGAGCATCGCCGAGTCGCGAGCCGAACTCGAAGAACGCATCGCCGCCTTCCGTGCGCTCGAAACGGTGTCCTCCGTCGGCGGTGCCGCCATCCTCGTGCCGGAGGACGATGCCGCCAAGCGATCGCTCGCCGAGCACCAGCGTCCCGCCGGTCTGCAGCCGCGAGAGACGCTCGCCGACCTATTCGACCCCGCGCCACTCGAGCCGAGCGACTTCCCCGAGGCGATCATCGACCCGTTCGTCTCGGATGATGGTCGGTACGCGATCGAGGTCTACCCGAGGCTGCCGATCGGCGTGACCAGCCCGCTCGACCCGGCGTTCCTCCCCGTCTTCATGGAAGAGACCACCGCGATCGACTCCGAGCTCACCGGCGTGATCACGCAGGTGGCGTACTCGGGCGAGCTGATCCGCTCGTCCTTCGCGCGGGCGGGTGTGCTCGCCCTCGCGGTGGTTTTCCTGGTGGTGCTCGTCTCGTTCCGGTTGCTCCGCCCCGCGCTGCTGAGCCTGGTGCCGGTGCTCGGCGGGTTCGCGCTGACCTTCGCGATGCTGGTGCTCACCGGGCGGGTGCTCGATCTGGCGAGCGTGGTCGTGCTGCCCCTGCTGTTCGGCATCGGCGTGGATGTCGGCGTACACGCGGTCCACCGGTACCGGCAGAGCCCGCGGACGCATCCGCTCGGTCTGGCGTTCGGCACCGGCAAGGCCGTGGTGCTGACCAGCCTGACCACCGCGAGCGGGTTTGCGGCCATGATGCTGGCGAGCCACCGCGGGATCGCGGGGCTGGGCTTCACCCTCGCGGCGGGCATCCTGCTCACGCTCGCGGTGTGCGTCACGGCCCTGCCAGCAGCGTTTGCGCTGCTCCCGGCGCCCCGCGGCCGGGGGGCGAAACAGCCCGAGAACCGGTGATCCGGGGAAGAACCTTCTCCGGCGGCTTGACCTGGTCGATACACAGAGAAACAGTTTGGGTGGATCCAAACTCATGCTTCCCTAGAGGAAAATAGGAGTTCGACCGCCATGCCCACCCTCGCCCGCGCGGTCTCATTGCCCGTGGTGGAATCTCGGCTCACCGAACCGGCACCGGCGCTGTCGCCCGCCGAGGTTGCAGGCGGCGATCCGATGCACTCGTCGGCACCACTGGCCGGCATGTCACCCGACGCAGCGGCGCCCGTTCTCACCGAATGGGCCGTCAATCGGTTCGCGGGTCAGCGGATGGTGATCACCACCGCCTTCGGTATGGAGGGGTGCGCCCTGATCGACATGGTCGCCCGCGCCGGCGCCGCGATGGAGATCATCTACCTCGACACCCACTTCTTCTTCGAGGAAACCCACCGCCTGCGCGAGAAGCTCGCCGAGCGATACCCGAAGCTGCACTTCGTCAACCGCGGCACCTCGCTCACACCCGAGCAGCAGGAGGCGCAGCACGGCGAGGCGCTCTGGCGGGACAACCCCGACCTCTGCTGCCATCTCCGCAAGGTCGAGCCCATGCGGCAGGCGATGATGGGTGTCGATGTGTGGTTCACCGGCCTCCGCCGGAGCCAGTCGCCCACCCGCGCCAACCTGCAGGTGCTCGAGTGGGACTGGAAGTTCGGCGTGCTGAAGTTCAGCCCCATGGCCTCCTGGTCGCGCACCGACGTATGGGAGTACATCCAGGAGCACGACATTCCCTACAACGAGCTGCACGATCGCGAGTACCCCACGGTCGGGTGCACGCACTGCACGATGCCCGTGCCCGGGTCGCGCCCCGATTCGTACTCGCGCGACGGCCGGTGGGCCGGCACCAACAAGACCGAGTGCGGGCTCCACGGGGCCGCGGACAAGATCGAAGCCGCCAACCGCGACCGCGGCGCCGGCCGGGCGGATGTCGATGTCAGACCGGGCGGCGGGGGCATCTGAGCGCACATCCCACTGTCCTCCGCACCACACGTCGGCGTCATGGAACGATGCCGACGACCGATTGACCACGGCCGGCTTGTGTCGCCTTCGCGCCGAACACCCCGGCGCCGCGTACTGTCTCACCGCACCACCATCGCTCTCACACGATCAACGAAGATCACGCCATGCCCGACACCGTCGACACCCCATCCGAACCCAAGCTCTCCGCCGTCGAGAAGGCCAAGCTCGCGAGTCGCTACCTCCGCGGCACGATCGCCGATGTCCTCGCGGACCCCGCGCTCGACCACTTCGAGGAAGACGATAAACAGCTGCTCAAGTTCCACGGCACGTATCAGCAGTACGACCGCGATGTAAAAAAGCAGCCCGGACAGAAGGGCCCGCCGCCGAAGGTCTGGTCCTTCATGATCCGGCTCAATATCCCCGCGGGGATGCTGAACGCCGCGCAGTGGCTCGACCTCGACCGCATCGCCGACGAGCAGGCCAACGGCACGATCCGCCTGACCACGCGGCAGACCATCCAGTACCACGGCGTGGTCAAGGGCGACCTCCGCCCGCTCATGCAGGGTGTGAAGGACACGCTGCTCACCTCGATCGCAGCCTGCGGCGATGTGCAGCGGAACGTGATGGCCTGCAACGCGCCGTACGCCAACGAGGCGTACCGCACCGTGCAGCAGCTCGCGCGCGACGTGACCGAAGCCCTCAAGCCCGCGACCGGGGCCTACTTCGAGATCTGGATCGACGGGGAGAAGAAGATCACCTCCGACGAGGCCCTCCAGAAGGGACGCCCACCGGAGCCGTTCTACGGCGAGCAGTACCTGCCGCGCAAGTTCAAGACCGGCGTTGCGCTCGATGTCGATAACACCATCGACCTGCGGGCCTACGATTGCGGCCTCATCGGCATCACCGAGGGCGAGGGCGTCGATCGCCGCATCATCGGCTTCAACGTGCTCGCGGGCGGTGGGTTCGGCATGACACACAACAAGGCCGACACCATCGCCCGGCTGGCCACGCCGATCGCGTTCGTCCCACCTCAGCACGGCGTCGAGGCGGTGAAGGCGGTCGCCGGTGTGTTCCGAGATAACGGCAACCGGGCCGACCGCAAGCACGCCCGGCTCAAGTATCTCATCGAGAAGTGGGGGGTCGAGAAGTTCGCAGCCGAGTTCCGTGCGGAGTTCGAGCGGCTCACGGGCGTTGCGCCCGAGCCGCCGCGCGACTCCGCGCCGCCCATGCAGCTCGACTACCTCGGTGTACACGAGCAGGGCGATGGCAAGCACTTCGTCGGCACGTTCGTGCGCAACGGACGCGTAGCGGATTTCAACGACGGGCCGCAGTACAAGACCGCGTTCAAACGGATCGCGAAGGAGATCGGGTGCGACTGTCGCATCACCGCGATGCAGTCGATCATGTTCACCGACCTCGACGACGCCCAGCTCGAGCGGGTGTGCGCCATCCTGGATGAGCACGGCGTGCTGTACCGCCAGGAGGATGTCCCTCACGCAATACGCTACTCCATGGCCTGCGTCGCGCTCCCGACGTGCGGACTCGCGCTGACCGACTCCGAGCGCGCACTGCCGATCATCACCGATGAACTGGTCGAGGAACTCGACAAGCGCGGCCTCTCCGATGTGGAGCTCACGGTGCGCATGACTGGGTGCCCCAACGGGTGCGCACGGCCCTACAACGCCGACATCGGCTTCGTCGGCCGCAAGCCCGGGCGGTACCACGTGTTCGTGGGTGGCGGTCTCAACTGCGACCGCCTCGCCGAGCTCTACGCCGCCAACGTGCCGTTCGACAAACTCACCGCGGTGCTCGTACCGCTCTTCGACCGGTTCCAGGCCGAGCGGCAGGGCGATGAATCGCTGAGCGACTTTTATCACCGGCTGCTCGGGCGCGCGCCGGAGGAGCGCCGCGCGTTCATCACCGGCGCCGAGACACCCACCGCCGAACTGGTGCAGATCTCCGTGGATGTTTGAGACACGCGTGACGAGTCGTGTACGACATCGCGCTGCAGCGCCCGTGGGCAACACGATCCATGCGCTCCGCGCGGTGTGCGTGAGCCGGAAGGCACCCGGTGGGGCGCCGGGCGCCGTCGCCTCCGATGCGGTGGAAACGTGCCTGCTTCGCGGAGCGATCCTCGATGTGCCGGTGTGCGCAGTGAGCACGTGCGAGCGGTTCGAGGTCTACGCACTCGGCGATGTCGAGGCGCTCGTGAACCGACCGGATGTGTGCGCACACGACCGGTACACGGGCGAGCACGCCGCTGCGCATCTCTTCCGGGTCGCCGCGGGCCTCGATTCGCGCTTAGTCGGCGAGCCGCACATCCTCGGGCAGGTGCGCCGCGCGGCCGATCTCGCCGAGTCGGTCGGCGTCTTGGGGTCTGTGCTGCGCGGTGTGTTCGACCGAGCGATCCGGTGTGGCAAGCGAGCTCGGTCCGAGAGCGGGCTCGATCGCGTAACGACGGGGTACGCCGATCGCGCCGCAGCCCGCGCATCGGCCTTTCTCGACGGATCGCGCGGCGATGCCATCGTGATCGGCACCGGCGCCATCGCCCGAGAGGTGGTCGCGGGGCTCGCGGCCGACCACCAGCGCCGGATCGTGGTCGCCGGGCGGCACGCCGAGCGGACCGCGTGCTTCGGCGAGACCTTCGGTGTGCGCACAACGGCGCTCGATCGACTGCCCGATGCGATGCGCGCCGCAGCCGCTGTGATCGCAGCGACCTCGTCCCCCCGCACACTCGTGCATGCTCGCGATGTGCCCGCCGAGCGACGCCCGCTTCTGATCGATCTCGGCATGCCTGGCAACATCGAGGCGTCGATCGCCGGGCGTGTCGGCTTGGATGAGCTGGCCGCTGGATCGTGCCCAGCGGCACCGATTGTCGGCCACGCCGAACAAATCGTTCGGGCACACGTCGAACGGCTGGTGCGCCGTGAGCGCCGCTCGGAGGGCGTACGCAGCACGGAGCGTGTGCGGTGAGCGAGCACACGGTGGTACTCGCGGCGCACGGCGGCGGCGAAGGATCGCGGGCGAACGATGCGGTGCGCGCGCTCGGCGAACGTGTTCGCCACGAGTTCGGTGCGCGCGGTGTTTCGATCGATGTGGTGGTCGCGTTCAACCTCGGCGAGCCGCACTTCTCAGCCGTGCTCGACCAGATCGAAGCTCAACGTGTGACCGTCGTGCCGGTCATGCTCTCGCGCGGATACTTCGCCTCGACGGTGCTGCCCGCTGCCCTGCAAGAGAACGCGGCGTTCGAGCGCACCGATATCCGCATCACCACGCCCATCGGTCTTCAGCGGCCCTTGTTGGAGCGTGTGTGCGCGCGCATCCGCGATGCTGCCCGCGAAGCGGGTTTCGACGAGACATCGCTCGATGTGGTCGTGGTCGGCCACGGCACGCGCCGCACCCGTGCGAGCGCTGCCACGACCAAGGGTCTGAGCTACTTACTCACGCAGGCGATGCCTGGAGCGACCGTCCACGACGCGTATCTCGACCAGGATCCGCTTCTCGAAGACCTCGCGCCGGACTTGAAGCGCGACACACTGGTCGTGCCGTGGCTGCTCGGCGGGGCCGGGCACGAGTTCGACGATGTGCGCTCGCGGCTCGGCCTGGAGGTCGACGATCGTGAGGCGCCGGTGGTCTTCGATCGTGGCGATCACCGCGTGCTGATCGAGCGGGCGGTGCTCTCCGAACCGATGCTGCCGGGTCTGATCGCGGCGCTGGTGATCGATGGTGAGGCGCACCGCACGGTGCGCCTCGGCACGCGGAAAAGCCGGCTCGCGATGGTGCAGGCACGGGCCGTTGCCGAGGCCATCGAGTCGACCGGTGCGCGGTGCGACACCATCGCGCTTGACACCTTCGGCGATCTCGACAAGCAGAAGCCGATTGAGGCGTTCGATGCCGATGATCTGTTCACACGCGAGCTCGAGCAGGCCCTGCTCGAGGGGCGCATCGATGTCGTGCAGCACAGCGCCAAGGATCTCTCGCTCGGCGTGCGCACCGATGTCGTGATCGCCGCGTGTCTGCCACGCGGGGCGGTGGAGGAAGCGCTCGTCTCGCATCGCGGAGCCACGCTCGGCGATCTGCCCGCGGGGGCGGTCGTCGGTACGAGCGGAGCCAAGCGGCGGGCGCAGCTCCTGCGTGTTCGCCCCGATCTGCGGTGCGAGCCGATCCGCGGGAACGTCGAGCAGCGCGTGGCGCAGGTACGCGAGGGCCGGTTTGATGCGACGATTCTTGCGGTCGCGGGGCTTGAACGCCTCGGCCTTGCCGGCGAGATCGCCGAAGCCTGGCCCACCGAGCAGTTCATGCCAGCTGCCGGGCAGGGCGCGATCGCGCTGCAGATCCGCGCAGGCGACCACCCGACGAGCGAGTGCGTGATGCGGGTCGACGATCAGAACACGCGTTCGGCGGTCGAGGCCGAACTCGCGTTCGCGCGCACCTCGTGCGCCCTCACCGGGTGGTCGGCCGCCGCGATCGCGGAAACTGATCCGGCTCGAGGGATCATCCGCCTTCGCGGCAGGCTGATCGCGAACGACGCGAGCCAGTGCATCGATGTGGCGGGCGAGGGTCCGAACGCATGCGATCTCGGCGAGCGCTTGGCTCGCGAGGCGCTCGCGTCCATCCCGCACCGTGTGGGGAGCCTGGCATGACGTGGCGGTCCGGCTCGGTCTATCTCGTCGGGGCGGGGCCCGGTGATCCCGGCCTCATCACGCGGCGTGGCCACGAGCTGCTCCGTGCTGCGACCGTGGTTGTGCACGACCGCCTGGTGGGCGATGGCCTGCTCGCGGAGATCCCGCCGGACGCCGAGCGGATCGATGCGAGCAAGGCGCCGCACGATCACACGCTCACGCAGGAGCAGATCAACGCGGTGCTGGTGGAACGCGCGCTGGCGGGCGAGATCGTTGTTCGACTCAAGGGTGGCGACCCGTTTGTCTTCGGCCGCGGATCGGAGGAGGCCGAGGCGTGCCGGCGTGCCGGCGTGCCGTGCGAGATCGTGCCGGGCGTGACGAGCGCGATCGCGGGTCCGGCATCGGTCGGCATCCCCGTTACCGCCCGCGGCCTGGCGCGCGGGTGTGCCATCATCACGGCGCGCACCGGTGCGAGCGCCGCGTTCGACACGCACGACTGGTCGGCGTTCGCACAAATGGATGCCCTCGTGGTGTTAATGGGACGCGCGGAGCTCGCCGAGGTTTGCGACGAGTTGATCCGCGCCGGTCGGGCACCGGACACGCCGGCCGCGATCGTCGAGCGGGCGACCCTGCCCGGCGAGCGATCGGTGCGCGGCACGCTCGCGACCCTGCCCGATCGCGCCGATCGCGCCGAGATCGAGTCACCCGCTGTGGTTGTCATCGGTGAAGTCGCTGCCATCGGCGAGTCGCGCGGACCGCTCGCCGGTGTGCGTGTCGTCGTCACACGCCCGAGGTCCGCCTCAGCGGAGCTGCACGCCTGTGTCCGCGCGCTCGGCGCGGATGTCATCGACTGCCCGATGATCGAGATCCGCGACGCCATCCCAGACCCTGCGCGCCTGCGTCGAGCGCTCGAGCCGGCCCCGTCGTGGGTGGTCGCGACCTCGCGGCACGGTGCCGCAGCGTTCGCGAGATCGCTGCGCGCTGCGCGGCTGGATGCGCGCGCACTCGCCGGCGCGCGCCTCGCCGCGGTCGGTCCGACGACGCAGGCCGCGTTCGAGGCCGCGGGCTTGATGGTGGATCTGGTGCCGGGTGTGCACCGCGCGAGCGGACTGATCGAGGCGATGGCGAGGTCCGGGCCGCCCGGGCGTGTACTCTTCGCAGCGGGAACGCTCGCGCGTGACGAACTCGCCGATGGCCTCCGCGGGTGTGGCTTCGAGATCGATGTGGTGACCGTCTACGAGACAACCTTCATTCACCCGACCGAGCATGCTCGCCGTGAGATCGAGCGCGGCGTCGACGCGGTGCTGCTCGCCAGCCCGTCCGCGGCGCGGTCGTGGGCGGAGGCGGGTTTACCGACCGAGGGACCACGCTTTGTGGCGATCGGACCGACCACCGCGCAGGGCGCCGCGGCGTGCGGCATCGCGTGCGCCGCGACCGCGGAATCGCACAGCGACGCCGGCCTGGTCGAAACACTCATCGCGATGCGCTCGCGAGAGGCCGCTGCGTGAGCCGGCGCACGCCGCCGAAGTCCACGCGTCGCCCGAGGCGCCTCCGCCGGAGTGAAGCTCTTCGTGCGCTCGTTCGCGAGACACGTGTGACCCCGGCGCAGCTCGTCCAACCGATCTTTCTCATCGAGGGCGAGGCAGCGTCGCACCCGATCGAATCCATGGGTGGCGTGGAGCGGGTCACGGTCGATCGAGCGGTCACACTGGTACGGCGCGGCGTAGCAGCGGGGGTGGCGAGCTTCGCACTCTTCCCGGTGGTCGCGGACGAACGCAAGTCACCGGGCGCGGAAGAGGCCCTCCGTGTTGACAACCTCATCGGCCGTGCCGCTGCCGAGATCAAGAGCGCGGTGCCGCACGCGTGCGTCATCACCGATGTGGCCCTCGACCCCTACTCGAGTGTCGGTCACGACGGGCTCGTGGTCGATGGTGAAGTCGCCAACGATGCGACGGTGCGCGTGCTGAGCGAGATGGCGGTGGCGCAGGCCCGTGCCGGAGCCGATGTCGTGGCGCCGTCGGACATGATGGATGGCCGGGTGGCCGCGATCCGGTGCGCGCTCGATGCCGCCGGATTCACATCCGTCGCGATCATGAGCTACGCAGCGAAGTACGCGTCGTCGCTCTACGGCCCGTTCCGGGAGGCCCTCGATTCGGCGCCGGTCGATCTCGAGGGCGTGCCACCGGACAAGAAGACCTATCAGATGGACCCATCGAATGCGCGCGAGGCGCTCGTCGAGGCGTCGCTCGACGAGTCCGAGGGGGCGGACATCCTGCTGATCAAGCCCGCGGGCTGGTACCTCGATGTCATCGCCCGTGTGCGCGTCCGGACCGACCTTCCCGTCGCGGCGTATCAGGTGAGCGGCGAGTACGCGATGCTCCGCGGGGCCGCGGCGCAGGGGTGGATCGAGTGGGAGGCCGCGTACGCCGAGTCACTCGCTGCGATCGTGCGGGCCGGAGCGGACATTGTGGTGACCTACGGCGCCGTGGAGTACGCCGAGCGGCTCGCCTGAGGCACCTCGCCGTCCTGCTCAGATGCCGCCGTGCTCCATCCACCGGTCGCGCAGCTCGAGGCGTGAATGCACGCCGAGTTCGCGGTAGATGGTCTTGGTGTGATCGTGGATCGTGTGCATCGAGCGCCCAAGGGCTTCACCGATCTCACGCTCACTGAGCCCGTCGACGAGCATCGGGACGATGCGGCGCTGTGTCGGGCTGAGCCGGCCGAGCAGCGCCTGCCGCGCTTCCATGGGCCTGACGAAGCGATGCTCGTAGAGGGGCGCCGCGCCGCGGCACACACGGCGGAGCAACTCGACCGTGGCACGCGGTGGCTGAATCTCGTCGCGCAGTGCATCGACCGCGATGCTGAGCCGCCCGCTCGTCGGTCCGAGCGACACCTGACAGGTGGCAACCGCACCATCGTGGATGCCGCCCGCGAGCCTGGTCGAGCGGAGCGGCGAGTGCGACCACGAGCTGTCGGCGATGAGACCGGCACGCGCGCCCGCGAACACACCCCCGTCGCGCGGCAGCGGAACAGCCCGGAGAAGCGAGCTGTCGGTCGCCACCTCGGCTGAGATCTCGTCGCAACACACACCGCGTGCGATATAGCGATCGTCGGGCGGGCCCGCCTCGTGCTCGACCCAGATGGTCACGCCGAGCATGCTGGACCAACGGCCGTGCTCACCGACGGGCAGCCCGTCGATGGCCTGCTCGATCGCGCGGGCACCGCTCGCGCACCACGCATCCGCGTCCGGCACGTCGATCGTCGCGAGCTGCACAACAACATCGACCGCAGCATCGGCAATCTCCCTCGGTGCGAATTCGGCTCGTTCGGTGGCGTATTCGATGGCAGTGCTCCCCTTGAGCGAGGTGCGAACGTGCTCGGCTCAGGTGACCAGCCCACGAGCCGGATGTGTCTTCGTCGGCCCGGCTTCAAGACAACTAGACAAACTACTCCAAGTTCTCGCTCTGTCGAGACCAGAATATGAGAAACAGAACCAAATCCTACATTTCGATTTGGTCAATCGCACACAAACTCCGTGTTTTTATGGTCTTGTGTATCCACTCGGTCAGGAGGGGCGAGCCGATTGCGACACAACAAGAATCACATTCTAAGGACAATCAACGATCATCGGGCGCGATCTGAGCCATCCCGGCCAACACAGGGCACTCGGTCTCCGGGAAAACCCTCTTGTCGGACCGATCGGCTACGCGTCGGCCTCGGAGCGACTCGGTGCGGCGATTCCTGCCGATGATGGCGAGCGGTTCGTCATCTCCGCACGGATGCCTTTGAGCCGCTCGTGGACCTCGAGCATGGCGCCGGGCGGCCGCTCCTCCACCCGCACCTGCACGCAGTGGCTGATCAGCTCGCTCAGCGCACCGGGGCAGCGCGGGTTGAGCTCATGCACGGGTGTCGGAGGCTCGATGAACGTGTCATCAAGGCTCTGCACCAGTGACTCGGCGTCGCCCAAGGCGGTTGGGATGTTCCGCTGCGTGAGCGTCCAGTACATCGTGGCGCCGAAGTTGTACACGTCGGTCTGCTCGGTGATCTCGCGGCGGTGGACTTGTTCCGGCGCGATGTAGTCGGGTGTCCCCTGGATGCGCTCCTTGACCGTCCCGACGGGGCACGCCTGGCCGAGATCAATGACCTTCACGCGGCGCTGCTCGCTCACCACGATGTTGCTCGGCTTCATGTCCGCGTGAACGAAGCCGGCCTTATGGATCGCGGCCAGCCCGCGAGCCGTCTGCACGAAGACGCTCAGCGCTTCCTCGAACGTCGCGGGCAGGTGGTATTCGAGCGGGGCGCCGTCGACGTACTCCATCACCAGGAACAGCTCCTTGATCTGGAGCAGTCCCGCCCGCGCTTTGATGACGCGGCTGATCTGCCGCACGAAGTCGCTCTCGACCCGTGAGGCGACCTCGTACTCGTTCATCGCCTGGTCGAGGAACCGCTGATCCTTCGGGTTGTGCTTCTCGACGTGTTTGAGGGCCCAGACCTGCTTGGTCTTGGGGTCCTGGGCGAGGTAGATGCGGGATGCCGCACCCTGCCCGATCTCCGCGAGCACGGTAAAGCCTGCCAGCTTGGTGCCCGGTCGGGCCATCTTGAATGGGTGTTCCTGCGTCACCACTTAGCCTCTGCGCACAGCGCACCAACAAGAGCACCGGCGGAGCTCGTGAACCCGCTGGCGATCGCCGAGCCGCTTACCCTAGCGTGGATGGTGCATGACCGCCCGTCGGAAAGAGCGCTCGCATCGCTCACCCGTGTGCGCATGTGGACCGGACATCGCCTCAGGGGCGATCGCTCGCCACCTGTGCCCGGAATCGGGACGCCGGAAACAGCCGGCCCGGCGACGCGGTTGGCCCGATTTCGCGTTGAAGCACGACCGACTCGCCCGAGATGCCGCACCGGTCGCGGAGCTCGCGCACCAGTGCTGCAAGCGACGCGAGCTGCGCGTCGGTAAACGGTCGCCGCTCGCCGTCCCCAATCAGGCAGATGCCGATGCCGCGACGGTTGTAAAAATCAGCGTCGGTCCCGACCGTGTGGGCGCCGGGGAGTTGGTCGTCCCACCGGTACCCCACTTGGATCTCGCCATCGCCGGCGCCCTGACCGTTCCCGATAACGAAATGCATCCCCAGCCCGCGGATGCCCCGGGCGGTGTCGCGGGCCGCGAGCGTCTGGGCGGAGCCCATCGGCGTGCCCGAATCGTGGATGACGATGGCATCCCACCGGGTCGCTTCGGCGCGGTCGAGCGGGGAGGCGGTCTCCTCGATGAGCGCCGCGGCCGCCGGTGGTGAACTCGTCGCTGAGCTCTGCCCCGGTGCGAGCAGGTGCAGCACCCCGCCGACGCCCGTCATCGAGGCGATCAACGACACCCACACGATCGGCGCCCGCGAGGAGCGCTTGGTTGTCGAAGGTGGTGTACCCATACCGTTGTCCCGCGTGTGCCGAGCCGTCCGTGCGCCGCCACACAAGGCCACGCTAACCGCTCCATCGACGTGGCGCGCGAAGAAACTTTCACAGCAGGCGATGAATCGCTCGCTCCAACGGGCTTGTCATCGGTTCGGCGTCATCGCGGCATGAGCCGACCACGGATGTTCGGCTCCCGACGGCCAAACTCATCCTCTACAAATTGTGGCTCGAACTGGCCACGGCTCTGGTCGTAGTTGTCGAACTGGCTCCGACGCCCATCGGAGGGCAGCAAGGGGTCGGCGCATCCGGCAGCGCATGTCATGCCGATCACCGCTGCCATCACGGCGCCCGATCGGGCTCGAGTCCTAGAAAAGGTCGCGTGCATCCGCCAAGCATACGACCCCGCCGGGAGGGCGGGGTCGTCGTCACGTCGATCGTGGATGGGCGACCGACCGTTGGGGAAGAGAGGAGAGAGAATGCTGCACCGTTGATACGGCAAACTGCCTTCGGTGTTCGCTCACCACCCGTGTCAATTTCCGAGGCCATCGGCGGACGTCAAGGCGTCTTGAACGGTCACGACCGCACCAGTGCGGCCATCGACGTACTGGACAACGCACACATTTGTTTGGTTTTTGAGTGGACCAGTTGTTGGGATCTCCACGCGGTAGTGCGTGCCCGTGAAGCTCGAGCGGTACGCATCGCGCACGTCGAATGGTGACAGCGTCCGCTCACCGAGCACAACGGGCGGCTCGCCCTCGGTTGGCGGCAGGGCGATCACACGCACCGTGAGATCACCGACCGCCTGCACAAACCGTCCACGCCCGTCCAGCGTCCGCACGCGGGCGATCACGAACGCCGTCGAGTCCGCGTGCTCAACCGCGGTCAACACGTCGAGACGCACCACACGCGGCACCGCCCTCGGATCGACCATGCCGGCCTTGGTTGATCCGAGCGCGGAAAGGGCCGATTCGGCCTCGGCGAGTCGCCCTTCGAGCATCGCGATGGTCTGTCCGGCCTCCACCACCTCGCGGCGAAGCCGGTCGTTCTCGTTCTCAAAGTTGCGCGTGCCGAGGCACCCCGCGGATGCACCCGCCGCACCGGCCGCCACGGCGGCCGTCAAAGACCGGGCGGAGCGTGTGATCACGCGATCGAGCCACCCTCTAGCGGGCTCACCCAAGACTGGCTCGGCTCGGCATCGCGGTCAGCACCGAATCAATCAGGCCGTACTCGACCATCTCCTCGTCGTCGAGCCACTTGTTGCGATCGCAGTCCTTCTCGATCTGGTCGGTGCTCTTGCCGGTCTGCTCGGCGTAGATGCCGTAGAGCCGATCTCGGATGCGGAGCATCTCCTTGGCTTCGATCTCGAGATCCGTTGCCTGACCCTCCATGTACCCGGAGATCAGCGGCTGGTGCATGAGGTTCCGGGCGTTCCGGAGCGCGAAACGCTTCCCCTTGGTGCCCGAGGTGGCGATCACGCTGCCCATCGACGCCGCCTGCCCGATGATGTAGGTGGCACAGTCGGGCGCGACGAAATTCATCGTGTCGACGATGGCCAGGCCCGAGCTCACCGAGCCACCGGGCGAGTTGACGTAGACCTGGATGTCGGCCTTGTGGTCCTCGTTGGCGAGGAACAGCAGCTGCGCGACGATCAGGTTCGCCATCTCGTCCATCACCGGCCCGCCGATGAACACGATGCGGTCCTTGAGGAGCCGGGAGTAGATGTCGTACGCCCGCTCGCCCGAGCCGGACTTTTCGATGACGATCGGGACGAGGGCGTTGGTGGGGTCGGTCATGGTGGGGCGCTCAGCACGGGGAGCACAGGCATGGTGCCTGCTCGAAGGGTTCTCGCACAGGCGAGAGGCCTGTGCCACTGTGAGTGAAATCAGGACGATTTGCCCGGTCGTTCGAGAATCCGGTCGACCAGCCCGTACTCCTTGGCCTCTTCGGCGGTGAAGTACTTGTCTCGCTCGGAGTCCTCGGCGATCTGCTCGGGGCTGAGCGTGGTGTGCTCGGCGAGGATCTCGTTGAGCTGCCGCTTGGCCTTGACGATCTGCTCGGCTTGGATCTTGATATCCGCGGCCTGCCCGGTGACCGCCCCGTAGGGCTGGTGGATCATGACCTTGGCGTGCGGCAGGATCGATCGCTGGCCCGGTTCACCCGCTGAGAGCAGCACCGCGGCCCCGGAATAGGCCCGGCCGACGCAGTAGGTCGCCACCTTGCTCGAGATGAAGCTCATCGTGTCGTAGATGGCGAGCGTGTCGTCAACGGCCCCGCCCGGGCTGTTGATGTAGAAATTGATGTCCTGCCCCTTCTTCTGGTTCTCGAGGTAGAGCATCTGCATCATCACGCGGGCGGCGGTGGCGTGGTTGATCTCCCCGAACAGGAAGACGACGCGATTTTCGAGCAGCAGCTCGTCGATCGTCATCTCGCGGGTTCGCTGATAGTGCACCTGGGTCATGCGGGGCGTGATCCTCTGTTGGGCGTGGCTGAACAGCGGGCGGCGATGATACCCCCGGGCGTCGTGCCACGCCCGAGCGAGCGGAGTACGATCTTTGCTCGACTTCCGCCCCACCCCCTTTCACGCCCCGCCCTCGGAGTGGCCGAGTGTCCACCGCCATCATCAGCGACGTGCACGGCAACGCCGCCGCCCTCCGCGCCGTCCTCGACGACATCGATACGCACCCCGAAGTCGACCGCATCGTCTGCCTGGGCGACATCATCGGGTACGGGCCCGACCCCATCGAGTGCGTGAGCCTCGTGGAGCAGCGATGCACCTGGTCGCTCATGGGCAACCACGACTTCGGTGTGCTCTACGAGCCCACCAACTTCAACCAGGCCGCCGAGCAGGCCGCCTACTGGACACGCGAGCAGTTCGATGCCATCACCGACCCTGCCGAGCAGCGGCGCATCTACGATTTCCTCAACCGGCTCCGCGTCCGCATCGTGGAGACCGCCAACGGCCTCGCTTCGGGCAAACCACTCCTCGCGGTGCATGGTTCTCCGCGAAAACCCGTGAACGAGTACATCTTTCCCGACGATGCCCTCAATGCCCCCGACAAGCTCCGGGCGCTCTTCGACCTCGTCGAGGGCGTGTGCTTCGTCGGCCACACGCACGTGCCCGGTGTGTTCACCGATGAGCCCGATTTCTACCCGCCTGACGAGGTTGGCGAGAACCAGACCTACCGGTTCTCCGACGACGAACGCGCAATCATCAACGTGGGGTCCGTCGGGCAGCCACGCGATGGCGACCCGCGTGCCTCGTACGTCATCCTCGACGAGGACAGCGTCCGCTTCCACAGGGTGGAGTACGACGTCCAGGCGACCGCCGGCAAAATCCGCTCGATCGCGCCGCTCACCGATTGGCTCGCCGACCGCCTGCTCGAGGGGCGCTGATTCTGGACTATCGGTGTGGGCGGCCTCCCCAGGCTCGGATGTGAGCGCGAACGTGCCTATCCTCCGCATGCCCTTCACCAGATCTGTCGACGTGTGAGCGAGACGCTCGACTCGGCAAGCCCGACCCAGATCGCCCCGAGGATCTCCGTTGGCTGAACGCTCGGGTCGGAGATCCATTCCATGAAGATCTACGTCGGTAATCTCGCGTATTCGACGAGTGAAGAGTCCCTCGCTGCCACATTTAGCGCCCACGGCGATGTCCAGAGTGCCAACTTGGTCATGGATCGAGAGACCGGGCGGCCGCGTGGGTTTGGTTTCGTCGAGATGAATGACGACGACGCCCGCACCGCGATCGCCGAACTCAACAACACCGAGCTCGACGGCCGGCAGATCACCGTCAACGAAGCCAAGCCACGCGAGCGCCGCGAGGGGTCATTCGGTGGCGGCGGCGGAGGAGGACGGCGAGGCGGAGGTCGACGTTTCTAAAGCCACGCATCTGTTTGCGGCCGATCGGTGAAAGGATGAATCCTCCCGCCGATCGGTCTTCTGGCTCGCTTCAGAGTCGAACGACCGCGCGGTTTTTCCGTGTGTCGAGTGCGGACGACACGTGCGATTGGTTTCCCGTAGGATCCGCCGCCCAGTCCGGTCCACCGGAGACTCTTTCGTGCCAGACATTGCGACTTCCCCTCATGTGGTGCCACCACCGCTCAAGGTCAAGCTGGTGCATCTCGGTGCCGTGATCGTGCCCTTTGCTGGGCTCATCGCGGCCATCGTGCTGCTCTGGGGCATTGCCTTCGACTGGATCCATTTGGTGCTGCTCGCGGCGCTCTACCTCATCACCACGGTGGGGATCGGCGTGGGCTACCACCGCTACTTCACGCACCGCAGCTTCAAGACACCCCGATTCGTGCAAGCGATCCTCGCTGCGATGGGCTCGATGGCGGTCGAGGGCTCCGTGCTCGGATGGGTGGCCGACCACCGGCTTCACCACCAGCACTCCGACGACGAGCACGACCCGCACTCACCGCACGCCTACGGCGGCGGGATCTGGGCGACCATCCGGGGCATGCTGCACGCGCACGTCGGCTGGTTCATCCGCCCACGACCGAAGCTCAAGCTGGATCGGTACATCCACGATCTCCGCGACGACCGGCTGGTTCGCTTCATGAGCGCCACGTTCCCGATCTGGGTCGTCATCGGTCTGCTGATCCCCGCGGTGCTCGGCGGTCTCTTCACGATGAGTTGGCGCGGCGCACTGCTCGGGTTCATCTGGGGCGGGCTCGTCCGGGTGTTCCTCGTACACCACGTCACCTGGAGCATCAACTCCGTGTGCCACATCTGGGGCACACGGCCCTTCCGCAGCCACGACGAGAGCCGGAACAATGCCATCTTCGGCATCCTGGCGCTCGGCGAAGGGTGGCATAACAACCACCACGCGTTCCCCACCTCGGCGCGGCACGGCCTGCGCTGGTGGGAGATCGATGTCTCGTGGATGATCATCTGGGCGATGTCGAAGGTCGGGCTGGCGAGCGATGTGCGCGTGCCGAGCGCCGCTCGGATCGAGGCCAAGCGCGTCTCCGCCCCCACGTGATCACCCCGGGGCGATCCCCACGAACCCCTTGCCCACGATGTACATCTCGCGGCTGACGCTCCGGCTCGCGGCTGGCTTGTAGCCTTTGCACGTGGCGAAGAGTTCGCCCACATCGTCGAGCAGGCGGCGATACTCGCTCCCCTCGAGCACCTTCATGGCCAGGTGCCCTGTTGGCTTGAGACACCGCAGAGCCAGGCCCAGGGCCGCATCGCAGAGCCGGACCGACAGAAAATGGTCGTTGTGACCCGTCGTCTTGGGGCCCATGTCGCTCATGACGACGTCGAACAGGCCGCCCGCTTGCTCAACGAGAGCCGGCGCATCGATTGCCTCCACATCCCCTTCGATCGTGCGGACGTGGGCGGGCAGCCCGAGCCGAACCCGGTGCAGATCGAGCCCGAGGACCGCGCCGCTCGGCCCGACCCGCTCCCCAGCTACCTGAAGCCACGACCCTGGCGCGCACCCGAGGTCCAGCACGCGGTCACCCGGACGCAGCAGTGAGAATTTCTCGTCGAGCTGCATCAGCTTGTACGCCGCCCTGGAGGCGTAGCCCTCGTCTTTGGCCTTCTTGAAGAATTGGTCGTGCAGGACGCGTCGCGCCACGGGATATGCTCGGGTCATGCGAGTTCGTTTGGGCCAGGGACGGCTTGGAGCCGACAGTACCGGCATGCGTGACCGGGCACGAGTGGGGCGGCTGACGACACTGCTGGCGGCGATGACCGTGGCGGGCGCCGCCGCGGCGGCTCAATCCGGTGGCGCCAACGCCCGCGACGACCAACGAAGTGCAGAGGTTGATTTCAACCAAGCCTCGGCCATCGGCACCGCGGTCCGCGTGGTGCTCTCCAACGGCGATGTGATCACCGGCTCGATCCTCGAGAACACCGGGGGCATCCTCGGGATCGACAACACGGTCCTCGGACGCGTCGACATCCCGATCACCGACATCTCGTCGGTGACCTCGGGCTTCGCAGACAACGGCTCATCTCGACGCCGCAGCCCGGGCGAGCCACGCGAGCCCGTCCCGGAGGCACCGACCGACCCGCCGGCCGATCCGCCGCCAGCGGTCGAGCCCACCGCGCCGCCGGCCACCGAGCCCGAGCCCGAGCCCGAGCCTAAGCCCAAGCCCCCACCCAAGCCTGCCAAGCCCAACGTCAACTGGGACAGCGAGATCTCCTTCGGTCTCACCGGCAACGAGGGTGTGCGCGACACTGTCCAGACGGATGTGGCCTTCAAGACGCGGAGACGGTCGCGCGGCGGCACCTTCAACTTCGACACCCGCTACCGCTTCTCGGAGGTCGAGGGTGACCGTAACGTCAACCGAATCACATACAACGCGAGAAACGACTTCCGGTTCGACGACTCGCGGTGGTCGTTGCAGCTACGAACCTCCGGCGAGGCCAATGAGTTCCGTAATTATGACTTCCGCTTCGCGTTCAACGGGACGCTCGGCTACCGCTTCATCGACAACCAGGAGACCAATTTCCGGGCGCGCGTCGGCGGCGGCGCGGTCCGCGAGTTCGGCAGCCCGACCGATGACGAGTTCGACCCCGAGCTCAACTTCGCGGCCGACCTCGAGCACCGCCTGACCGCCCGCCAGACCTTCAAGGCGGCCGGTGAGCTGTTCCCCGATCTTGATGAGCTCGGTGAGTATCGTGCTATCGTCGACTCGAGCTGGGAGATGCGGCTCGAGAACGAGCCCGACCTGCGGCTGCTGTTGGGCGTGCGGTACGAGTTCGACTCCGAAGCGGTCAACATCAACGAGAGCGAGCTGAGCTACACGGCGCGCATCGTGTTTGGGTTTTAGGCCATCTGGCGTCTTCGTGTTCGCGGGGTCTGGTGGCGGGAGCGTCCCGCTCCCACAGCCGAATGCAGGCCTCTGGGCGAATGTTCGTGAGAGCGAGACGCTCCCACCACCCAGCTGTGGAACACGGCGATGCTCTGACGCCCGTGTTCCGCCTTTTCTCCTCGTGCGTTATCTCACCGTCTGTGCCCGATCCGGACCGACGCCGATCGTGGTGATCGGCACCCGCGCGTGTGCCTCGATCAGCTCGACGTACTGGCGAGCCGCACCGGGGAGGTCGGCGCGGTGGCGCACCGCGGTGATGTCCTCGTCCCACCCCGTCATCACCTCGTACACGGGCTCCGCCCCGGCGAGCGCCGAGGCGTCCGGCAGGAAACGCTCGGTGGTCGACCCGTCCTTCAGACGGTAGGCCACGCACACCTTGAGTTCATCGAAGCCCGAGAGCACATCGAGCAGCGTGAGCCCGAGCTCGTCCACGCCGTTGACCATCGCCGAGTACCGGACCGCGACGAGGTCGAGCCACCCGCACCGCCGCGGACGACCGGTGGTCGTGCCGAATTCACGCCCGCGCTCGCGGATCCGGTCGCCCGTCTCGTCGGCGAGCTCGGTGGGGAACGGGCCGCTCCCCACACGTGTCGAGTAGGCCTTGAGCACACCGGTGATGGCCCCGACCCACCGCCCCGGCACGCCCGACCCAGCGGGGATGCCGAGCGACGAGCAGTTCGAACTCGTCACGTACGGGTACGTGCCGTGGTCGACATCGAGCAGGGTCGCGTTGGCGCCCTCGAAGAGCAGCCGGCGGCCTTCGTGCAGCATGTCGTGCAGCAGGTACGTCGTGTCGACAATGTGCGCGCGCAGATGATCTCCGATTGCGAGGTACCGCTCGGCCAGGCTGGCAGGGTCGAGCGGCTCGTGCGGCTGACCCTCGATCGGGCCGTGGCTTCCGAGCAGCACGTTCTTGAAGTAGCAGACCCGCTCGAGCTTCTCGCGGAGCACCTCCGGCCGAAGCAGGTCGCCCATGCGGATGGCGGTCGCGCGATTCGCCTTGTCGGAGTAGGCCGGTCCGATGCCGCGGCGCGTCGTGCCGATCGCCTGGTCGTACACCTTGGGCGAGCCGGCCGCTGAACTGGTCAGCACCTCCTCGCGGAGTGCATCCTCGGCCTTGTGGTAGGGCATGACCACGTGCGCACGGTCGGAGATCGCGAGCCGCTCGGGCGCCACGCCGAAGCCCTGCCCGCGGAGCTCTTCCAGTTCCTCGACCAGCTTCACCGGGTCGATCACCACACCGTTGCCGATGACCCCGATCGAGTGCTCGTGAAATACCCCGCACGGCACCAGGTGCAGCGCGAACCGCTGACCATCGATGACCACGGAATGCCCGGCGTTCGCGCCGCCGTTGTATCGGACCACCGCGTCGTGCTCGGCGGCGAGCAGATCGATCAGTTTGCCCTTGCCCTCATCTCCCCATTGGAGCCCAACGACCGCGGATGCAGCCTTCGTGGCGGGGTGATTAGAGGACATGACGGGGGCGTTGGTGGGCATGGACGGATCCAGGTCGGGGGTGAGGCTCGGCATGATCTCCCTCGGCTAGCGTTCCCCTGGCGAGGTGGCGTTCAAGGCGCGCCGCGATCGGGTCGATGTCACGCCGGACGAGCGCCGCGAGACCACCCTGATGATCCGGATCATGTGCCCGAACCTCAAGTGTCGATCGGTGCTGGCCGTTCCCGACGATGCTCGTGGGCGGCTGGTGCGGTGTAACAGCTGCGGGACGAACATCCGCATCCCGAAGGCTGGTGCGTCCAAGGCACCGCCGCCACCCTCCAAGAAGAACGAAGCGGCCTGACCGCCACGGCGGGACGGGGCTGGGCGGGCGATGGTCACGCCGTGGGGTTCTCGTCTTCATCGAGGTCGAGGTCGACGTCGAACGCGCTCGAGTCCGAGTTGCCGAGCAGCCCGGGTGGCCCGACGCGAGAGATCGTCTCGTCGAGGTCTTCGAGTTCGTCGTCGAGCCCCTCGAGCTGACCAGGGCCGGCGGTCGCGGCGGATGCCGAGGCCGGCGAAGGCCCGGAGGCCGACGGGACGGGCGGGGCTGCCGACTTCGCGGCGCGAGCGGGTGCCTGCGGTGGCGGCGGTGGTGGGGGCGTCACACTCGCCGGCTCGCCGTCGACCTGGAGCGTCATCTGGAAGGCCCCGATCGCCACCACATCGCCCGCGTGGAGTGGCACCTCGTCGCCGGGGCTCAGCCGCAGACCGTTGCGGAACGTCCCATTCGATGAGCCCATATCGCAGACACGCAGGTCGTCTTGGCCGACGCGGAGTTCGCAGTGCTGACGCGAGACGTTGGGCAGCGGCACGCGAAGACGGCACTCTTTGCTCCGGCCCACGGAGTACGTGCCGACCGACAGCGGAATGTCCATCCGGCTGCCATCGGGCTTGAAGACCACGAGATTCGCGTCCACCTGCATCGGCCTCCGGCGCCGAGTGGTGCGCCAAACCGGAGCGCGGACTCCGCCGCGCTACACTGCTCGGTGCAAGGTATCGCGGCCACCATCGAGGGGCAATCCGGTGCGGGAGACGGCCTCGACGCCGCGCACCATCTGCGCCGTCACCATCACATCCACGCCGGTGGGTGCGCCCGATCGCTCTACCTGCACGTGCCCTTCTGCTTTCACAAGTGCCACTACTGCGACTTCTACTCCTTCGTCGATTCACAGGATCGGCAAGAGCGGTTCGCCTACGCGCTCGCCGCTCAGATGCGCACGATCTCCGAGACCGCCGGCCCGCTCGAGAGCGTGTTCGTGGGGGGCGGCACGCCCACGCTGCTCCGCAGGGCGTGGTGGGACGTGGTTCTGGGGGCGTTGCACCAGTACTTCGCGTTCGAGCCGGCGTGCGAGTTCACGGTCGAGTGCAACCCCGAGACCGCCGACCTCGAGCTCCTTGCTGCCTTGGCAGCGGGGGGGGTCAACCGGCTCTCGGTTGGTGCCCAGTCCTTCGATCCTCGCCATCTCGACACGCTCGAACGGTGGCACGACCCCGCGTCTGTTCCCCGCGCCCTCGATACGGCGGTGGCAGCGGGCATCGAGCGGCTCTCGATCGACCTCATTTATGCCATCCCCGGTCAGACACTCGACGATGTCGAAGCTGATCTCCGGGCGGCGATCGCGCTCCCGGTCGAGCACATCTCTGCCTACGCGCTGACTTACGAGCCGAACACCGCGATGACCGCCCGTCTCGCGCGCAATGAGTTCGAGCCAGCGGGCGAGGAACTCGAGCTCGCGATGTTCGATCTCGTCGCGGGCACGCTCGGTGCGCACGGCCTGGCGCGGTACGAGGTCTCCAACTTCGCCCGCCACGGCGCAGAGTGCCGGCACAACCTGGCCTACTGGCGGCAGGAAGACTGGCTCGCCGGTGGGCCGTCAGCGTCGGGGCATGTCAACGGGTGGCGATTCAAGAACGTGCCGAACCTGCGGGAGTGGTTGGGTGTCGTCGAGCAGATCGGCGCCGGACCACTCGTTGATGTGGAGCCGCCCGACCCGTGTCGCGCACTCGCCGAGCGGATCATGACCGGGCTGCGACTCCGCGAAGGGCTCCCGATCGTCGAGACGTGTGACGGTGCAGCCGCGATCGGTGCGCACGAGCGGCTCACCAACGCGGTCGCCGGCGCGATCGATCTCGGCCGACTCGAGGTTCGGGGCGACCGGTGGGCGTTGACGGATGCGGGCCTGCACCACGCCGACGGCATCGCGGCTGACCTCATGGCCGCCCTCGACCCGGACTGACGCTCGTTTGTCGGGTCCGGGGTTCGGTCAGGCTTCGAACTCGTCGAACTCGCCTTTGCCTGCCATCTCGTCGAGGTACTTCTGGAGCTCTCCGGTTTGGTAGCTCACGAAGCAGAACACATGGTGCAGCGTGAGCCACTCGATGTCGGACGGGTCCTTGTCCAGATCTTGGCGCAGGCGGTTGAGTTCGGCGAGCATGGTCTCGGCTTTCATATCGGCAGGGTACGCCCCGGGCGACGCTCGAGCTGACTCCTGCCGAATTGCCCCGCCGCGTATGGCCGATACAATGCTGTGCTCGCTTCGGCGAGGCCAACAATTTGGGGTGGTAGCTCAATTGGGAGAGCGCCTCGGTCGCATCGAGGAGGTTGTGAGTTCGAGTCTCATCCACTCCACTGCCGCGAGCCGGCCGAACGTGGCCCGTTCGCGGCTTCGACGCTTGATCGGTGCCTAGTCGCATCCGAGCGTGAAGATCGTGTCGAACGCGATGATGTCCGACGCGGTGAACATGCTGTCCGGTGTGTCGAGTGGGAACAGGTCGGCCACCGGCCCGCCCGCGGCGCCTTCGGCGAAGAACGCGGCCCGGTCGAACGCATCGAGGGTCCCGGCGGGGAGCGCGAGGTCGGCGGGTGAGCAGAACGGTGGCGTGAGGTCGACTTGTCGCCCGTACACCAAGTACACCTGCCCGGTGTACGGCATTGGTCCTGCAAACGCCCCGGAGGACGGTGCGCCGACCAGCACATCGTCGATGCCGTCGCCCGAGATGTCGCCGGCGCCCGAGACGGACCCTCCGGTCAAGTCGAGCAGCGAGGCCTGGCCGAGCCTGACGCCGTTGTCACCGTCGAGCTGCCCCAGGTCGATGGAGCCTGAGAACGACGATTGCCCGAAGACGATGAACGCGGCGCTCGAGGGGAACGGCAAGCTAGAGAGGCCGAACACCGGCAGACCAATGACCACATCGTCGAGCCCATCGCCGTTGATGTCGCCCGCTGCGGACACGAAGGAGATCGCATACCCGTTGGCGCTCGAGAGCGTGACGGGCACGCCCTGGGCCGGCGTGAGGGTGCCGAGATCGATGGTGGTGGGGAACGGTCCGTCAACGCTCACGTCACGCCCGAAGACGAGGTACGCGACGGTGCCGGGGTTCGCGGCGTAGCCCCCGTACTGGTATGTGGAGAGGATGAGGTCGCCGATGCCATCGCCGTTGACATCGCCCGCAGCGTCCACCGAGAAGCCGATGCCGTCGTAGGCGCCGGCGCCGTTGATCGTGAACCCATCGCCCGCGCCGAGCGTTCCGAGTGCCACGCGGGCGGGAAACCCCGGTCCGGTGGTCGTGTTGCGTCCGAAGACGACGTAGCTCTGCCCGGCGTATGCCCTGCTCACCGGCGACGCGTAATAGGCGCCGACGATCAGATCGTCGATGCCGTCTCCGTTGATATCGCCGCCTCCACCAACGCCGCGACCGGCCGAGTCACTCAGCGCGACACCGTCGATCGCGAAGCCGTTCGTGCCATCGAGGTCGTCCACGCTGAACGACGCCGGGAAGTCGGGTCCGCCGACAGTATCGCGTCCGAAGACCACGTAGCTCGTACCGGTGGTGCTGATGTCGAAGTTGCCGAGGATGAAGTCGGCGATGTTGTCGCCGTTGACATCGCCCGCAGCGCTGACATCGGTGCCGGTCTCGGAGTCGTCGATCGATCCGTTGATGCGGAAGCCGGCGCCGGCGGGTAGTGCACCGATGTCGATCGAAGCCGGGAAACTCGCGCCCATGGTCGTGTCGCGTCCGAAGAGCACGTAGCCCGCGCCGCGCGGGTTCGCGAGCAGATCGCCGGGCAGGCCGAGGAGCAGGTCATCGAGGCCATCACCATTGACATCGCCCACGATGTCGGCCGCTCGCCCGAGCCCTTCCGCGACCGTATTCGTGATCACGAATCCGTCCGCGCCTGTGAAGCCCGTGAGTGCGGTGTTCGCGGGGAGACCCGCCCGCCCGAACACGACGTACACCTCGCCGTTGGGCGTGGGCTCGCCGAAGTCCGCCTCGGGCGCGCCGATGACGATGTCCGGGATCCCGTCGCCGTTGAGGTCGCCGCCGCCCGCGACCGTGAACCCGGCCCCGCCGTAAGGCACACCGCCGGTGAACGCCACGCCGTTGGTCCCGTCTCCGGTCGGCAGCGAGCCGAGATTGAAGACAGGCGGGAACACCTGTGCGGCGCCGACACCCGCGCCCGCTATCACCGTCAACGAGGCCGCTGTCAGTCGATCGATCGATCGCATGATCGCTCTCTTTGTCTGCCGCACCTCGCGGCGATCGTTCCTGGTCGGGCACGCACGGGTCGGAAGCGCCGATGCGCACGCTACCACTCTCAGAGTGAGAACAGAAGGGAAAAGCGTGATCGAACCCGCCCGGACACCCAGCACCCACCTGGGTCGGTGAAACAACGAGACCGATTCTCCGAAATGAAAAGTGCGGTACTCTGGTGCCTAAGGGGAGGTGTTCGCGGTGGATGCGCTCTTTAGTGATTCTGCTCTGTGGTTCAGTCTGCCGGCGCTGTTCGGCACGGTGTTCTTTACGCTGCGGATCGCGATGTTGCTCACGCTCGGCGATGTGCTCGGTGAGGACGCGACCGGCGGCGCCGGCGATGCTGGTGACTTCACGGGTGTGGGCGTCGAACTCGGCGAGGGCGCCGAAGGCGCCGGAGAGCTCGGTGATGGTGGCGTCGGTGATGCCGAGTCGACCTCGGCATCCGATGCGGTCGACCACGCCCAGGGCTCGACGGTGCTCAAGTACCTCTCGGTGCAGACGTTCCTGGCGCTGATCATGGGCTTCGGGTGGGGCGGGCTGGCGGCGTACCGGGGCTTCGGTCTCGAAGTCGGCATCAGTGCTGTGATTGGCGTGGGTGTGGGCTTCGGCATGGTGCGTCTGCTGGTCTGGGCGCTGGCGCAGGTCGCCAGGCTTAACGAGAGCGGCAACATCTCTCGTCGCGACCTTGTTGGTCTCGAGGGCGATGTCTATGTGACCGTGCCCGCGGCCAACACATCCCGCGGTCGTGTCCGCGTGATCGTGAACAGCCGTCAGCGGCTCATCAGTGCCAAGACCGAGGGCGACCAGATCCCGCGCAATGCCCGTGTCCGCATTGTCCGTCTCAACAACGACCATTCCGTGACGGTTGAAGCCGTCGCCTAATCCTGCGCGGCTGCGGATGCCGCCTCACCGAGAGGAGAGATCATGATGATTCCAGAGACGTCCGTCGTGATGGCGATCATCCCAACGCTTGCCCAGTCGGATGGGAACCCCATCTGGGTGCTCGGCATCGTGTTCGCGGGAGCGCTCCTGCTCCTCCTCGTGCTGTCGATCGTGGCCACGCTCTACAAGCGGTGCCCGTCGAACCGCATCCTCGTGGTCTACGGCAAGACCGGCGGCCAGGCCGCCAGCCGGTGCTACCACGGCGGTGGGCGCGTCGTGTGGCCCGTGATCCAGTCCTACGCCTACCTCTCGCTCGAGCCGATCGTCATCGACATCCCGCTCGAAGGCGCTCTCTCGCTCAACAACATCCGCGTGAACGTACCCGCGACCTTCACGGTCGGTGTGTCGACCGACGAGGTTCTGATGAACAACGCGGCCGAGCGCCTGCTGATGCTCTCGACGCAGCAGATCCGCGAGCAAGCCCAGGACATCATCCTGGGTCAGCTGCGCCTCGTCATCGCGACCCTGTCGATCGAGGAGATCAACAAGGACCGCGAGAAGTTCATGGGTCTGATCAACGAGAACGTGGCCCAGGAGGTCAACAAGATCGGCCTCGAGCTGATCAACGTGAACATCCGCGACATCACCGACGAGTCGGGCTACATCCAGGCCATCGGTCAGCGGGCCGCGGCCGAAGCGATCAACCGCGCCAAGGTCGAGGTCGCCGAGCAGGTTCGCGATGGTGAGACCGGCGAAGCGATCGCCAACCGCGAGCGGACGGTGAACGTTGCCCGCGAGGCCGCCACCGCGGCCGAGGGCGAGAAGAAGGCCGAGCAGTCGCAGCGTGTCGCGGTCGCCCGCCTGGAGGCCGACGCGGTGACGGGCGAGGTCGAGTCACGCCGCGACCAGGAGATCGCCACCGCCGAGCGCGAGGCCGAGACCGTCGCGGCCCAGAAGCGGGCCGAGCAGCAGCAGCGCGTGCAGGTCGCTGCGGCCGAGGCCACCGCGGTCGAGGGCGAGAACACGAGCCGCGCCGAGATCGCCGACTCGACCGCCAAGCTCCGCGAGGTCGAGGCGGAGGCCCGCCGCCGGGCCGAGGTCGCCCAGGCGGAGGCTCGCGAGGCGGCGCTGCGTGCCGAGCGCGAGCAGGAGCTCGCCCGGCTCGCCAAGGAAGTGCTCGCCCCGCAAGAGATCGAGAAGCAGAAGATCGAGATCGCTGCGGAGGCCGAGGCCGAGAAGCAGCGCCGCGAGGCGAAGGGCGAAGCCGACGCGGTGCTCGCCAAGTACATGGCCGAGGCCGAGGGCACGCAGAAAGTGCTCGAGGCCAAGGCCGAGGGCTACCGCCAGCTCATGGAGGCGGCCGCCGACAACCCGCAGGTGGCCCCGACGCTGCTCCTTATCGAGCAATTGCCCGAACTCGTTGCGCAGCAGGTCAAAGCGATCCAGAACCTCAAGATCGACAAGATCACGGTCTGGGACTCGGGCGCCGGTGGTGCATCGGGCGACCGGCCGGGCACCCGCGGTGCCACAGCGGACTTCCTCGCTGGCCTGATCGGGAGCCTGCCGCAGATCCACGAGCTCGCCGACCAGGCCGGCATCGATCTGCCCGCCGCCTTCGGCAAGCTCGACCCGACCGCTGAAGCCGCCAGTCGCAACGGCTCACACTCCATCGTCGATGCGAAGCCGGTCGATGCCAAGACGGTCGCTGACACGACGGAGGCCTAAGGCACCTTGCGTATTCATGGTCTGTGGATGCGGTGGTGGGAGCGTCTCGCTCCTACGGCCGGCTGACAGGCACCCTGTGGGCGAATGTTCGTGGGAGCGGGACGCTCCCACAACCGGGCCACGGCGCTCAATGATCCGAGATGATCCCGAGTCGCCGTCCGAGCGCGGTCGGGCCATTGGTGGGGCGGCCGTCCGGGCTGTCGTGAAGAAGGTGGTCGATGGCGAGATGGGCAGGATGCCCGCTCCGCCAATTACATGTGGGTGTGTTCAGGCGCACGCCTTTGCGTGCGTGGTCAGGCAGATCACCCGGGTATCCTCGCACCATGCCCCCCGCTGCAGGAAAAGATCCGCGCGACACCCCCGCCATGCGGCAGCACGCGGCGTTCAAGGCGCGCCACCCGGACGCCCTTCTCCTCTTCCGCATGGGCGACTTCTACGAGTGCTTCGACGACGATGCGCTCGTCGCCCACCGCACGCTCGGCATCACGCTCACCGAGCGCACCTCCGGCCTCCCGATGGCCGGCGTGCCGTACCACTCGGTCGAGAGCTACATCAAGCGGCTGATCGATGCGGGTGTCACCGTCGCGGTGGTGGACCAGATCCAGGATCCCTCGGAGGCGAAGGGCGTGGTCGAGCGGGCTGTGACTCGCGTACTAACGCCGGGGACGCTCGTCGAGGATGCGCTGCTCGACGAAGGGCGGGCGAACACGCTCGCGGCCATCGCTTTTCTCGAAGCGGGCAACGGCTCGTCGTCCCGTGTGGCGCTGGCCTTCGTCGAGGTCTCGACGGGCGCGTTCTCGCTGAGCGATTGCGCCGCGGACGATGCGCCCGACGAGCTGCTCCGCCGCGGCGCACAGGAGTTGATCTACGCCGAGACCGCGACGGGCGAGCGCCCGCCACGGCTGGATGCTCTTGCTGCACCGCTCGGCATCGCCCTCACACCGCGCCCGGCGTGGCAGTTTCGTGCTGCTGAGTCGCTCGAACTGCTCCGCGAGCACTACGCCGTCGTCTCCCTCGCTGGTTTCGGTCTCGATGAGGCCGACCCGGCCCTTCCCGCAGCGGGCGCTGTGCTCCGCTACCTCCGCGAAACCCAGGCGATGCACGAGGAGGATGCCCTCGATGAATCCTCTCGCGAGCGCTTCCGACACCACATCGGCGACCGCACGCTCGCGCACCTCGCGCCGCCCGCGCGCGAGACCGAAGCCGGCTTCATGCGGATCGACGCAGCATCCATCCGCGCGCTCGAGATCGAGCGGACGATCCGCGGCGATGCACCATCGCACGGCGCGCGCACCGAGCACGCCGATGGCTCGCTCGCGGGCCTGTTCGCGACCCGCCAGTCGTCCTGTAAGACCGCGATGGGCCGGCGGTTACTCCGCGACTGGCTCTGTCGCCCGCTCGCCGATCTCGACGCCGTCCGTGCGCGCCACGCGTGCGTCGCCGCCTTCGTGAGCGACCGTCGGCTCGCGTCCGAGCTCGCCGAGCAGCTCGCGGGCGTGCAGGATGTGCCCCGCATCGCCGCCCGCGTTGCGCTGAACCGGGCCTCGCCGCGCGACCTCGTCGGTCTCGGCGGCTCCCTCTCGCGCGCCGAAGCCATCACAGCGTTGCTCGACGGTGCCCCGGCACTTGCAGCCCATCATGCTCGGCTCGTGTCCGTGGTGGATGCCCTTCAGCCCATCGCCCGAGACATCGCCGACCGGTGCGTCGACGACCCGCCGGCGCACCTCCGCGACGGCGGGCTCATCCGCGACGGGGTCGACGCCGAACTCGACGAGGCCCGAACGCTTCAGCGAGACGCCGGCGAGTGGCTCGCCCGGTACCAGGGCGAGCTCATCGAACGGTTCGATCTGCCCTCGCTCAAGGTCGGCTTCAACAAGGTGTTCGGCTACTACATCGAGCTGCCGAGCGCCCAGGCCCGGCGCGCACCCGACGTGTTCACCCGCAAGCAGACACTCAAGAACGCCGAGCGGTACATCACCCCCGAGCTCAAGGCATACGAGGACAAGGTGCTGGGCGCTGCCGATCGCGCGATCGCGCGTGAACAGGTGCTGTTCGCCGAGCTGTGCGCCGCCGTGCGCGCACGGGCCGCGGAAGCCGCCCGGTACGCCGCGTGCGTCGCCGAGCTCGATGTGGTGCGCTGCTTCGCCGAGCGGGCGGTGTGGAAAGGGTGGGCCCGCCCGGAGATGGTCGAGACACCGGTGCTCTCGCTCGGGAACCTCAGGCACGCGGTGCTGGAAGAGGTACTCGGTAATGAATGCGTCGGGAACGACTGTGCGCTCGGCACGGCGCACGGGTCGCCCGATCATCCATCGCTCTCGCTCATCACCGGCCCCAACATGGCCGGCAAGTCGACGTACATCCGTTCGGTCGCCCTCGCGGCTCTGCTGGCCCACGCCGGCTCCTTCGTGCCGGCGGACACTGCGACCATCGGCCTCACCGATCGCCTCTTCACCCGTATCGGCGCCGACGATGCGCTGCACCGTGGCCAGTCCACCTTCATGGTCGAGATGGTCGAGACCGCGAACATCCTGCACCACGCAACCAACCAGTCGCTCGTGATCCTCGATGAGATCGGCCGCGGCACCAGCACGCTCGACGGGCTGAGCCTCGCCTGGTCGATCGTCGAGCAGCTCGCCGGCGTTGGTGTGAAGACCGAGAGTGTCGACCACCCCGCGCCGCGCACCCTCTTCGCGACGCACTACCACGAGCTCACCACGCTGGCCGAGCGCCACGCCGGGCGCATCGCCAACCTCCACGCCGAGGCGCGCGAGTTCAACGACCAGATCATCTTCCTCCACCGCATCACGCCCGGCGCCGCGCCGGGCAGCTTCGGCGTGCAGGTCGCCCGCCTCGCCGGTGTGCCCGACCCTGTCATCGCGCGCGCGCGCGAGCTGCTCGCCAATCTCTCGGTGTCGCACGCCGAGACCGAGCGCATCGTCGACGGCGCACCCCTCCCCGCCGCGCCCTCCTCGGCGATCGCGCAGCTCCCGCTCTTCGCTGCCCCTGACGATCACCCGGCGGTCGCAGGGCTCCGCGAACTCAAGATCGAGTCGATGACACCGCTCGAGGCGTTCGACGCGCTGCGAGCGTTGGCCGAGAGCGCCCGGGCGACCTCCGAGCCGCGCGCCTGAGCACGCCCGCCAGGCCCGAAAGAGCCACCAAGCGACCGTTTCGCCAAGGCACAATCGAAAGAAGTGCGGCGCTTGACGCGCCCGGTCCCTTACTGCAAGATCGAATGGCGGAGCGGTTCACGCCCGTCAACGCCCGAGCGAGTGCTGGGCGGGAAGAAACACGATCACACCGGCAATGCACAGCCGGCCGGTGGTGAGGAGCAACCTGATGTCTTTTCAGTCCATGTGCGCGGGGGCTGTTGCTGTATCGATCGGTGCAGCAGCGAGTGCGACAACGCTCAGCTACCCGGGGTTTTCCGATACGACCGGCCTCACGCTGTCGGGGGCGTCATCGGTCGTCGACAACGGCATCGATGGCGATGTGGTCCGCCTGGCGTCGGAGGATGCGAACGCTGGTTCGTTCTTCGCGTCGGGCCTGGTGAGCATCAACACGTTCCAGGCCGAGTTCTCCTTCCGCATCACTGATGTTGGGGGTATTTCAGACCTTTCCGGCCAGGTCGGGGCCGACGGTCTTGCGTTCGTGGTGCAGAACGAGGGCGTCGATGCGCTCGGTGGCTCGGGCAGCGGGATCGGCTACAGCGGTATCCGACCGTCGCTTGTGATTGAGTTCGACACGTTCTTCAACTCGCCGACCGATCCCGACTCGAACCACATCGGCATCGTGGTGAGTGACGGTGGCCCCCTCACGACCGTTGAAACCGCGAGCGTGACCGAGCAGTTCGACAACGGCGAACTCTGGAACGCCCGGGTGACCTACGACGGCACCACGCTCACCGTGTTCGCCGCACCCGACGGCAACGACCTCCTCACCCCCGTCGTGACGGTCGATGACCTCGAACTGCTCACCATCCTCGGCAGCAACTCGGCCTTCGTCGGCTTCACCGCCTCGACCGCCGGCGCCTTCGGCAACCACGACATCGTGTCGTTCTCGTATGTGCCGACGCCGGGCGCTGCAGTGGGTCTGGCCTTTGGTGCCGCTGCGATCTGCACCCGCCGCCGCCGAAGCGAATAGGTGCAAAGAGGTGAAACCCGAGCCGGGCAGGTCGATCGGCTCGTCCGGCGCACGATGAAACCCGCCTGAGGCAAACCGGAATGACTCCTCGGATGCACCGTGACCGGGTGTGTCGGTGAACGAGGAGCCATGCTGTGACGCAGACCGTCTCCGATGATCAATCGGGCAGCTCCATCGATCAGCACACTCTCGCCCGCGCGACATTCAGTAAGAACGCCAAGCAGTACTACGTCGCCAATGCGGTCATCGGCTCGGGTCTGATCTTTGGGATCTTCGGGCTTTTCTTGGTGCCGATCATGTTCGGCTTGAGCCTACTCCTCTGGTCCGTACCCGTTGTGATGTGGTTCTGTGCCGATTGGTACTACACGCGCTACTTCCAGAAGCTTCGGTGTGAGCTCGGCCCGCGGAAGCTCGAGGTCGCTCGCGGGCTGTGGTTTCGCGAGGAGCGAGCGATCCCGCTCGACAAGATCACCGATCTCGGCGTGAAGCAGGGGCCCATCAT
Organism: Planctomycetota bacterium; assembly: GCA_038747915.1. Classification (GTDB taxonomy): domain Bacteria; phylum Planctomycetota; class Phycisphaerae; order Phycisphaerales; family UBA1924; genus JBCDAP01. The sequence continues at coordinate 19,957 of JBCDJJ010000007.1, read as the reverse complement.
GCGCTGGCTCCGGCTCGAAGCCCTGAGCGTCGAGACCGCTGGCCAGTCCGGCGGGAGCACCAGCGGTGCGCTCGTCACGCTCGTTGGGATCGAGGAGTCGCGCCGGTTCCGGGCGAAGGTCATCGAGCAGCGCGACCGGGTGGTCGGCAGTGCGGAGGTCCCGCTGCCCTTGTCGACCCCTCCCGCGGTGTCACCACCGGTCTCACCCATGGCGGCGGGGTCGGTGGGCGACGCTCTCGACGGCACACCAGCTATCCTGGCCGACATCCGCGACACGCTGCACCGCATCGAGCGCAGGCTGGACGACCGTGCGTAGCCCACTCGAGCATCGTGCATCATCGAGTTCTGTGGTCCGGTGGTGGGAGCGTCTCGCTCCCACGAACATTCACCCAAAGGTGCCTGTTGTCCGGCCGTGGGGGCGGGGACGCTCCCATCACGCATCCGGGAACACGAAGACGCAAGGTGTTCGAGGTATTCATGATCGGTGATCCGACCATGGGTCTGGATCCTCGCCCACACGCCACGCCGCCCCGCACTCGGGGCACACCGTGCACCCATCGTCCTCAGGCTCCAGCCCCCGCAGGTCGAACCGGCACGCGATGCACGCAGAGGGTCGGGCGCGGAAGGCGTCCCACGGCCTCGCCCGCCGGCCGCGCCGCGATCGTTTGGCCGGCGTGTCCGTCCGTCGCAGGTAGAGAATCTGGAGGCATAACAGGCCTGTGAAGAGTGCCCCGGGACCAAACTGCACGAGCGATCGACCATCGATGCGCCCGGATTCGAGCACGCCGGGGAGCAAGAGCAGCGTGCAGGCCGCCCAGATCGACAGCAAGAACAGGAACGCGAACGTTCGACTGCCTCCCGGCGATCGAGCAACTTCCCAGGCGCGGTGCTGCCGGTAGCGTTCGAGCTCCGCATCGGGCCCGCGATCGTCGCGTCGCAGGAGTGGAGCGAAGCCGCGAGGGAGATCCGACGCCCGCACCGGCACGCGATGCGGGACCTCACGGTCGTCGTGCACTGTGATACGGAACACTTCAGCCCTCCCGGTGTCAGCCTCGGTCACCAGGGTACGGGCTCGCGCGGCATCTCCCCCACACGCCATGCCGTCCCGCACTCGGGGCAAACGGTGCATCCGTCGTCTTCCGGCACGAGCTCGTCGAGATCGAAGTCACACGCCGGGCACATCGGCGGTCGGGCCATGCACCTTGGATCGACCTTGACCCACCCGCGCGGGATCGTGCTTCGGAGCCACGTAAAGCTGATCGCTATGCCGATTGGAATCCCGAGGGCCGCGAACCCCGGGAGCAAGACGCGTGCCTTCCAGGCATTGGTCCCCAAGCTCTGGAACGGGTACACCAGGTTGAACCCTATGTAAAAAAAGCAAACCAACCGCGGGCATGATCAGTACCCACTGCCACCGCGAAGACTGGTTCTGCAGCCAGAGGAATACCCGGTGGCGGCGGAGCCACCGCATCCGCGACGGCAGACCGCGGTGCCGGATCCGAGACCAGAGCGCCCAGTAGCCGCTCATCACGTGGAACTACCGCGTCGTCGGGCGGATCGATGCACCTCGATCATCACACGTGCTGTAGGTCGGCCCCCTGGCATGCTACCTTCGGCCTCCTGCTTCGTACCCCCATGTCTCGTTCCTTCGCGCCTCCCCAAGGACTCCCCATGCCCGCCACACAGCTCGATCACTACGTCACACTCGGCAACTCCGGCCTCCGTGTCTCGCCCCTTTGCCTCGGCGCCATGACCTTCGGCACTGAATGGGGCATCGGGGCCGAGATGGACGACTCGTTCAAACAGCTCGACCGCTTCTACGAGCTCGGCGGCAACTTCATCGACACCGCCAACATGTACAACAAGGGCGAATCCGAGGTCATCCTCGGGTCCTACTTCCGCGGCAAGGCCGGCAAAGGCCAGCGTGGCGTCGAGTTCCCCTTCCGCGACCGGTGGGTCATCGCCACCAAGTGGCTCGGCAACATGTACCCCGGCGATCCCAACGGCGGTGGTGCGTCGCGGAAAGCGCTCATGGAGTCCGTCGAGCAATCGCTGCGGCGCATGCGCACCGACTACATCGATCTGCTGTGGATGCATTTCTGGGATCAGCACACGCCGATCGAAGAGACCATGCGCGGTCTCGACGATCTCGTGACCTCGGGCAAGGTGCGGTACCTCGGCTTCTCCGATACGCCGGCCTGGAAGTGCGCCCAGGCGCAGACCACCGCCCACTTCCGCAGCTGGGCGCCGCTCATCGCGCTGCAGATCGAGTACTCGATGATCGAGCGCACGGTCGAGGGCGAGCTGATCCCGATGGCCCAGGAACTCGGCATGGGTGTGACGCCCTGGTCACCGCTCAAGGGCGGGCTGCTCTCGGGCAAGTACAAGAAAGACCAGATGCCCGAGCAGGGCCGCATGAAGGAGGATAACCCGCTCTTCAAGGAAGACCGCACATGGAAGATCCTGACGGCCCTCGAGGCGGTCTCGGGTGAAACCGGCCGCTCGATGGCCGAGGTCGCACTCGCGTGGCTCCGCGCGAAACCCGGCGTGGCCAGCATCATCATCGGCGCGCGCACCATAGAGCACCTCGAGTCCAACCTCGCCTCGCTCACCGTCGACCTCACCGATGAGCACATCGAGACCCTCGACGAGGCCTCCAAGCCCAAGCTCAACTTCCCGCATGATTTCCTCCAGTTCGTGCGCACGCCGATCCACAACGGCACCACCATTAACGGGGTCTCGACCGAACGCTGGGGCGCCAGCCCCCAGAACGACGCCGAACGGTGGTGAGCCGGGGTGTACACCAGTGCGGGCGGACCCCGGTGAGCCGAATAGCATCCGGGGTCAACGCCGTTGTGTCCCTCGACCCTCCGCAGGAGCCTCTGAATGTCTACCGCGATCGACCCGGCCCTCACGCCCGACTTTCTCAAGTTCGTCTTCGAGTCCGGCCTGGGCTACGCCGACTACGTCGCCACCGCCGACGCCGACAAGCGAGCCAAGTGGGATGCGTTCTACGACTCGGTCCGGCTCACGGGGCCGCAGCACGAGCTGATCGGCGGCTTCGTGCGCGAGATGCCCGTGCTCGTGATCTCGGGGGTGTGGTGCGGCGACTGCGTGCAGCAGTGCCCGATCCTCGCCCGCATCGCGGAGGCCAACCCACGCAAAGTCAACCTCCGCTTCGCCGACCGCGACGAGCAGATGGCCCTCGCCGAGCAGGTCAAGATCTGCGGCGGCACACGAGTACCCGTCGCCATTTTTATGGCTGAGGACTTCGAGCCGGTCCAGATCTTCGGCGACCGCACCCTCACGCGATACCGCAAGATGGCCGAGGCGGCGCTCGGCGCGAACTGCCCAGTGCCCGGCGCCCCGGTCCCTGCGGAAGAGGTCGCCGAGGTCACGGCGGACTGGGTCGATGTGTTCGAGCGCAATCAGTTGCTGCTTCGCCTGAGCACACGGCTCCGCCAGAAACACAGCGATTGAGACCTCGCGGGCCTTGAGACGGCCCAAGCCGCTTCAGCGCCGGTGGCACGAGTGTCGCCGCGTTGCGACCGAGTTCTGGGGTCGGTGTGAAGACCCGCGGGGCGTGGTGGCGCTGCCGCGGGCGCGTGGTGGATCTCGCGTGGCAGAAAGGTCCCCCACGCCTGTGTACGTGGGGGGCCCGGGGGTTGGGGTCGGTGGAGGGGAGGATGTCGAGGCTGAGCCGCTCGGCACCGGCCGTCACCGACCCGTGGGTCGACGACGGTCGATGCGTCGCGATTCACAAGAGAGAGAGGAGAGGCACGTGGGGAACGGGTCTGTCTCGCGGGTCGGCTGTCCATCCCGCTGCATCGGAGTGTCATGAGCAACATGTGTCACTCATCAGTGACAATCTCGAATTCACCCGGGGGGGTGTCAAACCAACGAGAAGAAAAAGCGAGAAAACCTGCCAGACATGATTGAGAATCGAATCTCATCATGCTTGAGAAGGTCAAAGAACGCCACAGAGAGCGAGAGATCAGCCCTGCGGGTTGGGTTCTATCGAGCCTTGGGTGAGGATGCCTCGCACAGCGATCTCGATCGCAGCGTCGAGCGATGACCAGTCGCCATCCACCGGCGTGATGCCGACCCCTGGGCTGCCGTCCTGATCGGCTCGGTGCCCTCGGAGCACCGCTGCGATGACACCGAGTGCCACAAGGTCGAACGGGTCACGGATCGCGCGTGAGCGTGGATCGTCGGCGTTGAGGGTCACAAATCGTTCGAAGAATTCAGCGGTCACCGCCCGTCGTGCGGTATCCAACTGACGTGTCAGGTCGTTGCGCTCGCTCACCTCCCACGCCAGCACCTCGAGCGTGGTGGGGCGGCGTTGCAGGGCCCGCGCCAGGTTCCGCAGGTAGGTGATTAACTGATCGATGATCGGTGCGCTCGCGACCGCATCGTCGTACCCCGCGAGCTCGTCGGCGGTCGGCCAAAACTCGACCTCTCGGGCGTAGGCCTCGATGGCCTGCTCCAGCCCGCCGAAGTACCGGTAGATCAGCACCTTGTCGACACCCGCCTCGCGTGCGAGCGCGTTCACACCGATACCGCGGAACCCATCTCGCGCCAGCACCGCGCCGACCGCTGAGACGATCTCGTGCTCGGTCCGCTTTCGGTCCCGGACGGATGTTCGCTTCTTGCTGCCTTTCTTTGGAGGCGGCGTGGGTGTGTCATCACCTGTAGCGGTGCGGCGCGCACGCTCTCCACCGTTGGCATCGCCAACGGCGGGGTCGGTTGGAGTGTCCGCGTTGTGGGCGCGTGACGATGTCGTCCCGTCGCTCTGTGATGTCCGGTCGGCTGAACGCTTGGGCATGACTCGCCTCCGGGTGGGTCACCACACGGAGACAAAGTGGCAGAGCCCCGCGATCATGGGGGGGCGAGTCGGAGCGGTGCAGCGGCCGTGTTCCACAACCCTGTGCACTGCCCCGACCTCACACATGATTACATCGTGTAGTAGAACTCCTCTCGCGAGATTTTGCCATCCGCCACGGTGTAGAGGCCGACCTCCCGCATCTGCATCCGTTGACTCGTTGGCTTGAAGGTCACATCAAAGTCAAAGATCAAGGCAAACCGGTCGTCCCCGTGCATGAACGGTCCATCGACGGTGCCACCGTGCATCTCGTGGTTGTCGTACCACCAATCGGTCTTGCCCAAGACCATCTCCTTGCCGGTCATTTCACGGGGCATCGGCGCGTCCGGTGTGGAGGTGGCTTCGACGGAGACGATGTTGTCGGCGTAGCACTCTTCAACGGCTGTGCGGTGCTGGCCTTGCTTGCAGAGTTCGACGATGCGGTCGGCAACAGCCTTCGTTTCGGCAGCGGTCGGTGGCATGATGCGGCTCCCTTTCACGTGGGGTCGTGACGATCAACTCCGGTGCCCATCACACTCAAGGGCGTCGGAGCAGTCTGCCACCAAGCTTACCGGCGTCCAGTATTTGTTTGGATTTCGATTGGGTTCTTGAGTCTGGGCTGGTAACGTATTGCGGTTCAGATGCTTGCGACGATCGTCGCCGGCGAAATTGGGACCGGCCCGCAGTAATCTTCGCCACTCTCTTCGTGGGCGGCCTGCGCTGCCTGGCCGTCAACGTCGATGGCGCCCTCCGCTTCGTCACCGACGGCAACGCCGACAGCAGCCGTGCCGTCCGTGCTATCGCTGCAACAGGGTGATACGAGCAACGACTGACTCGGCGACCTTATCATCGGTGCGCCCCGGGGCTCCAGCGGCCGAGCCAAAGCCAGTCGTGCCTCGTGGTCTTGACCAGTTCACAGGCTGCTCCGAGGCCGACCGTGAGCTGTCCTTGCCAGAGGCCGACGCCTTCAACGTCGCTGGCTCCATCGATGGCTTCAGCAGCATGGATCCATCGGCGGACACCTTCCCGAGTGTTCGCCGGAGGCGTGTTCACGATCGACGACCTCAACCGATATCAGTCGCTCTTGGATGCTGGGTACCCGTGAAGCAGAGGCCGCTTCGACTCTCGACAAGAACGGTGTATTGGATCCCTGTTACCAATAGGTGAATAGAGTTGATGCGAGTTCGTAAGACTCTTGTCTCAATCGGTGAAGTTGGCACGCTGCACCTGTGCTCCAAGAATTGGTGCGGTGAATGAGCATGATTCGGTGCGACTTTGTTTGAAGGCTGGAGTACCTTCCTCGTATAGGCGTGTTGCACGAACTGATACGACTTGGAAGGAGATCCAATCATGCGTTGTGGCACGAATTCCGCATGTCACTTGTCTTTGTCGTGTGGTCTGGCGTGCAGCCTGGCGGCATCACAAGCGGCAGCCCAGTTCTCATTCGGCAATGAGTTCAGCCTTGCTGAACTCCTCCCGGCAGCAGGAGGGGATGGGTCGATCGGTGCTGTGTTGAATGGGATCGACGGCAGCTTGAGTCCGCTGCTCACGATGGGCGGGCATGATACGAGCGGCTCCGTCGTTGGCGCGTCCGGTGATGTGAACGGTGATGGAGTGGGTGACCTGCTCATTGGTGCACGAAACGCCGATCCGAAGGGGCTGAACGAGGCCGGCGAGAGCTACGTGGTCTTCGGTGTCCGCGGTGGCCTGCCCGCTGTGTTCGAGCTCTCCAGCTTGAATGGGAGCAACGGGTTCATCCTCAATGGCGTTGCTGCCGAAGACTTCAGCAGCACGACCTTGGCATCCGCCGGCGATCTCAACGCGGATGGCTTCGATGATGTCGTCGTCGGTGCGCAGTTTGCGGATCCGAACGGGATCTTCAACGCGGGACAGGCGTACGTGTTCTTCGGTGCGCCGGGCCCATTCCCGGCGTCGATCGATCTTGCGGATCTCGATGGGGTGACTGGTTTCGCCATCAACGGGAATCGGCAGATCGATCCGGTTGCGAGCTCGGTAGCTTCCGGTGGCGACCTCAATGCAGATGGTGTTGATGATCTTATTATTGGTGCGGACGGGGCGAGTCTCGCTGATGATGGTTCGTTCAGTGGGCCTCTTTCGTTCTCTACGGATCGCCGTCTCTGGTCGACGACTTGGCGCTCGATGATGGAGTTCTCGAGATCGTCGAGCTCCTCGATCCGGCCATCAATGTGAGTGGTTCGTTGGGCTTCGCAATCAACGCATCAACCCGAAACGAACGAACCGGGGCGTCGGTTGCCCCCGCTGGAGATGTCAATGGCGATGGCGTCGATGATGTTGTCATCGCCGCCTCGTTCGGGGAAGCCGGTGGGACACTCGGGTCGGGCCGATGCGATGTTGTCTTCGGCTCTGGTGTCGGGTTCGTTCCTGTCTTCGAGCTGTCGCTCTTGGATGGCTCGAACGGGTTCTCGGTGAACGGCCTGAGTGAGGGCGACAACACCGGGCGGAGGCTTGGTCCGGCGGGTGACTTCAATGGAGACGGTTTCGACGATGTGGTCATCACCACGACGCTCGGCACAGATTCAAGCCAGGTGTCCGGTGCCGGTCAGTGTTACGTCATCTTCGGTCGCCCTGGTCCTTTCCCATCACAGATCGATCTCGGGAGCCTGAACGGAACGAACGGCTTCGCGATCGACGGTATCGCCGTCGATGACTCCAGCGGCCGAAACGCGTCATCGGTCGGTGATCTCAACGGCGATAGGATTGATGACCTTGTGATCAGCGCGCCCACCGCTGATCCAAACGGTCTTCCCGGTGCTGGCGAGAGCTATGTGATCTTCGGCTCCGCCGATCTGGTGTCGGACTTGTCACTCCAAGATGGGCTTTTCCAGCTCGCGGACCTGCGAGATCCAGAGGTGAATCCAGCTGGTGCGCTCGGCTTCGTACTGAGCGGAATCGCGGGTGGGGATGGGAGCGGGGGTGTCGCCCCAGCCGGCGATGTCAACGGAGATTCCATCGACGACCTTCTCGTGAGTGCGCCGAACGCCGATCCGAACGGCTTCTCTTCAGGGCAAACGTACGTGATCTACGGACAACTCGCGGGGTGCTCCAGGGCCGACATCGCCGTGCCGCGGCTTCAGATCGACGCGTTCGACAGCGGTGCCTACTTCGACCGGTTGGCACGAGGCGTGATGCTCGCCGATCTGTGGCCCATCGACGATGGCGACGGGCTGATCGATGTGCTCGACTACGTTGTCTTTGAGGCGACGTTCGCCGCTGGGTGCGCGCACTAGTGCGTTCCAAGTCAATTCGTCGCGGGTGCCACTGGTGGCTTGCCCACCAGTGCGAACGCCAAAGCCCTTGAACACTGGCGGGCAAGCCGCCAGTGGCACCCAAGTCCCGGAGTCGGTCGATCCACCGCTGAGACTGGTGAGACGAGTTGACTTGGTCTGCTCTAATCACGATCCGGGTGCGCGCAAAGAAAACGCGGCCGATCAGACCGCGTTCAAAGACCACACCAACGTGCTCGGCTCACCGCCGACGGCGAACACCCAGCGCCATGCAGAGCATCGCCGGAGCCACCGCAGGAGACGGCACAAGACTCGCAGCAAAGACGAAGAAGTTCGGACCACCGCCACCAGAGAGCGGGGCCGGGTTGCTGAACTGGATCACCGGTCGAACAAAGACCGTGCCGACCGGGGCGATCGCACTCACGCTGGCAAAGGGACCACCGCTAAAGCCGATCGGCGTGGTGTCGTCGTCGGTATCGATGATCAACGTCTCGACGCCAAGTTGCGTCGAGTCGTCGCCCGCGTAGAACTCGAGCGCGATCTGCAGATCCGCGTTGAAGCGCGGCTCGACGAACACGTCCACGAGCGTGAACGTGTACTCAAAGCCCGCACTACCTCCGATCCCTTGGTGGAACGCGCCGCCGGAATTGCTCGGATTGTCCGCAAAGAAGCTCAGGTGGCCGTTATCGCCAAAGAACGCATTGATGCCCGCAGCACCGAAGAACCCCCACTCGGTGGCGCCGGGCGGCGCACTCGCAGCGCCGGAACCGATCTCGATCGCAGGATCCGGCAGTAATTCGATCTGGGCAGTGGCCGCGCCCGCGACCGCCAGTGCCCCGATAACAGTGGCAACGTGATTCATCAGATCTATCTCATCCAGCGGGGGTGTTCTCGTGCTTCTCGATGCCGCCGCCCGTCGCCAACGACACGATGCACGCGGGAGCGAACCAGCGCCTCCGTCGAGCCCCCGCGACGACTCGACGAGCACACACACGACGTCCAGGCGCCGAATCGACGCCCGCTGGCGGTTGAAAAGAGGTCGAGTCCTGTGTGGCAAGACGCCCTGGCGGCAGGATGGCGGTCGCACTCGTGCAAACCGTGGATGCCCGCGAGAGCAAAGCCCCGCCAAGACACCCATCGACCAACTAGAACGTACACCGAGGCCGCGCCGTGTCAAGGACTTGTAAGCACCGGTGCGCCCCTTACCCACGTGGGCCATGGCCCCGTCTACAAGTCGATGATCAATACGTTCCCACCCAGTGACAACGAGTACGCGATCGAAGATCTCGACGGCGACACCGACGACATGTGGACCTCATCACCATCGGCTTCACCGATTTCTGCACCGCCCGCCACACCAACCAGTAGGCCAGACCCACCCCCCGAATCACCCCCCGCCGGGCTAAGGTATGCCGAAATTGTCATCACCGAACCACGTCCAACGCCCGGCCAGGAGCACACGGATGAACACAACACACGGTCGCGGCGCCGGTTGCATCGGCATGCTCTGCACCGCTTCGCTGCTCGCACCGGCCGCCCCCGCAGCCGCCGCTGAAGACGCCCGCCACCCGAACCTCATCGTCATCATCGCCGACGACCTCCCCCGCGAGCTGAGCACATACCTGCCCGAGGGCGAGGGCAACGCCCTCATGCCAACGCTCGATCGCCTCGCACGCGAGGGCGCCGTCCTCGCCAACATGCGCTCACCCTCTGCGGTCTGCACACCAAGCCGGTTCGCGCTCCTCACCGGCACCTACCCAAGCCGGTGCGCACACCCGTGGTTCGAGAGCGAGACCAGGCAGCACGGCCAACCCGTGGTCCAGTTCAACACGCACATCGTGCCCGGACAAGAAACCGTTGCCGCATGGCTGAGCGACGCCGGGTACGCCACGGGCGCCGTCGGAAAGAACCACGTCATCTCCGCACCCGGGTACCAGCGTTTACCCTACGGCGCCGACCCGAACGACCCGCAGGTCGCTACCAGACTGCAGCGCAACGCCGAGGCCGTTGAGCAAGCCTTCCTCAACGCCGGCTTCGACTCCGCCGACGCGCTCTACCACGGCAACCCAGACGCCGACGGCATCCGCGCGCTCGCGGTGCACAACCAGGAATGGCTCACCGATGCCGCGATCCGATTCATCGACCGCAACGCCGATGAGCCCTTCTTCCTCCTCATGTCGACAACGCTCACCCACGGGCCCTATGCACCCCAACGCGGCTACAAGGCCGATCCGCTGATCACAGCCGAGGGGTTCCTCGATACCCCCCTCGACGTCCAGGCACCACGCGACACGATCGATCCTCGGCTCCAACAAGCCGGTGTCTCCGGCTTCAACACCGGCTCGGTGCTCTGGCTCGACGACGCAGTCGATGCGCTCATGCATCGGCTCGCCTCACACGAGATCGACGACAACACCATCATGCTCTTCCTCTCCGATCACGGCATGGGGGCCAAGGGCACCTGCTACGAGGCCGCGGTGCGAACCTCGGCCTTCGCATGGCAAAAGGGCGGCTTCGGCGGCCCCTCGGTGATCACCGCCGACCTCTCGCTCGTCGACATCGCCCCCACACTCCTCGATCTCGCAGGAGCCGATCTGTCACCCGAAGACTTCGACGGACAGAGCTTCACCACAGTGCTCGATGGAACAACCGACGCGGTCCGCGATTACGTCTACTCCGAGATCGGCTTCAGCAGGGCAATCATGCGAGACGGCATGAAGTACCTCGCGCTCCGCTACCCAGAGCACGTCGTCAACATGTCACCCGATGAGCGCCGCGAGCGGCTCGAGTCCAGCAACGCACGCCTGCGCGAGCGCGGCATCGAACTCATCACCGAAGACCCCAGCGCCCCCTTCAGCCACCTCTTCATCATCCCCGGCGGGCACGACACCGACCGCAAAGCAGTCAGCGTGTACCCCGCCTACCACGACGCCAATCAGCTCTACGACCTCCGCCGAGATCCGGGCGAGCAGCACAACCTCGCCAACGACCCCGCCTACGCCGACACGCTCGCAGAACTCAAGGCGCTGCTCGATCGAAAGGTCACCGAACTGCCCGGCACATTCGGCGAGTTCGGGCACGCCGCCCAGGACGCTTCGCAAACGCCGTAACACCTCGCGGGTATGCCATACCGCCCCGGTGCCCAAAGAGCCCGGGGCACTTCAACTCACGGCGCTCCGGCCGGCCGGGTCCCCCGCCCGAATACCAAAGAACCGCGCGGTATTCGCGTCGATCGCAGCCTCGAACTCCGGCCACGCCACGCGGTACACCTCGGCCGCAAGAAACTCCGCGGTGACACGCGCAAACCGAGGCTCGTTCGGCCGCACCTTGCGATGCGGCGCCGGCGTCAGAAACGGCGCATCCGTCTCGACCATCACACGATCGAGCGGGACGAGCGCCGCCGCCTCGCGCACCTCCGGAGCCCCAGGAAACGTCACCACACCCGTAAAGCTCACCATCGCCCCGAAATCGAGCACCAGCCGCATCTCCGCGGGTCCGCCGGTGAAACAGTGAAACACAAACCGCTCCGGCGACACCCCGCTTGCCCTGAGAATCGGGATCAGGTCCTCGAACGCCTCCCGGCAGTGAACGATCACGGGCAAGCCCGCGAGCCGCTCGTCCTCACGCCGCCACGACTCGATGTGCGCCAACTGCTCCGTGAGCACCTCACGCTGGAGCGCACCCACCGGCTCGTCGTAGTGATTGTCCAGACCTAGCTCGCCCCACGCCACGCACTTCGGCGACCGCGCCACCTCGAGAACCGCACCCCACTCGTGCGGCCCCTTCGCCGAGTACAACGGATGCACGCCAGACGAGCACCACACATCGTCGTACCGCTGAGCAACGCCGAGCGCCTCCCGGCAATCACGCGTCGTCGTGCTGATCGAGATCATCCCAAACACACCCGCACCGCGCGCCGCGTCGACCACCTCGTCAACGCGGCCGGCGTAGTCAGGAAAGGTGAGATGGCAGTGCGTGTCGATCACCGTCGCGCTCTTCGCCATTCAAACAAGCCGCGAGCATGAACGAACGGGCACCGGACACCGAGCAACAGGGACCACCGAGCAGGCACCAGGGCTCACCGCCCCAGATCGAGCCGTCCCTCCGGATGCAGCTTGATCGCCGCCATCACACCGGAACCCGGTCCGACCGAGATGCCCGCCTGAGCCACCACCACACACGCCGCGACCAGCCCGATGCACGCCAAGGCAGCGAGCCCGGTGTACACGTTCGGCTTGGGATTCGCCCGGCGCTTCGCAGCACCCGGGAGCGACATGCCCTTCTGCTTCTTCTGCTTGGCCTTCTTCTTCGCCATCGAATCGGTTCCTTCGGATCGGGGCGATCAGCCGTTGCTCGAAAGGATGATGTCGCCGGGCTGGATCGTCACCTCTTGCCCGAGGGTGTCGGCACGGGCCACAGCGTCGTTCACGTTCACGTTCTCGACCACCAGGTTCGCTAGGAACCGGCCACGGCGAGTGACGAGCAGTCGCATGTTCGGGCGAAGGCCGTCCGACGAGCCCGCGTTGATCGAGACCAGCTGCTGACGGTTCACATCGCGGCGGACATCGGTCACCCGGGCCTGGAAGTTGGCTGGTGCGGGGACGGTGCGATCGCCGGCGGCGAGGGCCGTCGCGGTCCCACCCTGACGCGAGATCTGCTGCAGCTCCTCGCGAAGCAGCGTGAGCTGCTCCTGGAGCGTGCGGTTCGACTCGCTCGCCACATCCAGCCGGCCCTCGACATCGTTGAGCTGATCGAGCAGGTCGATCTCCCGCTGCAGCGCCTGCTGCTCGCGGCGCCGAAGCTCCGCGAGCTCCTGGTTGCGGGTCGCGTCGAGCTGGGCGTACGCGTCCTGGAGTGCGATGAGCTGATCGATGCGGGTGGCGTAGCTCGACTGCTCGCGAGCCAGCTGCACGTTCTCGGCCCGGAGCTCCACGTTGTCGGAGGCGAGGCCGTCGACCTCTGCGCGGAGCGTCTCGATGTCCGAGCGCCACGACTCACGCTCGGTCGCGAGCCGCTCCTGCACCGTCATGAGGGCGCCCTCCGCAGCACGCTGAGCCGAGGCCGACGCCGAGGCCTCGGCCTTCTGGCTCTCGAGCTCCTCGAGCACGCGGGCGGTGTTGGCGGTGTACGCGATCGCCAGACCGCTCAGCAGCATCGCGAGCAGGGCGGCGAGCACGATGAAGATCTTCGTCAGGACATGCACGGTCGAACTCCCGGGCCAATGGGCCTTCGATGAACGGGTGGGGTCGCGGGGCAGCCAAGGCGTCCCTGCTCCGCCCCACCACTATAAGCAGTCTGTCGCCGACGCTGCTCGCACCGCCCGTCGAGCGAACCTCCGAGCCGCGTCGAACCGTCCGAACCAGGGCAGCGCCGGCCGCCCATCCCAGATTTGGTCGGCGTGAACCGCGCCCACCGCCCTGACCACCTCTGGAACACACGAGCGCACCCGCCGGGCTGCCGCCTCGCACTGAATCGTATCGGACCCCCCCTCCCCGGCAAGAACACCGCGGGTGCCACGCTGTGATCGGGCACAAAAGACCACCGTTCGACCTGTGCCGTGCGCACGGGTTGTGCCGCCACCCGAGCGAGATCGACCACCGACCCCATTGGAAACCGGGGCGGCGCTTCGGATGGTGAAGTCTCGCCCAGGGAAGGACACGCCATGCACACCCCTCTTGGAGCCGGACTCGCCCTTGCGCTCGCCCCCATCGCCGGCGCCGCCACCATCACGATCGACGACTTCTCGACCGGGTGGCCCGATACGCCGGAGACGCCGTTCGGCTACCTCAGCTCGGACGACCCCGGTGATCTCCAGTGGACGATCGATCAGGACGGCACCGTCGCCGGCGCCATCGACGACTCTCGGTACACGCTCTACACCTCGGGTGCCGCCACCGGCGGCAATTCGGCAATGATCGCCGGCGGGCACCTCAACATCAGTGCTGGCCCGGGCGACCCCGGCGGCGATGTCTCGCTCACCTACGGCTTCAACCGCGATCTGAACACCCGCTTCGATCAGCTCGGGTCCGATTTCTTCGCGTTCGATATCGCCGGCGATTTCGCCGCTACTCCGAGTGGCGGTGTCAGTGCCCGCCCCATCAGCTTCTCGCTCCTTCTCGTCTCCGCAGCCGGCACCGCGAGCGAGGCCTCCTACACCTTCGTGCAGGACCTCGACCAGACCGGCACCCACCAGATCGACCTCAGCACCTTCGCTGCACAAGGCGTCGACCTCACCGACATCGACCGCCTCACCGTCCGGTTCGATGCGAGCGCGTACGCCGCGGTCGACTTCTCCGTGAGCAACCTGCACGTGGTGAGCGTCAACCCCGTGCCCTCGCCCGCGGGCGGCCTGTCGATCGCAGCACTCGCGGGCCTCGCGGCCCTGCGGCGGTGCCGGCACGGGTGAGCGGGCGTATTCTCGCCCCCATGGCCTCCACGACCGCGAAGACCACCCACAAGGCCCCCAAGGGCACCCGCGACTCCTACCCCGAGGACCTGCTCCGCCGCCGGTACATCACCGAGAGCTGGCGAGCGGTCTCCATCCGCCACGGCTTCGAGGAGATCGACGGCCCCACCTTCGAGCACTCGGACCTGTACGCCGTGAAGAGCGGCGAGGGCATCCTCGGCGAGCTGTTCCAGGCGTTCAGCGGCAAGAGCCCCGAAGAGGTCGAACAGGTGCAGCGAGACGGACGAGCGCCGTACGCCCTGCGCCCCGAGTTCACTCCGACACTCGCTCGCATGTACGCCGCCCGAGCCAGCTCGCTCGGCGGCATCACGCGTTGGTTCTGCGTGCAGCCCTTCTTCCGCGCCGAGCGACCTCAACGGGGCCGTCTCCGCGAGTTCTACCAGTGGAACTGCGATGTGCTGGGTGGTACGGGAGGTGATTCATCAAGCCCTTCACATCTCGATGTGGAGTGTCTGTACCTGCTCGTGCAGAATCTCGAACAGCTTGGCATCGGCACAGACAGCTCAAGGGTCGGTTTTGATTTTCGAGTTTCAGCCGAGAATACGCTGGTCGGGAACTTTGGCATCGCTCCGGAGCGCGTAGATGCTGCATTAGATGTCGTCGATCGGCTTGCTAAGCAGTCAGATGAACAACTTGCTCCCGCCGTCGCAAAGCTAATTGACCAAGATCCACTGACCTGGCTCGCACGACTACGAGCTGATCGTCAGACACCTCCTGTTCCATTTTCTGAGCAGAAACCTGTACTCCTGAACAATGCTCCTCCTGAATGGGGCATGGAGCACTTCGTTTCGGCAGTCGAAGCGTTCCAAATCGATGATTGGATGTGGCGCGACTTTTCAGTTGTCCGCGGCCTCGCTTACTACACCGGCACGGTCTTCGAGGTCATCGCCGAAGGCGAGCGCGCCGTTGCCGGCGGCGGGCGGTACGACAACCTCATCGAGCTCTTCGGCGGGCCACCCACACCCGCGGTCGGCTTCGGCATGGGCGATGTCGTGCTCACCAACCTGCTCGACGACCGTGGCCTCATGCCCGAGGGCCCCGAGCTCAAGAGCGCCATCGACCAGATCGTGTGCACCACCTCGCTCCGCCCCGAGGCGTTCGTCGTCGCGGCGGGCGATGAGGACGCAGCGGGCCTCGTCACGCCGCTCCTCGCGACCCTGCGCCGGGGACTCGAGCGAGACGGGTTCCAAGCCGAACTCGCCGACGGCACCGCGAAACCGTGGGACCCGACCCGGTACGACCCCGCCCGCGGTGGCGTCCGCCCCCTCCACGCCCGAACTACGGACAAAGCCACGACCAATCCCAAGAAGCTCCTCCAAGACGCCAACCGTCACCACGCCCGGTTCTACATCCAGATCGACGGCGGCCTTGACAACGCCGACGGCAAGGTCGCCCTCAAAGACCTCGACGCGAAGCGCGACCTCACACCCAACGACATCGGCATCGCCGACAAGGCACAGTTCTCGGTGCGCCCCGAGGATCCCCACTCCGTCGGCCGGGCGATCGTGCATCTACTCGATCGTGTGTGAGCGGCTGCCATCGGCACGCGCTAGCACACGGCATCGGTTCGGCTCAATGCGCTCCAAAAACGAAAGAAGGCGGTCCGGTTTCCCGGACTCGCCCTCGAGCAAGAGAACACTTCTGTGTGGTGAGGGACCTGCAATCCCTCAGGTTGTTGCATGTTGACGTTCAGAACGTAGCCCGCGCTTGGGGCCGATGCAAGGCAAATGTACAGGTGTCATCGGCGTTTTTTCCGAGGATTCTTCGGGAAACGATTCACCGAGATCGGCCCGGATCCCTCGTCATTCGTCAACAAGGGAGGAAAACCGTTCAACCGAAAGTTCGCCGAAGGTGTCCGCGATCACCGCAGGATTCAGGCTGTCGTACTCGTCTCTTGTGTGCCCCGTGCTGACGATCACCACGCATGCCATGCGCGCCGCGGTCGCTGCTTGGACGCCCGGCACCGCATCTTCCACCACCACGCACCGCTCGGGCCGCACGCCGAGCTTGTGCGCACCGATCTGAAACACCTGCGGATCCGGCTTGCCGCGCGTCACATCCTCGCTCGTCACGACGGCGTTGAAGAGCCGCCCATCCGGCACACCCACGACCTCCTCGAAGTGGTCGACCGCGAGCGTCACGTTCGTCGGCGGCCCCGAGGAACACACCGCGAGCCGCCACCCGGCGCGGTGGAGCTCCCCGAGCATCTCGCGGACGCCCGGCATCTCCGGCCACTCCCGCTTCACGATCGTGCGGAACGCCTCCTCCTTGGCGAGCCCGATGGCCTCGATGCGGTCCTGTGAAAGATCCGGCTGACCCCACAGGTCCGGGATGATCTCGCGGTTGGTCCGGCCGAAGGTCGCTGCGAACGCGGCCTCGGTGACCTCGATCCCGTCCCGCTCGCCCACGACGCACCAGCTCTCGTGGTGCCCGCGGTACGAATCGATCAGCACCCCGTCCATGTCGAAGAGAACGGCCTTGGGATCCCCGGTGGCGTCGGCGTCGGTCGTCATCGCGGCGGAGGGTAGCGACACCTGGTCCACACGGTGGCCTCCGGCTGTCGTTTGCGCACACGGGGCGCGGGGATCGGGCAGTGTGGCCTGTTATGCCATTTCTCAACGGACGAGTGAGCTTCGCCCGGTTCAGGGTCGTCGGACCAACCCCGGGGATCATCGATGAGGCGCACCTGGATGCCCTCCGCGAGGGCGTCTTCACACCCGACGATGGGCCCGCGCCAGGCGAACTCGATGTCGGGTGGACCGGTGGCGAGCACATCTACGACGAGCGGTTCGAGCACGAGCACAACGTCTTCGCGGGCGGAGAGGTCGCCCACGTGGGCCTGCGGATCGACACCAACCGCGTGCCCGCGGAGATCGCCCGCGCCGTAAAGGCCCAGCACCGCGTGGCTCTGCTCGAGGATGCCTCGGGCCGGTCGCTCACGCGCGCCCAGAAGCACGAACTCAAGCAGATGGTTGACGAGGCGCTCCGCGAGGAGCTGCGATCCGGCCGGCATCGGCGGTCGAAGCTCGTGCCCGTGGTGTGGGACGCGGAGCGGTCGCTGGTGCTTGCAGCGTCGGGCGCAAACACGATTGTCGAGCAGCTGTGCGCACACTGGCGCACCAGCCCGAAGGGCTCGCTCGAGCCCATGTCCGCTGGCTCGATGGCCCACGCGCATCTCGCTGCTTCCGGGCGTTCGCGCGACTTCGAGGATCTCGCCCCCTCCGCGTTCACCGATGCCCCGACGAGCGAGCTCCCCGCGATGCCGGAGGTGCCGTGGTCGCGCACCGGGCCGGAGCCGCACGACTTTCTCGGGAACGAGTTCCTCGTCTGGCTCTGGCACCGGTGCGATCTTGGAGAGGGCGTCTTCGAGGTCGACGGCGCGGAGGTGGCGGTGGTGCTCGACCGGTCGCTCGACGCCGAATGCGCCTGGCACCGAACGGGCAAGCTCTCTCTCGTCGCACACGAGAGCGGCATCGCGCCGATCCGCACGCCCGAAGCAGCGACCGCGCTCGCGCTCGGCAAGTGGCCGCGCAAAGCCGGGCTCGTGCTCGCGATCGACGGTCAGCCGTTCTCGTGCACACTGGCCGCGGACCGGTGGATCGTGACCGGTGCCGAGCTTCCCGATCCGACCGAGCCCGCTGAATCGCCGCGTGAGGCCGCGGAGTGGCGCATCGAGCAGACACGCCGGCTCGATGGCGCGCTCGCGGGCCTGTTTGCGCAGTTCATCGAGCGCCGGGCGAGCGACGCGTGGCCGGGCGAGCGAGCCGATATCCGCACCTGGATCCGTGGGCGAGGTCGGCCGCGGGCGATCGGCTTCATCGAAGCGACGTCGAACGAGGAATCGCCGATCCGCGTTGCTGGGTAATAACTCCCATTGCTCGGTCGAGCGCCGTGGAGACATCGCGAAGCGAGTTCTCCACGTGACGCACCCTTCCCGGGGAGAAATCGGCGCCGTCTCTACGCCACCCAAGCTGTTGGGCGACCGAAGCCTTCGAGCAGACCAAGTCAACTCGTCTCGCCAGTCTTCGCGGTGGATCGACCGACTCCGGGACTTGGGTGCCACCGGCGGCTTGCCCGCCAGTGTTCAAGGGCTTTGGCGTTCGCACTGGTGGGCAAGCCACCAGTGGCACCCGCGACGAATTGACTTGGAACGCACTAGTCGGCCAGGATCAATTCGATGCGCGTCAGTTCGTCTGCGCCGAGAAGCCCCGCGTCGAGGCACGCGGCGCACTGCTCGATCTGGCTCGGCCGCGAAGCGCCGATGAGCGCGCTCGTGATCGATCTCCCGCCCTGGTCGCGCAACACCCAGAGCAGGGCGAGCTGGGCGAGCGTCTGACCGCGCGCCACCGCGACCTCGTTGAGCCGCTGGCAACGCTCCACATCGCGGCGAACACGACCCTCTCGCAGGAACGGGGAGTGCTCGTTCGCGGCGCGCGAGTCGGTGGGGATCGAGCCATCCAGGTACTTGCCCGTGAGCACCCCACCCTCGAGCGGCGAGAAGGCGATGGAGCCCATGCCGGTCTCGTCGAACGCATCGAGCAGGCCATCGCGCTCGATCCCGTGATCGAGCATGGAGTACCGCGGCTGATGGATGATCGGGCGGACCAGGCCGTTTGCCCGGCACACCGCGTCGACCCGGCGCGTCATCTCCGCCGAGTAGCTCGAGATGCCGACGTAGAGCGCTTTGCCCTGGCGGACCAAGGTGTCGAGTGCGCCGAGCGTCTCTTCGAGCGGTGTGTCCGGATCGGGGCGGTGCGAATAGAAGATGTCGACGTAGTCCACACGCAGCCGGCGGAGCGACTGCTCGCACGACGCGATGAGGTACTTCCTCGAGCCCCACTCGCCGTACGGCCCGTCCCACATCCGGTAGCCGGCCTTTGACGAGATGATCAGTTCGTCTCGGTAGGGCGCGAAGTCGCTCGCGAGGAGCCGGCCCACTCGTTCCTCGGCGCTGCCCGGCGGCGGGCCGTAGTTGTTTGCCAGATCAAAGTGCGTGATGCCCAGGTCGAACGCGGTACTCAGCATCGCTCGCGCGTTCTCGTGGATCTCGGCCTCGCTCGTGGAACGGGCCGAGTCGGTGCCCGGTCCGCCGAAGTTGTGCCAGCACCCGAGCGAGACCGCGGGCAGCTTCAGCCCGGACCGCCCGCAACGGCGGAACCATCCGGCGGGTCGCGCGGTGTACCGATCGGCTCGGGCAGCATCCATCTCAGCGGTGTTCGTGCTCATGCCACGAGCGTAGACCACCTCGCGCACTGGTGTTCCCCGGTGCGGTGGTGGGGGGCTGGGCCCGCCACCGAACGGTGGGGGGGGTGTGGAAGCGGGTGGTGGTTGGGGGGGGGCGGGCCCACCCCCCACCCCCCCCCC
>JBCDJJ010000006.1:0-78297 GCA_038747915.1 Planctomycetota bacterium | reverse complement strand
GAGCGGACAGTGCCGGAGCTGCCAGAGCTACCGGAGGAGATCAAGCCGCACCCGCACGGCATCGAGCTCGGGACGCTCATCTCGATGTTGGAGCGGACCGAGCACCGGCAGCTCGGCGGGTTCTTCGGCAACGAGTTCTGCCGGATCGGCCCGAAGGTGGCGAAAGACATCACCGGTGCGGCGAAGCTCTCGCCGAACTCGTGGATCAAGACGGTTGATCACACGAGCGCGGAGAAGATGTACGAGGCGATGCAGTCGGCCAAGGTGATGGCACCACCGACAAACTGCCTATCGCCCATCGGCGTGCGCACGATGCTGAAGGGCCTCGAGCAGGGGTTGGAGCCCGAGTTCATCTGCGCGAGCTCGCGGCCGCCGAGTGTGTACCGCGGCCGGCCGTTCTTGATCGAGGCGGGCGTGGCCTTCGGCGGCAACCTCCCGGGTGATGAGCCGGCGCAGGTGTTCCGCTTCGCGAACCGGGTGCCGCTCCAGTACCAGCAGTCGGCGTGCTCGAGCTTCAAGGCGGTCACGGGGATGAACTGGAAGCTCTACAACCTGCAGCAGCCGCGCGGGGCGCTGCCGACCGGGCCGATCGTCGTGATGATCCACATGGCGAGCGTGTGGGTGCCTTTCACGAGCGAATCGAAGGAAGCGATCGCGGACTACGACGAGATCCGGGCGGAGATGGAGCTGGCGCTGAAGGACTGCGGCCGCAAGCTGCGGGCGTATCTGAACCGCCGCAAGGCGATGCAGCGCCAGGGCCAGCGGCGCGGGGTCTTCCTGCGGTACATCGGCGAGATCTCGAAGGCGACGCACCACATCACCGGTGCGGATCAGCAGCAGGTGTACGACTCGCTCATGGCGATGGCGCAGGCGAAGACGGCGCAATTCGACGAAGAGCTGGACGACGAGGGACGGGTGATCGGGAAGAACGGCCGGGCGAAGCGCGACCGGCTCGAAGAAGACGAGAGCGTGATGATCCGTGCGGATACGCACCCCGAGACAGATTCCGGTGGGACGGGCGTCCAGCCCGTCGGCGAGTCATCGAACGGTGCGGAAGACGGGCTGGACGCCCACCTCGTCGAAGTTGGAGCCGGCAACCGCAGCACCCTGTTCGGCGACGACGATGACGCTGAGCCGCCGCGCAAAGAGACCAAGAAGAAGGTTGTGAGGAAGGTGAAGAAGAAGGTGCGCCGGCGGTGATCCGTGCGCTCCAAGCGGTCACACTCGACGGTTTCATCGCCGATGAGGACGGCGAGTGGCCGTTCCACGATCGATACGATGCCGTGTTTCAGCCGTGGTGGGACGAGGTGTTCCTGCCGAGCATCGGGGCCGTGGTGCTGGGACGGACAACCTACGAGCAGTACGTCGCCGAGGACTGGTGGCCCTACGACCGGCATGCCATCCCGACGTTCGTGCAGACGACGCGCGGGCTTGAAAGTGGTGCTTCACTGATCACGGCGTTCGCGGAACCGGCCGAGCTTGAGCCGAAACTCGACGCGCTGGGCGCACGCGATGTGTGGCTCGGCGGGGGTGGACGATCGATCGCCTCATTCGACCGCGCGGGGCTGATCGACCGGTGGGAGTTGTACATCGTCCCCGAGCGTCTGGGCCGCGGAATCCCGGTGTTCCCCGGCGGCGTACCGGCGTGCGGGCTTGCGCTCGAGCGATGCCGGGAGCTCGCGATGGGCGTCGCCGAGTTGTGGTACACACCACGTGATCAACCAGAGGGCGCGTGATGGCCAAGAAGCGTTCGACAAAGAAGACATCCGGCAAAAAGGTCGGGAAGAAGACCACAACCAAGAAGGTCACCAAGGCACCGGCTCGGTCGTCTTCGGCATCAGCGAAGAAGGCCGATGCCAAGACGATGAAGGCGATCGAGTCGCTCGCGGGGTCGGTCGTGACGGCGGCGAAGCGGGAGCGCGATCCGTCGTTCGATGTGCCGTCGCGGTCGCTCTCGAACACGGACTACGACCGCAAGGCCAAGATCCTGCGGATGGGGTCGGGCACATCGGAGCGGCCGCTGTTCGATCTGAAGACGGCGCGCAAGTTCATGCAGACGATGCTGCTGAGCGGCGGCGTGAAGGACCTGATCGAAGCCGACAAGACGCTGAGCCTTCGTGGCATGTTCTACAAGTCGCTGCACACCATCGTGGGCACAAAGGAGAAGACGCTGGCCGACCAGACCGAGTCGGACGCGATCCTCGAGGACCTCGAGGTGATGCTGGGCTCATTGCGCGAGGAGCTGCACATCTTCGCGAAGAAGAAGGGCACGATGGTCGGCAATGTCACGCTTCTCGATTCGGGCGACACCATCGACTGCCGCCGGATGGGCTCTGGCGGGTACTCGATCCCGAGCATCTGCGAGCCGAGCGTGATCCAGTTCAAGAAGGTCGAGGCCGACTTCGTCTTGCATGTCGAGAAGGACACGGTCTGGCAGCGGTTCAACGAAGACCGCTTCTGGGAGACGCACAACTGCATTCTCACCGAGGGCGGTGGTCAGCCCTCGCGCGGCGTTCGCCGGCTCCTCCACCGGCTGCACGACGAGTACAACCTCCCGATCATCTGCCTGCTCGATTGCGACCCGTGGGGGCACTACATCTACTCGGTCATCAAGCAGGGCTCGATCTCGCTCGCCTTCGAGTCCGAGCGCCTTGCCATCCCCGATGCCAAGTTCCTTGGCATCCGCTCGAAGGACTACGAGCAGTGTGAGCTCACCGACGATGTCCAGATCGCGCTCAACGAGCGGGACATCACCCGCGCCAAGCAGATTGCTGAGTACCCCTGGTTCGCCGACAAGAAGCCCTGGCAGCTCGAGATCAAGAAGATGCTGTCCAACGGCTTCAAGATGGAGGTCGAGAGCCTGATCACGAAAGACATCAGCTACGTCACCGAGACCTACGTCCCGGAGCGGCTGGCGGCCCGTGATTGGCTCGACTGAGGCGCCCTGGTGGCGTTTCCACAGATTTGAGATATTATGGCAAACTGGACCCGGTGTTCACCACAGACAAGCGGTAGGATACGCCATCAAATTGAGTCTTTTGCCATTGAGTTGGACGCCGCGTGGTTGATGTCAGGCAGCGCATATTGGTTGCGGATGATGAGCACCTGATGGCGCTCGGGTTGGCGTCGAGTCTTCGCTCGCTCGGGCACGAGGTGCTCGGGCCCTACCCGAACGGGCGTGCCGCCTACGACGCGATCGAAGGCGATCAGCCCGGCCTCCTCATGCTCGACATTCGCATGCCGGAGATGTGCGGCCTCGAGGTCGCGAGTTTGGCGTGGGAACGGTGGAACGTCCCGTCGGTGATGCTGACGGCGTACGCCGGCGAGGAGTACCTCGCCGAGGCCCGCGGCACCGGGGTGTTCGGGTACCTCTTGAAGCCGGTCTCCAGCGATCATCTGCGCGTCGCGATCTCGATCGCAACGGCCCGCGCCGAGGCGCAGATGATGCAGCGCGACCGGATCAGCCAGCTCGAGCGCTCGCTCACCGAGCGGCGCACGATCGAGCGGGCGAAGTGGCGGCTCGTGAGCGATCGCGGCATGACCGAGCCCGAGGCTCATGACCTGCTCCAGAAGTACGCCCGGACCTCGCGGCGTCGACTGCTCGACATCGCGCAGCTTGTGCTCGACGCCGAGGCCATCGACGAGCTGATGGCATCGCTTGCGCAGCCCAAGGTCGGCTCCTGAGCGCCGCGGTCGGCACACGGGTCCGCTCACACCACCACCCCACAGCGGTTTTCCGCTCGAGTTGACCGAGCCGCTCTAGTCGTCACGCCGTGGGTCCGAATAGAGCGAAGAGGTCCGAGTGGGCCATTGCCGGGTCCCGCCTTCAAGAGGGCGGGGGCCGCAGCCCGATAACGCCGCGGTGGAGCGCGGTTTGGTGGTGAAGACATGACAGTGCCCGACGAGTTCGCGGAGCAGCTCGACGCAGGGACCACTCCCCTACTCCGTCGCCCCACGCCCCGGGGTCGCGGTCGAACCCGGAGCGCCGGCATGAGCACCCGCTGCACGATCATGATCCCCACCGCCGCCTCCTGCCTGCTGCTTGGTGCAGCACTGGGCGGGTGCGGCGCCGCTGAGCCGGTGGTCCGCCTGTTCACGGGCCAGCCCGATCAGCCGCTGAGGCCTGTGAACGAGCCGCGCCCGACATCGACGAGTCACACGGGCCCGTTCCCGGTCGGCCACCCGGTCGCCACGACGACGCGCACATCCCGCGCCCCGGTCATCCGTCGGGCGGTTGCTGAGCCAGAGATCGTGGCTCCGCCGCCGCCGCCCGAGGTGTTCCCGACCCGCTCGCTCGCGTACCGCGAGCCGGGGATGACCGCGCCGCAGCGGTTCGGCGTGTTCGGTGGCCTGCCCTCCTCGACCGCGCCGGGCTACCCCGCGAACACCGGCTTCGACGACGCCGAGAACCTCACGCAGGTGTCCTTCGCCTCTGAAGGGCGCAACTTTGACCCCGCGGTCTCCCCGGATGGCGCGATGGTGTACTTCGCATCCACGCGGCACGCCCCCACGGCGGACATCTACGCCCAGCAGATCGGCTCGACCGCGGTCACGAAACTCACGACCTCGGCCGCACACGACGTGATGCCCGCGGTGAGCCCCGATGGCGACCGCATCGCCTTCGCCTCCAACCGCAACGGCAGCTACGACATCTACATCACCAACTCGGACGGCGGCGGCCAGGCGGCCCAGATCACCGCGGACTCCGCTCACGAGCTGCACCCCACGTGGTCGGCCGACGGAACGCTCATCGCCTACTGCCGGCTCTCGAACAACTCCGACCGGTGGGAGATCTGGGTGGCGGACGCCATCAACCCCGGGATCCAGACGTTCCTGACCTACGGGCTGTTCCCCGATTGGCACCCCACCGAGAACCGGATTCTGTACCAGCGCTCCCGCGATCGCGGCGACCGGTACTTCTCGGTCTGGACGATCGACTACGTGGACGGCGAGGCGCTCGCGCCGACAGAGCTGGCCAGCTCGTCGGTCGCGGCGGTGATCAACCCCTCGTGGTCGCACGACGGCGAGTTCATCGCTTTCTCAACGATTCTCAACCCCGAGCAGGTGCTCGCGGGCGAGCCGCAAGTGGCGGACCTCTGGGTCTCCAAGGCGGACGGCACGCAGCGGGCGAACCTGACGGGTGGGTTCTTCGCCAACCTGATGCCCGATTGGACGCCGCGGGGTGAGCTGGTGTTCATCTCCGACCGCGCCGGCATCGAGAACATCTGGTCGGTCCGTCCGGGCCGCGCGATCCAGGCGGCCTCCATCCCCGGAGGCGATCGCAACTCCCGGCTCGCCGACGTTCCGGTCGAAAGCGAGTGATCGACACCTGACGCCCCGGCTGACGCTGGGGCATCGGCTTGCACAGGGCGGAGCCCGACACCCGGCAGGATGCCATGACAACCGCACAATCCATGCTCAGACGCACGCGCACCGTGCGAGCTGGCACCTCGGTTGCGGCCATCGGCGCATGACACGCCGATTCTGCGCACTCGTTCTCGGCCCGCTCGCGGCGCTGCTCGCCCTCGCTTCTCAGGGGGGGTGCCTGTTTCAGCAGGAACTCGATCCACCCTTCGTGGTGTACGCGCCGTACGACGCGCCGCGCGACCTCGTCTACGCCGTCGCCCCGCTCCGCAACGAGTCGGGTGTGAGCGTTGTTGACGAGCTGGCGATCTCGGACGAGCTGGTCGCCCAGCTCGAGCAGGTGATCGGCGTGACCACTCTGCCCGTGAACCGCTCGCTCGAGGCCATGCAGGCGCTCGAACTCCCGCGGATCACGACACCCCGCGAGGCGCGTGAACTCGCTCGGACGCTTGGTGCGGACGCGATCGTCGTCGGCACCATCACCGCGTGGGATCCCTACGAGCCGCCGCGGCTCGGGATGAACCTCGCGATCTTCAGCGGGACCGATGACCGCGAACTCGCCGAGCGAACACCCTTCGACCTGCAGCGGTCGCCGACCGATCAGCGACGGGACGTCGCCACCTCGTGGCCACTGCCCGCGACCGACGAGCCGCTTGCAACAGCGAGCGCGGTGCTCGACGCGTCGAACCATATGGTGGTCTCTCGGGTGCGCCGGTATGCCTTCGGCCGCACGGAGAAGGGCGCCGCGATGGGGACCGATCGGTGGCTCATGAGCATGGAGCGGTACACGGAGTTTTGCTGCTTCGTGCTCGTGGAAGGTTTGATGGACGCCGAGCGGCGTCGCCTGGCACGGGGACAAGCAGCCTTCGCGGCGCGGTGATCCAGCAGGTCGCCGCCCCGCACGGAAAGGCGGCGCCGGTGGATCTCACCACCCGGCACAACCCTTCTTCGACCGCCGCGGCGCCGCCGCGATGCGCCACGGCTGCACACCCATCCCAGGATCACCGACCGAACGCGTGAGACGCCCATGAATACGCTCCCCATCGTCCAGGCCTTTCTTTCGTATCTGACCGACGAGCGGCACTTCAGCCCGTACACCGCGCGGTGCTACGGCGCCGATCTGCGCCAGTTCGTCGAGCACATCTGCGACGAACGCGGGATCGAGATCGAGGAGCCCGCCGAGGCGAGCGCGTTCCGTGATGCGTCGAGCCCGCAGGGCGATGTGGCAGGTTCGATCCGTCCTCGGACGATCACCGGTGCGATTCTCGAGGCCGATGCCGATCTCGTGCGGAGCTTTCTGACGGCGCTGAGCGAGCGGAACTACTCGCCCGCGACCATGGCTCGCAAGATCGCCACGCTCCGCTCGTTCTACAAGTGGGCGGCGCGCCGATCGCTCTGCACGAGTAACCCGATGACCCTCATCCGCACGCCCCGCCAGGCCAAGCGGCTGCCGAAGGCGATCACCGTCGAGCAGATCGAGCAACTGCTCTCGGCACCCGATGACAACGATGTGCTCGGCTCGCGTGACCGCGCGATGCTCGAGACGCTGTACTCGACCGGCATCCGTGTGTCCGAGCTGGTGGACCTGAACATCGACGACCTGGACGAGCCCGCCGAGGCCATGCGTGTGCGCGGCAAGGGCAAGAAGGAGCGGCTGGTGCCGCTCGGCTCGCACGCACTCCGCGCGATCGCGATCTACAAGCAGCGGCTGCTCGAGGACCCGCGCTTCCGCCACCTCGCCGCCGACCAGTCGGGCAGCCCGCTCTTCGTGAACAAGCACGGCGGGCGACTCTCCTCGCGTTCGGTCCGCCGCAAGCTCGACAAGTACCTTCGCTCGGTCGGCCTCGATCCGACCATCAGCCCGCACACACTCCGGCACTCCTTCGCGACGCACCTGCTCGACAACGGCGCGGACCTGCGGGCCGTGCAGGAGCTGCTCGGCCACCAGTCGCTCAGCACAACGCAGACGTACACGCATCTGACGGCGAAGCGCCTGCGCGATGCGTACGACGCGGCGCACCCGCGGGCCGAGGCCGGGTAATTGCTCGGTGAGAGGTTGACGACGCGCCCGTCCGCGTGCTCGCGCACACGGCTCGTCTCACTCCGAGGTGCCGTCTGCATCATCTGATGGGGCGCGGAAGCGTAAGACGACCGCTTCGCCGCGGTTCGGCATCGCCTCGGCGTTGGCGATCCACTCCGGTTCGTCGACACCAGCCAGGTGGCTGATCACGCCGCTCCAGGCGATCACCTCGGAGCCGAAGGTCGTGAGCCCGACGATCGTGCCCGCGGCATCGGCCTCGTAGACCTCGCGCGACTCGTCGCCCGAACCGACGGTGATAAACCGTGAGCCCGCGAACACCCACCGGCCATCGAAGAACACTGCGCCGTCCTCCGCGTTGACGACCCACGACTCGATGGGGGTGGCTCGCTCCTGCGAGGTGCCGGGGTTGGTCAGGATCTCGACGACGACGGTGTCGCCCTGCGGCGCGATGCGCTCGACCGCGTCGCCCACGGTACGCCAGCTCCCCGGCGTGCCGGGCTCAAGGCCGATGAGCAGCAACGCGGCGTGCAGGTGCGAGGGCTTCGCCTGCGTGACCACGAGCGACTCGTGCTCGCGCGAATCGGGCGAGCAGGCGATCAACTCGAGGTAGACACGCGGGGTGTCGGGGTGGTGCGCATCCACAGCGACCACACCCTCGACATCGACAACACGCTGCTCGGCGTCGATGCGGATGAAGGGGAAGGCGGCGGCGCCGTCCTGCGTCTCGGACTCGGCTTGGGGGCCGGGCTCACCCGCGGGCACGACACCGGTGGTGTTCGTCTGGGCGACCGCCTGCGCAACGGGGCCCGCGCCGGCGCCCGACACAGCAAGCGTGATCGCGGCCGTACCGGTGAGCCCGGCCCACGCGGCGCCGCGGGCACCGATCCTCACGACTTCTGCACCGTCGGCATGCCCTCGACGTGCTTCATGCCGCGACGGCGGTCGCGGAGGCGACGGGCACGGCCGATGCGATCCCGCAGGAAGTAGAGCTTGGCCCGGCGGGCATCGCCGCGGCGGACCACCTCGTACTTCGCGATCTTCGGAGAATGCACCGGGAAGACGCGCTCGACCCCCTGGTCGGCCACAATCCGGCGGACCGTGATCATCTCGTTGATGCCGCGGCCCTTCCGAGCGATCAACACGCCCTGGAAGATCTGGACGCGTTCTTTGTCGCCCTCGACGATGCGGCAATGCACGTTGAGCGTGTCGCCGACATCGAAGCGAGGGAGATCGGTCTTGAGCTGGTCTTGCGTGAGCTTTTCGAGAAGTCGTTGGCTATCCATGGTTGGGCTCGAGTCTTGGGTTTCTGGATCGTGATGCGATGCGAGCCGCGGGCGCGAGCCCGCGGACCGATTGTGTCATTCGTGATTCTGCCCGCGGGCTTGCGCCCGCGGCTCGTTGTGTTCTGATTCGTTCGTTTCGTCGTCGTTTGTGGTGTTGTCTGGTGTGTCACCCAATAGGTCGGGCCGTCTGGCTCGTGTTCGCTCGATCATCTGCTCGTGCCGCCACCGGTCGACCGCCCCGTGATCGCCGCGTGTGAGCACCTCGGGCACGGGCATGCCCATCCACTCGCGGGGCCGCGTGTAGTGCGGGCAATCAAGCAGACGGTGCGGCAGGCCATCGGGCCCGGTCCGCTCGGCGAAGCTGTCCTCAGCCGCTGACTGCTCGTGCCCGAGGGCCCCGGGCAGGAGTCTGGCGATCGCGTCGATCACCAGCATCGCGGGGAGTTCGCCGCCGCTCAGCACGTAGTCGCCGATGCTCAGCTCGCGAAAGCCCAGGTGCTCGATGACGCGCTCGTCGACGCCTTCGTAGTGACCGGCGAGGATGAGCAGTCGGGACTCATTCGCGAGCCCGTCGACCAGTGGCTGATCCAGCCGCTCGCCCTGCGGGCTCATGAGGAGCCGTGCTGCGGGGCGATCGTCCTGCGACTCGATGTCGAGGACAGCGTCGTAGATCGGCTGGCACATCATGACCATACCGGGTCCGCCACCAAACGGGCGATCGTCGACCGAGTTATGCCTGTCGTGGGTGTACCTCCGCAGGTCGTGAGAGAACCACTCGATGAGGCCGGCCTTACGTGCCCGCCCCGGGATGCTGACCGCCAGCACCCCCTCGAACATGTCCGGGAAGATCGACACCAGGTCGACCCGCATCGGGCGCCGGTCGCCCTCGGCAGGCCCCGCCATCGGCTCACTCCCCGTCCTTGGACTCCTCGGCGGGGGCATCGCCCTCGCCGGCTTCTGGTGCGGCAGCCGCTTCGGCAGCGGCGGCCTTCTCTTCGGCCGCCTTCGCCTCGGCCTCGCGCTTCGCGGCCTCCTCGGCCTCGACGCGGGCGACATCACGCGCAGCGATCTTGCGGTTGAGCCGCTTCATCCGCTCGGCCTTCCACGCCTCGGCATCGATCAGGCCGGCGTCGGCGAAGAGGTCTTTGCAGGTGTCGCTCGGCTGGGCGCCCTTGCCCAGCCAGTGCTGAATGCGCTCGGTCTTGAGGCTGATCTGCTTGTCCTCTTTGGCCATGGGGTCGTACCACCCGAGGTTCTCGAGGACCTTGCCGTCACGCTGCGTCTTCTTTTCGACCGCGTTGATGCGGTAGAAGGGACGGTGCGTGCGGCCCATGCGGCTCATGCGAATGCGGACCATGCGAGGCGTCGCTCCAAATGCTGGGTCAGCTGGCCAACGGGATGACGACCGCCGAGCGTCCGCCGCTCGATGCCCATGAGGAAGGTCCACGATGGACTCGCCCGAGGGCCTGACGCTCGCCCGCGCCGAAGCTGACCTGTGTCGAACCGGGGTCGCTGGGAACCACCCAGCGGGTCACGAGCGTAGACCCGACCCGCCCACCGATCAACTCGGCACCACGGTGCATCCCCCGAGGACCGATCCGGGCCGAGATCGGCTCCGGCTCAGCCCGGCCCCAGTTCGTAGTCCGCCCCGAGCACAGCACCAACGGCGTTGATCGCGCCGACCACCAGGCCATCCGCGAACCCGAACGGATCGACGACACGGAAGACCAGCAGCCCGACGAGCAGCATGCCCACGAGCGGCGCGTTGGGGTGCGAGATGAGCTCGCGGTACTGCCAGGAGTACGTCGCCAGGATCCGCGAGCCGTCGAGCGGCGGGATGGGAAGCAGATTCAGACACGCGAGCACGATGTTCAGCATCGCGCCGACCTGGAAGAACACCGACACGTTCTGGAACAGCCGGTCGCCCGTGGCATCGCCAACAGCGAGCCACACGCCCGCAAACAGAATCGACACGCCGGCGAGCGCCAGGTTCATCACCGGGCCGGCCACAGAGACCAGTGCATCGCCCCAGGTGTGCCGGAAGCGGGACGGGTTGACGGGCATGGCGCCCCACCCAATGCCGACCAGCGCGAACATGATGACGCTTACCCACCCCATGTGAACGATCGGGTTCCACGTCATGTGGCCGAGTTCTCGGGGCGTGCTGTCACCCTCCCAGAGCGCGGCCCATCCGTGCGCCAGCTCGTGCAGCACCACGGAGATCACAAACCACGCGCACCACGAGATCACCCACGCGGGGTTAACAGCCAGCCCTTCGGTCACCCACCAGCCGGTGTTCATGCCCGGCAGGATACGGCGGACGCCGGCTTATCGACGGCGGCGGGCCCCTGCGAGCGCGGCGATGCCGAGCAGCACACCCGACCCCGGCGAGGGCACAAAGCTCAGCGCCGAGCCCGGCGAGCCGATGAGCTGCGCCAGATCGCCGGGGAGCCCCAGGCTCGTGTTGGTAAAGGCATTCGATGCCACGGCACCGTTCTCGCCCTCGACGGAGTTCCGCTGGGAGTCTTCGATCCGCTCGATCGTCGCGAGCTGGTTGCTGAGCGGCGGCGCGAAGCTGAAGTCGGCCACCACATCGCCCAACTCGTCGAGGATGTACGCGGTGTCGGTCGTGCCGAGTGAGCCACCATCGGCGACCAGCACCGGGATGCCGGTGCCCCAGACCGACACGAACCGATCGATCTCGGCCAGTGCATCGGTGGCGTCGACCGACACGAGGATTACGACCGACGCGTTCTTCGCGAGCGTGAACTCGGGTAAGTCGCCGCCCGCGAGGATGCTCGCGCTCGCGTCGTCGTAGAACAGGTTCGAGAAGGTCGCGGTCTCGCCGATGTTGGTCAGCTCGATCCAATCGGCGGTGCCGTCGTTGCCCGGCAGGCCGGCGTAGACCTCGGTGATCACGAGCTGCCCGGTTGCGCCGGAGGCGAGACCAACCGCGAGGGCCACCGATGCGAACTGATACATACTCGATCTCCTGCACAACGGCTCTTGGCATGTCGGGCGGGCGCACCACATGCACCGTGCCCTCGAGGAGAGTGATCGACCGTCGCAGGAGGTGGCTTTGATGCGGGTGCCCGAAGCGATGACAACCCGCGGTGCTCAGGCAGCCTCGACCGATTGTGCGGGCTGCGCCGACTCCTCCATCGGCTTGCCCTCGATGGTCAGGCCCAGGTGGGCCAGCGGGCCGTGCGGCTTGCCGGCTTCTTCCTTCAGGCGCTCCGCGGCCCGCGGGTTGGCGTACGACGAGAAGACCATGGCCTTGATGGTGCCCCAGAGGCCGCCGAAGCTCGCGAAGGTGTGGTCGACCGCGCTCGCCTCGAAGCCCGAATGCACCATGCACTGCTGGCACGAGGGATTGCCCGAGGCGTGGCCGTACTGGTCCCAGTCGGTGGTCTCGATGAGCTCGGCGAACGTGTCGGCGTACCCATCCTGGAGCAGGTAGCAGGGCTTCTGCCACCCGAAGATGTTGTACGCGGGCATGCCCCACGGCGTGCACTCGTAGGTGCGTGCGCCCATGAGGTACTCGAGGAAGAGCGGGCTCTGGTTGAAGCGCCACTTGCGCTTGCGGTTCGAGAGGATCATCTCGAACACGTCGTTAGTCTTGGTGCGCTCGGCGAGGAAGCTTTTCTGGTCGGGCGCCTTGGGGTAGGCGTAGCCCGGCGAGACCATCATGCCCTCGACGCCGAGCTCCATCATCTCATCGAAGAACGCCCGCACCGCATTAGGGTCGGCGCCATCGAAGAGGGTGGTATTAGTCGTGACGCGGAAGCCCATCTCCACCGCGAGGCGGATGGCAGCACTGGCCTTCTCGTAGACACCCTCACGGCAGACCGCGAAGTCGTGGTGATCGCCCAGCCCATCCATATGCACGCTGAAGCTCAGGTACTTGCTCGGCGTGAACCAACCCGCCTCGAGCTTCTCCTTGAGGATCACCGCGTTGGTACACATGTAGACGTACTTCTTCCGCTCGATGAGCCCCGTGACCAGCTCGCGGATGTGCGGGTAGAGCAACGGCTCGCCGCCCGGGATGCTGACCATCGGCGTGCCGCACTCGTCGGCAGCCCGCAGAGCATCCTCGAGGGGCATGTCGCGCTTGAGGATGTGGGCGGGGTACTGGATTTTCCCGCACCCGGCGCAGCTCAGATTGCACCGAAAGAGGGGTTCGAGCATCAGAACCAGCGGGTATCGCCGACGTCCGCGCAGCCGCTGACGCATCACGTAGCTCGCGACGGTCCACATCTGGCTCAGCGGCACACCCATTGGGGTCCTTTCGTGGTTCGCGCGGATCGCGTGGCTCGATCATTGGCGGGCGCATCCCGCTCCACCGAGCCGATGACAGAAACCTGGGGATCCTACCCATCCGCCGATCTGAAGCAAGTAAACACAAACTTCCTCGTTCCGCACCGACCGATCACTGCACTCGACCGTACAACCTTCCGTTCCGTCCCGTCAGGACACCGAGTGGACCACCCCGACACCACCCAGAGCACGCGTGACCGGACCGACGAGCAGCTCGTCGAGGACCATCGCGCCGGTGATCCGGAGGCCTTCGAGGCGTTGGTCCGCCGGTACCACGACCCGTTGCTGGGCTTTCTGATTCGGTCGCTGGGCGATCGAGCGCGGGCGGAGGATGTGTTCCAGGACACGTTCCTGCAGATCCATCAGTCTCTGGACACCTTCGATTCGACCAAGCGTTTCAAGCCATGGGCCTTCACGATCGCAGCGAACAAGTCGCGCGACCTGCTGCGTCGCGAGCGCCGGCGGCCCGCGGTGTCGCTTTCGGCCGCCATCGGAGGGTCGGGGAGCAGCGGCGACGACCACACCAGCTTCGTGGACCTGATGGCAGCAGACCTGCCCGAGGCCTCGGCCAGGCTCGATGCGGGGGAGCAGTCGGCCCTTGTCCAGCGGGCGATCGATCACCTCTCGGAGATCCAGCGCGAGTCCCTCCTGCTCTGCTACTTCCAACAACTGACTTATCAACAACTTGCAGATCAGCTCGGTGTGCCGGTGGGCACGGTGAAGTCGCGTTTGCACGGGGCTGTAGCGGCGTTTGCGCGGGCCTATCGGACGCTGCTCGCGGAGCAGGACGCCGAGGAGCAGGCAGCACAGGCGCGCCGCCGGATCGGCCCGGTTTGAGCATGGCCGGGCGCGAACCGGCGCTCGGCCGACCGCGTAGGACCGCCATGCGAGACGATCACGCTGACCATCCGCTCGACGCGTTCCGCACCACGTCGCTCGGCATCGAGTTCTCGGAGGACGAGCGAGCGTCTCTCATCGCTCGAACGATCAGTACAGTCGCCGCGCAGAGCCACCTGACCACAGCCCTCCAGTTGACGCCAGAGTCGGGGCGTGCCTTCGACGCATTGGTTGAATCGGGGTGGTCGGACACGGGGTCGGTGCCGGTGCTCGCAGCCATCGCACCCCCGCTTGAGGTCGAATCGAGCGAGTCGCTCGTGGGCACCACGGTGGACCGTATCGAGGGTCCGCTCCGCTTCGAGCCTGGTGTGGACGATGGAGACCAGCTTGGCCGCTCCTGGGCCGTGGCGCGGATCGGTGGGATCGCGGCGGCGGTGCTGCTCGGCATCGTGGTGCTCAACCCCTCGCTGAACACCGGTGGTGAAGGCCAGGTGACAGGCGGACTTGCGCCGAGTGTGACATCGGAGGAGCACCAGGTGCCCGCCGGTGCGTCCGAGGCCGATGCGGCCGACAAGGCCGAGATCGAGCCGGCGGCCCGGATTCGGTTCCGCCTGCCCGGCGAGTGAGCCGGCGATTCGCCGGTTGCCTCATCTTGCGAACACGGCTCGAACGCGCTACAGTCGCCGCTCGCGCGACCGCCGGCCGCACGTTTCCCGCACATCCACCGTTTCACGGGTTGTCCGTCATGCCCAAGAACAAGCCTCACAAGGGCCTGCTCAAGCGAGTGACCATTACACGAACCGGCAAGGTTCGTCACCGCAAGGCCGGCTCGAAGCACCTTCGTTCGACCAAACGCCCCGATCGCCTCCGGCGTCTGCGTCGCGGGTCGTACCTCTCGTCCGCGGACACCCGGCGGATGTCGAAGATGCTGTTCCGCCGCCTGCGTGGTCGCGAGCAGCCGCTGACCGCGATCAAACGGAGCCCATCGCCCGCTGAGCGTCGCGCCAAGCGCGAGGCGGCTCGCCAGGCGGTTGCCGACGCGTCCTGATCACACTGTTTGCATCATCCCCGTTCGCCTACGATTCTCTCAACGCTGAACCGATATCCCCGCACGAGGCCCCGCCGACCGGGTCCAAAGCCGACCGATGCCTCGGTCGCCCCGTCCGGCCCTCTGCTGTTGCCCTTCGAGCGATGCGCTCGAATCATCAAGGAGACACGCGATGCCCCGCGCACGATCCGGCGCCGTCCGTAACCGCAAGCACAAGAAGGTCCTCAAGCAGGCCCGCGGGTACTACGGCAGCAAGAGCCGGCACTATCAGCAGGCGAAGGTCGCTTTGCTCCGCGCCGGCCAGTTCGCGTGGCGGGATCGTCGCCAGCGCAAGCGCGACATGCGTCGCCTGTGGATCACTCGCATCACCGCGGCGTGCCGGATGCGTGGCACACGCTACTCGGCGTTCATCAACGGCCTGAAGCTCGGCGGCATCCTGCTCAACCGGAAGATGCTGAGCCAGATCGCGATCGAGGATCCGGCGGCCTTCGACAAGCTCGTCGAGACCGCGCTGGAGCACACGCAGGCGACGCCGGCTCGGAGCTGAGCTACCCCCCCCGCGCCCAGGCGCCGGCGAGCACGCGGACGGGCAACTGCGGGCGGAGCGAATCCAACACCAACCGATCACCGGTGCCGAGGAGGGCTTCGGCGGCGGTGTATCCGCTGCGCGTGGCGCCCTCCATCGTGCATGGCCACCCGGTCTGCACATAGGTGCCGGCGAGCACGATGCCGCTCGGCCCTTCGGCCGGCGGGCGGTGGGCCTCGCTTCCTGGCGTGGGTGCCCAGGTGGCGCGTTTCTCCATGACGGGGCGACCGGAGCGGACCTCGGCATCGGTGTTGAGCCATGTGCGCACATCGGCGAGCACCCGCGTGACCACCTCGCGTTCGCCCAGGCCGAGCCAGTCGTCCGCTGCGCTGATCACGGCGTGAACCGCTGAGCCGTCGTCGTTCTTGCGGAAGAGCCACTGTGTTGGTGCGTCGACGAGCACCGCGTTGGGCGTGGTCATCACGGGGCGATCGAAGACGAGGTGGACGCCGAGAATCGGGCTGTGCGTGAGCCCTACGAGCTGGTCGAAGCGCGGGTCGATCTCGCGGAGCTCTGGTGAGACCAGTGCGCCCACGCGTTCGAACGGCACCGCGCAGATCACGGCCTTGGCCTCGATGGACTCACCCGCGCTCGTCGTCACGCCGTCGGGGCGGATACTCGCCACGCCGGTGCGCACGCGGACAGCGCCGCCCGCGGCCTCGATGATCGGCGTGGCACCGTCGTACAGCGTGCGGAGGGGCGCATCGGGGACACCCATGATCGGCGCTTCTCGGTGTGCGAGGAAGCCCTCTTGAAAGACGTGCAGCGCGATAGCGGCGCTCACCGTGTCGCACGCGAGGTTGCACGCCGAGACGATCACTGGCTCCCAGAACTTCTCGATCGCGCCGCGAGGCTGACCGTGCTTGGCGAGCCACGCGCCGAACGTTTCGCCGGCATGCTCCTCACGGTGCGCGCGGAGCATCGCCAGGATCGCGCGAGCGATGGCCGTCTTCTCGTTCACCGATAGAAACCGTGCGCGCGCGAAGTCGAGTGAGAGGTGCCCGGGGGCGGGGGCGATGCGACTCGGTTGGATCGTGCTCGAGCGACCGCCGCGCTCGAACCAGTGGATCGCGCGCTGCCAGTCGATGAGATGATCGGCGGCGAGACGCCTGAGGAGGTCGACGAAGTTGGTGCAGCAGCCGAGCGCGACGTGCTGGCAGTTGTCGATGGTCTCGCCGGTGCGCACATCGTCGAAACTTGTGGCGCGGCCACCGAGCTTGGTGCGTGTCTCGAGGAGCATCACACGCTGCCCGGCCTCGGCGAGGCGGACGCCGGCTGCGATGCCCGCGATGCCGCCGCCGACGATCACGATGGGCTCGTCGCTCGCGCTCACCCGCTGCGCATCGCCCCGAGGCGCGCGCGCATGAGTGCGCCGAGCCCGATCGACGCCTTTCTGGCGGATGCGAGGCGGATGCGTTTCTCGCTGGCGATCCGCGACGGCTCGGCTTCGATTTGTTCGAGCAGCCCGCTGTAGATCCGTGTCATGGCCCACATGGCGGCGACGCACCGCGGCTCGATCATCGACTCGAGGGCAGCGGACGCGGTGTACTCGCGGCGGGCCCACGCGGCGAGATCGGTGATCATCGCGGCGCACGGCTCGGCGGGCTCGAACCGGAGCAGATCGGTGGGTGACAAGGCGTGCCGATCGAAGTCATCGAGGGGGAGGTAGACGCGGTGATCGTCGTGGTCTTCGCGGAAGTCGCGGAGGATGTTGGTGAGCTGGAAGGCGAGTCCGCGGCGCTCGGCGAGCCGCATGGCCTCGGCCTCGTCGACGCCGGCGCGGAGCCCCCAGATGCGGACGCAGATGCGCCCGACGACCGACGCGACGCGGTAGCAGTAGGCCTGGAGGTCGTCGCGTGTGCGGTAGATGACGAGGCCGCCGGCGTTGCCGTTGTGCTCCTCGCCGGCGGCGAGGTCTTCGGCCATGCCCTCGAGCATGGCGCGGACTTCGCGTCGATCGATGCCGTACCGCCGGATGGTGTCGGCGAATGCCGGCCAGACGAAGCCTTCGCCGCGCGGGATCTTGTCGCCGAGAAGGATCGACTCGGTGCGCTCGCCGAGCGCCGCGAGTCGTTGCCGTTTTTCTTCGGGCGTGCCGGGTGAATCGACAGCGTCATCGGCTTCGCGCATCCAGGCGTAGACCGCGTAGATGGCGCTGCGTTTGGGCTCGGGCGTGAGTCGGAGGCCGTGGTAGAAGTTGCGCGCCCGGCGACGGACGACCTCGGCGCACGCGGCGTAGCAGGCGCGGAGTGCAACTTCGGAGGCATCGGCCCGCGAGGCGGCGGTGTGTGTGGCAACAGGCTGGGAGGCCGCTTGGCTCACGCCGGGTGTCTCTCGGTGAGGACGGGGGCGACGGTGGCCCGCGTCGGGCTCGGGAATCGTCGGGTGGCGGCCCGCGCGACGAGCGCGAGTTTGTTTATCTTCGCTAACTTGGGCCGCTTCCACAAGGTCGCGCACCCGATCCGCGCGACCGCGCGGAGCACCGATTCGCCGCCTGAACCGAACAACCACACAACACGAGCAAGATCGCCCAGGCCGCGGCGCGAGAGTTCACCGGGCAGCGGGCGGCCGGTGGTGAAGAGCGCATCGGTTCGTTCAACGAGTGGCCGGAGCGCGTTGATGTAGGCCAGACGCGCGTCGGCGTCGCGCGGCCGGTCGATCCAGGCGCGGAGTTGCTCGGCGGTGATCCCGGTCTCGGCGCTCGGGAGGTACACACGGTCGCGATCGAGCAGATCGCGGCGAACATCCTGCCAGAAGTTGGTGAGCTGCAGCGCGGTGCATGTGGCGTCGGACATGCGCACGAGATCGGCGTGCTCCGGTGCTTCGACATCGACACCGCCGAGCGCGAGCACGATGCGGCCGACGGGGTTGGCGCTGCGCGAGCAGTAGTCGAGCAACTGCTCCCACGTGTCGTATCGCGTGACCCGTTGATCCTGCTCGAAGGCGGAGATGAGGTCGTGGAACGGGTGCGCGGAGAGCGTCGCGCGGCGGCGGAAGGTGCCGGCGAGCATGATCATGACGGGGTGGCGGAGTGGATCGACGCCAGGCGCTTCGTCCGTTGCGTGTGCGCGCGCGACGCACCGGTTGAGCTCGTTGCGCCACCAGGCGAGGAGGTAAAGGGAGCGTTCGCGCGCAGCGGCGTCGGTGCCTGTTTCGTCGCCGAGGTCGTCGGACCACCGGCAGAAGGCGTAGACCGCGGCGAAATCGGCCCGGAGCGCGGGGGGCACCAGGCGGGTGAGGACGCTGAAGTTCTCGTAGTGGCCGAGGGTGAGTTCGCGGACGTAGGCCCAGGCCTCGTCCTCGCTCATGGGCGGGGTGGGCGGCGCCTCGGGTCCCCAGTGTTCGAGTTGGTCGATGAGCGCTGTGTCGCGCACGCGTGCCTCCGGGCGGGGCCGACGAGCGAAAATGCCGCTTGATCTATACTTTTGCGGCGAAATGGCCAACAGTAGCCGAACACCCCTGTGCGGGCGAATCCAGCGTTCGCCCGCGCGATACTGACTCCGGGAGCCCCCGCGTGCGATTGCTGCTCTCCAACCCACGAGGCTTCTGCGCCGGCGTCCACATGGCCATCGACGTCGTCGATCAGTTGCTCGACCTCGTGGACGAGCCGGTCTACGTGTACCACGACATCGTGCACAACAAGCACGTGGTCGACCGCTTCAAGGACCGAGGCGTCACCTTCGTTGAAGACGTCAACGATGTCCCCGAGGGCAGCTACGTCGTCTTCAGCGCGCACGGCGTCTCGCCCGCGGTCAAGGCACGAGCTACGGAGCGGAGCCTGACGGCGATCGATGCGACCTGCCCGCTGGTCACCAAGGTGCATATGGAGGCGATCCGCTACTCCAAGCAGGGGTACACGATCCTGCTCGTCGGCCACGCCAACCACCAGGAGGTCATCGGCACCACGGGCGAGGCGCCCGATGCGATCACCGTGGTCGAAACCCCCGAGGATGTGTGGGCTGTCGACATCCCCGACCCCGAGATGGTCGTGTACCTCACGCAGACGACGCTCAGCACCGACGACGCCGAGGTGATCATCTCCGAGATCCGCAAGCGGTTCCCGAACGTCAAGCAGCCGCCGAGTTCGGATATCTGCTACGCGACGACGAACCGTCAGCGCGCGGTGCGGGAGATCGCCCCCGAGGCCGACCTGTGCCTGGTGATCGGCTCGAAGCACTCGAGCAACTCGGTGCGGCTCACCGAGATCGCTGAGAACGTGGGGTGCCGCGGACGCCTGCTCGACGATGTGTCGGAGCTCGATGATTCGTGGTTCGAGGGCGTGGAGAACGTGATGGTGACCGCTGGTGCGAGCGCACCGGAGGATCTCGTCGCGGGCGTGTGCAAGGCCCTGGTCGAGCGGTTCGGCGCGACGATCGAGGTGCGGGACATCTTCCGCGAAGAGGTCGACTTCGGGATCCCGGCGACGCTCAAGCGGGTGATGCGGGAGAAGAACGTCGATCCGGCTG
This sequence comes from Planctomycetota bacterium, assembly GCA_038747915.1. GTDB lineage: Bacteria > Planctomycetota > Phycisphaerae > Phycisphaerales > UBA1924 > JBCDAP01. The sequence continues at coordinate 58,355 of JBCDJJ010000006.1, read as the reverse complement.
GCCGGCGGATCACGCTGACGCCGCCGGAGGTGACGGCGGATCTGTACGGGACGGTGCCGGTGACGGTTGGGGTGACGGGGTGAGGATGCGACCTGCGATCATCACAACTTGGATGGCGCTCCTGAGCATCATGATGTGCGGATGCGTGGCCCCGACATACCGTCTCACGGTCTCGGAGGCGTCAACGGGGCACGCGGTCGCGAATGCTGAGTTTTCGGTGTTCACCGACTCGTACCTCGCTCTGCCGGGTCATGAGGCGTCGACGCGGACCGATGACGGTGGCATCGCCGAGTTCCAGATCTACCCCGGTGACTTCGGGTGGATGTCGGTCACGCACGAGTTGAACGGCACACAGAGGGTTCGCCACCACTTCAACACGCGTGATGGGCCGAACCGCGAGACCGCTGGTGTCGGCCCGCTTCGCCACGCTGGGGATGGCAGCGTCGTTGAGGATGTCCAGGGGAAACAAGAGCGCACGGGCGATTCCCCGTTTGTCATGACTGTGTCGCGGGTCCGTTAGCGGCGGGTGGCACTGACGGCTTGTCCGCCAGTGGGAATCACCCAGCGTTCGCATTGGCGGGCGAGCCGCCAGTGGCACACCATTGTGTTGATGGTTGACTCTGAACAATCACCCGAGTCGCGACACCTGCACAGCATCACCAGTGGTGGGCAGACCGGTGTTGATCAGGCGGCGCTTGATGCGGCGCTGGCGACGGGTGCCACTGGCGGCTTGTCCGCCAGTGGGAATCACCCAGCGTTCGCACTGGCGGACAAGCCGCCAGTGGCACACCATTCGAGTGTGGCGGGGCGTGACACCGCTGGTGCGGTCGGGTGGTGTGGCTCGTTCAATCGCGCGCTGGCTCGATGCGGGCGACGAGGTCGTCTGTCACGTCGAGGTGGTCGCTCTGGATGTCGACCAGGACGACGCGTGAGAGACCGCGGTCGTGCATGACCGCGCGGACCTGCGGGTCGAGTCGACCGAGGACAGCGTAGAGCGGCTCGTCGCCGGCGAGCTGGCGGTGGGCGAGGGACTGCATCGACTGGCCGGCGTGTTCGATCGCGGCGCGGTCGTCACCCTCGGCGGCGTCTCGGAGGGCCGTGAGCGCCTCGAGGTCATCGGCGTGATGAGCGGACATGTAGTACGCCACGAGGAGCTGGGTGCGGTCGATCGCGCCGACGGGGCCGAGGGGGTGCTCAACGGACATCGCGATGGTGCCGAGGTGTCCACTGGGTTCGCTCGAGGCGGCGGGCTCGATGTGGCAGCTGGGCAGCGTGAGCGCGGCGACGAGTAGGCCGGTGGCGGTGAGGGCAGCGGGTTGCATGGGGGCCTCCTTTCCGCGTGGGCGTGCGGATGGAACAGTTGATTGGCGGCCGGGTTCCGGTGGTTTCGCCCGCGGGTTCACGCGCCGGCGGATGGCACTGGTGGTTCTTCTGCCATGATGCGCGGGGCGTGTTGCGCTGGGCGTGTGTCGGTGGTGGGAGCGTCTCGCTCCCACGAACATGTGCGGAATGATGGCGGGCAGACGAACGTGGGAGCGGGACGCTCCCACCACTGTTGGTCGGGGCTGCTTGATGGGAAAAGGGCGTGACCGGACCCTTCACCCGTCGTTGACGGGCTCGGGGTCGGCGTCTGGGGAGTCGGCGTGCGAGTGGGGCGCGGGGGCGTGCGTTGCCGCGCGGGGTCATGCGCCCGCGTGAACGGGGCGGGCGGCGTCGGCCATCTCTTGGGCGCGCATGCTGAGTTCGGCGGCTTTGAAGGCGTGGTGCTGGGTCATGGCGTGCTCGGTGCGGTCGAGGCAGTCGCGGATGAGGTGGCCAAAGAAGGGGTAGCCGATCTGTCCGGCGCACTCGATGCGCTGCATGCCGTGTTCATCGGCAAGGTAGATGACATCGGAGGCGTCGGCGGGGCCGCCGAGATCGAGGTACTTGCGGATCTCGAGGGTGCCGCGGGTGCCGACGACGAAGACGCGTCCGTCGCCCCAGGTGGGCAGGCCGTCGGGAGTGAACCAGTCGAGGCGGCAGTAGCAGGCGGTGCCGTTGTTCATGGTGAGCACGGTCTCGCCGAAGTCTTCGAGGCCGGGTTTGTCCTGGTTGGCGTGGTTGGCGACACGCGCGTACTCGACGGTGCCGTCGGTCGCGCCGGTGAAGGCGAGGAACTGCTCGAACTGGTGGCTCCCGATGTCGGTGAGGATGCCGCCGTACTTGGACTTGTCGAAGAACCAGGCGGGGCGGTTGTCTTTGTTGAGGCGGTGGGGCGCGAGCAGGATGATCTGGATGATGTCGCCGATGGCGCCTTCGCGGAGCAGCGTGGTGGCGTGCATCGCGCTCTCGACGTGGAGGCGCTCGGAGAAGTAGACCATGTACTTGCGGCCGGTGTCCTGCACCGCGGCGCGGGCGGAGTCGAGGTGCTCGAGCGTGGTGAAGGGGCTCTTGTCGGTGAAGTAGTCCTTGCCGGCGCCCATGACCGCGAGGCCGACCTCGCAGCGCTCGCTCGGGATCGCAGCGGAGGCGACGAGCTTGACCTCGGCGTCGTCGAGCACCTGCTCGAAGGAGTTCGCCTTCTGCGCACCCGGGAAGCGGTCGAGCATCATTTGAACTCGCTCGGGCTCGGGGTCGTAGACCCACTTGAGCGTGGCGCCGGCCTCGGTGAGGCCGTTGCACTGGCCGAAGATGTGCCCGTGGTCGAGGTGGGTCGCTGCGATCGCAAACTCGCCCGGCGCGACCACCGGTTCGGGCTTGTTCGCGGCCTCGGGGGCGTAGGTCATGCCGTCGCGGCGCTGGGTCATGGGAGTGCTCCTTGTGCGTGCGGTCACCGGGAGAAGCTGCCCGCCATGTCGTCGCTCACGGTGCCGAGCGGGGTGGCACTGGGGTCGTAGCATGAGCCCCGGACGAGGGGATCGAAGCGTGCGAGAAACCGCTCGCCGTCGAGCGGGAGCGCGACGGTTTCTCCTTCCAAGCTGCTCAGGAGCATGGCGTTGGCGAGCTCGACCGAGCGGATGCCCTCGACACCGGGTGCGATAAGGGGGGCGCCGTCGAGGATGGCATCGGCGAAGTTCTGGAGGATGCCGGCGTGCTGGGGGCCGTTGGTGTTGAATCGGTAGGAGATGTCGGTGGTGGCGGGCGCACCGAATCGCTCGGGGCTGGTGCGGCTGAACTCGGTGGTGGGCTGGGCGTTGCGGGTGAAGCGGAGCTCGCTCCCTTCGAGCACGACCTTGCCGTGCTCGCCGACCACCTCGAGGCGGTTGGTGCCGGGCGCTTCGCCGGTGGTGGTGATGAACACGCCGGTGGTGCCGTCTTCGTATTCGAGGTAGGCGGTGACATCGTCCTCGACCTCGATGTCGTGGAAGCGGCCGAGCGTGCAGAAGCCGCGGACGCGGTCGGGCATGCCGAAGAGCCACTGCCAGAGGTCGAGGTTGTGCGGGCACTGGTTGAGCAGCACACCACCGCCCTCGCCCGCCCACGTGGCGCGCCACCCGCCGGACTGGTAGTAGGCCTCGGTGCGGAACCAGTTAGTGATGATCCAGTTGAGCCGGCGGAGGGCCCCCAGCTCGCCGGCGCTGATCATCCGCTTGAGCTCGATGTACCGCGGGTCGGTCCGCTGATTGAACATCGCGGCGAACACGCGGTCCGGATGGGCCTCGGCGGCGTCGATGAGCGGGCGGGTGTGCCACGCGTGCACGCCGATGGGCTTCTCGACCAGCACGTGCAGCCCGGCCTCGAGCGCCGCCACACCGATGGGCACGTGATCGAAGTGCGGCGTGGCGACAAGGATCGCGTCGACCGTGGTGCTCGCGATCATCTCCTCGGCGGTGCCGAAGCGCGCAACCGACTCCGGGAGGGCGTCGAGCCGCTCGGGGGTATGGTCGGCTGCAGCGGTGAGTTCGAGCCGGCCGGCTTTGCCGTCTTGGATGGTGCGGCAGTGGGCGGCGCCCATCGATCCGACGCCGACGACACCGATCCGGACCCGAGTGCCCTGCTCACCTTCCGCCGCCATGTCTATCGCTCCGGTGTTGGGGGTGGTCGACCAACCGAACCACGATACACGAAGCTCGTTCGGGGACTGCCAGTCTCACCGCACGACGGCGAGCACTCCGACGGGCCCGGCGCAGGGGAGCGCGGCCCCCAACCTCGCACCAATCGGCACCGCCCGCCCTCCACTGTTCTGGTCTTCTTTGTCCCCGATGTGTGCTCTGCCCGGAGCGTTGTCGCAGCGTGGTGCGATCGCCGCCACAGGCGGTGCGAAGGATGCGTCGGTGAGTGGTAGGAAACGGAGGCGGCGTCGGTCGTTCGGATGTTCGATCGCCACGGACCGGCCACGATCGACGCACGGGAGCAAGTGGGCCCGGGGGGACTCGAACCCCCACTGAGGTTGCCCTCAAGCGGATTTTAAGTCCGCCGCGTCTGCCGATTTCGCCACGGGCCCGCGTGGTGTCGAGGCTATTAAAGCGGATTCGCATCGGGGTGGCTCAACGGCGATCGTCTTCGTGTGCGTTTGAGCGTGCGGGGCAGCGGCCTCGACGCGCCCGCGTGTGCCGCGGCGCACACAGAGATCACCCCCGCTCGGCGCTCACTCCAAGAAGGACACCATCTCACGGAAGGTCTGGCGGAACGGCTCGGTGCCATCCTTGCCCGCGTTGAAGAAGCCGTGCTCGGCGCCCTCGAAGAGCTTGAGCGACGCGTCCACGCCGAGCAGCTCGAGTTCGCGCTGCACCCGCCGCGCGGTGCCCTCGGACACCAGGTGATCCTCCGTGCCGAGCATCACGAGCGTCGGCGGCATGTCGGCGTGGAGCGTGTGGGCCGGCGAGCCTTCTCGGAACCGGTGCTGCAGGTACGAAAAGCCGAATCCACCCGGGCCGTTGTCGTACACCGGGTTGAAGAGGACGAGCGCGCTCGGCTGACGGTCGCCGGTCCGGGCGCGACACCGCGGGAGCGCGGAGACCGCTGCTGCGAGATATCCGCCGGCCGAGCCGCCGCCGATGGCGATCCGGCCGGGGTCGACACCGAGCCGATCGGCGTGCTCGACGAGCCACATGAAGGCATCCGCAGCGTCATCGGTGATGTCGAGCGGCGTGATGCCATCCTCGAGCAAGCGATACGTCGGCAGCGCGACGATGTAGCCCATCTCCGCCAGCACGTGCGCCTGGCGGGCGAAGTGCCGCTTCGACCCGCGGATCAGTCCGCCGCCGTGGTAGAGCACGATCGCGGGCGAGCCCGTGGGCGGCACCTCGATGCCATTGGGAAGGAAGAGGTCGGCGGTCAGCTCGCGCTCGCCGACCCGCTTGTACACCACGATCTCGGTGGGCGCACGCGGCTCGTGGTGCGCCACCTCGGTCAGCAGCGCCTCGATCCGGTCGCTCAGCCGTGGTGCGCTCGGTCGCTCGGACGCTGTGATCGGGCCTTCGTGCGCCGCTGACTCGAGGATCCGGTGCCGATCACGGGCGAGCGAGAGCTCCTCAGCAACATCGGGCCACGCCCGCACGAACGAGGTGTAGTCCCCGCGCACGAGCGGGCGGAGCTCCTGCTCGTTCGCCTCGGGGTGGTCCGCAAGGTACGCGTCGACGCGGGCCTCCTGCGCGCGGTAGTGCGCGACGAAGCGGTCCATGTACTGCTCGTCGAGGAACGGATCCGCGGTGCGCTCGCGCCACACCTCGAGCCTGCCCACGAGGTCGACGAGGGGCTGCCACGAGCCGCGGTCGTCGGCGATGTTGTGCCACTCGTGCGGGTCGTCGCGCAGGTCGTAGAGCTCGTACCCCGGCGGGTCGGCGCGCAGGTCGTAGACCGCTCGCGCCGCCGAATCGTCGTGGGCCTCGCGGGCGGTGTGCAGATCGATGTTGCCGCGCGCATCGCCGGCTTCGGGCGGGCCCGGACCGTCCGAGCCGGCAAGAAGATTGTGGATCAGCTTGTACCGCGGCCCCCACACGATGCGGGTCGGCCACAGGTCGCCGGTCGTCGCGTGCGTGTGGTACTCGCCGAACAGATGCGTCCGCCACTTCACCTCGCCCTCCGTGAGCAGCGTCCGGAGCGACCGACCCGCGATGTGCTCGAACGGCTCCAGCCCCGCGGCATCCAGGATCGTCGCGCTGAGGTCCACCATCGACACCAGCTCGTCGCGGCGCAGCCCGGCCCGCGACTCGCCCGGCCACCTCACGATCATCGGGATCCGCATCGCCAGCTCGTAGCTGCGCAGCTTGCCGTGTGAATAGGCCGGCCCGTGATCGCTCGTGACGACCACGAGCGTCTCGTCGAGCACACCCGCGTCCTCGAGCGCGTCGAGCGCGCGGCCGACCGTCCAGTCGAACCGCTGAATGGCGTTGTAGTACCGCGCGACATCCTCGTGCAGCGTCTGGCGCGGGGGCATGTCCGGCGGGAACGCATCGAGCACCACGCGGTCGTCCGCGGTCACCCGGCTGTAGGGCGGGCCGAGCGCCTCGACCTTGGGGCGATGGCCCTCGAGCCGGCTTCCCTCGAAGTCACGGTGCGTGTCGTTGGTGTTGAGCATCAGGAAGAACGGCTGATGCTCATCTCGCTCGTCGAGCCACCCACCGAGGCTCTCGATCATCAGCTCGACGTTGGACGGGTACGTGCCCCGCTCACGAAAATAGTCCCACGTGAACCTCGTGTCCCACGGCATCGCCTGCCACGGGCCAACATGCACCTTGTAGGTCACCGCCTTCTCGTAGCCAGCCTCGTCGAGCGCCTGGTTGATCGTCGGGATGCCCTCGTGCATGCGGTAGCCGTAGTGGTTGCCGAGGCCGACGTGCCCGTTCTGGTGCGGGTAGAGCCCGGTGAAGAAGCTCGATCGCGACGGGCTGCACGTCGCCGAGGTGCAGTAGGCCCGGTCGAAGGTCACACCCTCGGCGGCGAGACGATCGATGTTGGGGGTGGGGGCTGTGGTGTCGCCGTAGGCGCCGAGCTGCACGCCCATGTCCTCGGCCATGATGATGCAGATATTGAGCGGACGCGGCGCGGCATCACCGGGCTGCTCGGCAACGATGGTGCTCGCGCACGCAACGACGCTCGCCGCCGATGCGAGCGTCCTGACGATCGGGTGTGTCATCTCGGGTCCCTTGTGGTTCGGGTCTACTGGCCGAGTTCGAGGTCGATGAGGAACAGCTCGATGTCGCCCGAATCGGTCGAACCATCGCGGTTGTAGTCGCCCCGCGGGTCGCCGGCGCTCACGAGCCCCAGGAACAGAGCTGCATCGAACGCGCCCACCTCGCCGTCGGTGTTCACATCCACGGTGCAGAGCGAGGTGGACCGCGGCAGGATCGTCGCCATCGCCACCGACGCCGGGCCAACGGCGAACCGCACCGTCTGATCGTCGATCAGTTGGTCGGTGGCCGGGTTCGTCGTGTCGACGATCCGGATCGCGAACGGCGTGGTGAAGGTGTTGATCGCGGTCAGCGAGTCGGCGACGACCGCTTGCACATCGACCGAGCCGCCGCAGAAATCGGCGCCACCGACAAACTCCGCGGTCACCACCGCGGGCTCATCCTCGGTGGTGTTGATCGCGACGACGGTCACCGCGCCGTCGTCGCGGGTCGACGCGAGCATCACGACCTGCGGCACCTCGCCCGAGCGAAGCGGTGTCGTGTCGATATCGCCTTCGAACCGGTGGTGCACGGTGCGCGTCGCCGTCGAGAGCACCTCCCGCTCGAGCACGTTCTGCCCGAACATGGTGTTGAACATCTGGACGACGTACCCCGTGCCCGCCTGCAGCCCGCCGGGCTCGAGGAGCTCGGTGTGCTGCGGCGCACCGGCGGCGGAGTACACATAGTTCATCAGGTGTGTGTTGACCGGGTACGTCGTGTGGTGCCCGAAATCCATGATCACGGTCTCGAGGATCAGCCCGAGCATGACCGCCGAGCCGACGGTCAGCTTCCAGTTGAGGCCGATCGAGCTGTCGAACAGCTTGCCCCAGTAGGAGTACTCGCTGTTCATGATCTCGGTGCCCGGCGGCAGGCCGGAGTTCGACATGGCCGTGGCGGTCCCGCTCATGGCCTGCCCGAAGGTGAAGTATCCGCGGCCGATCATCACATCGAAGAACGACACACCGGGCAGCAGCGCATCGAGCTTGATGCCGCCACCGCCGTGGTCCTGCTCGCCGTTGATGTCCGCGCCGCCCGCGACGACCTGGGCGTACCTCGACCGGATCGCGAAGTGACCGGAATGGATCCTGATCGATGGATCGACCGCCTTCATCTGCGTGTAGAACTCGATGTACCCGTCGTGCGGCCCCGAGGTGTAGTCGACGTAGACGCGCCACCCCGCGGGCAACACCGCGCTGCTCACACCGTCGCCGAACTGAATCCGGCCGGACTGGAGATCGATCACATACCCGGGGGCCGAGCCGCCCGCGCCGTCGGTGAAGTCCGCCATCGTCAGCTCGGGCCACGGGACGGCCGACGCGAGATCGGGCCCGACGCGCACCTGCGCGACCGACGACACCGGCGGGTACTTGGTGTAGAACTCCTCGTTCGGTGCGCCGTTCGAGACGATCGTGGGCTCGCGCCAGCTCGTCCGCCGAACCGCCTGCTGATCGGTGAACACGCGGCTCCCGCCCAGCACCCACCAGTCTTTCGCCTGCTCCGAGCCCTGGACAATCCCGTTGTTGATGTTGTCATCACCCGAGCTCGGCCAGTTGGCCCAGATCTCCTGCTCGCGGCCGCCGGCCTCGTTGTGGATCTCCCAATCGACAACACCGAACGGCTCGGGGTGCCCGTGATCGGCGCGAAGGGCGGCGTAGTCGATCCCGCCGTTGGGGTTCGCGCCCACCTCGGCGTTCAGGTACTCCACAAGATTCGCAGCGCTCTCGGCCCCGAGGTTGAAGTTGATGACCGGCAAGAGCGAGCCGCCCGAGATCTCGACCGCGAGCGCCGCCTCGAGCGGGCCGAAGTCGCTATCGAACGTCGCCCCGGCCGACTGAATCGCGTTCGCCTGCAGCTCGCGCTGGTCCATCGGCCCGATGGCCCGCTCCCAGTCGTACAAGTTCGTGACGGTGCCGCCGGGGTGGCGGATCGACATACCGGTCCGCTCGAGTGCCGCGATCGCCGACGGGGTAAAGGCGCCCGTGGTCGGGTTGAGCCAGAGTTCATCGAGCGAGTACCACTGCGTGTTGCCGCCGATGTGCGGGACCGTGGTGATCACGTTCGAGAGGTCGAAGCGGGCGAACGCACCGTCGCGGACGCCGAGCACCGCGAGGTTGTCGATGAAGGCCGCTGTATCGGGGTTGAACGTGTCGCTGAACCGGAGCGAGAGGGTCACCGACTCGTTCATCAGAAGGTCGATCGCGCCGACAGCGTTGAACGTCAGCGCGGCGCTCGGGTCGGCCGACGGCGTGACCCCCTGCGCGTCGAGCGTCCACTCAAAGTCGTCGTAGTCATCGACCTTGGCGGTGGTCAGATCGTTGTTGAGCGACGCGTCGAGACGGTACACGAGCGCGGGCGAGCCGACGCCCGGCGCCGCATCGACCCACAGCTCGACATCGCGCGGGCCGTTGCCGAAGCGCCCGCGGTCGAAGTGCACCGCCGTGACACTCAGCACGGTGGGCGCGGTGTTTGTGATCGTGATGGTGAACGATGCCGCCCCGCCCTCGATGACGGTTTTGGCGTCGTACGCACGGTTCGGCGAGGCGGGCGCTCCCGCGAGCAGGCCGTACGTGCCGTCGGTCGACTGGGCATCGTTGCGCCCGGTGATGTTGACCCTGGTGAGCTGCACGTCCGCGCCGCTCGCGACGATGTCGGGCGTGTCGCCGTTCGCGGAGTGCCACCCACCGAGGAGCTGGGTGGTGGCGTGGGCGCTGTCGGCGATGACGAACGCCGCGAGCAGGCCCATCAACACGGGCCACCCCGGTCGGAGAGGGGGTCGAAGAGAGGTCATCATGGTGTGTTCTCGATGCGCAACAGATCAGATCGAAGCGGTGTAAAAAATCATCGGACGGATGCGGTCGGGCGTTCGCTCACCGGCCTGCGGTCGCCCGTCTCGACCGTGGCCCGGAACTGCTCGATGAGCTCGCCGGCGAGTTGCTCGTGCTCTGAGCGCTCGATCAGGTTCTCGGACTCGTCGGGGTCGGCGATGAGCTCGAAGAGCTCGACCGGCCTGGGGTTCGACGTCCCGTCGTTGTCGGTGACGAACACGAGCTTCCAGAGCCGGTCATCGGTGCGGCGATAGATCGCCCGCCCGATCGCGCGGTTGTCGCTCCAGTTGCCGAGGTTCCTGGCCTTGGGCGCCTCTTCTTCCTCGAAGCCGACGATGAACCCGCGCTCGTCGCGCGTGGGTGTCCACCCGCGCTCCTCGGCGAGCTCCTCGGCGAAGGTCTGCTCGAAGGTCATCGGCAGGCGACCCTGCACGAGCAGGTGCGTGCGCACGCCGGACCGGTGCCCGCGCACCACGTCGGCGAAGCTCACGCTGTCTTGCGCTTGTGTACTCGGGATCTCGAAGTCGGCGAGGTCACCAAGCGTGGCAAAGACATCGTGAAGCCCGACCAGCGCATCGGGCCCGAGCGGATCCTCGATCGGCGCCATCCCGCCCGGCCACGAGATCACGAGCGGCACACGGTGCCCGCCCTCGTAGATGTCGCCCTTGGATCCACGCAGCGGGCGGCCGTCGTGCCCGAGGCCCTGGCCGTTGCGGATCTCGCCGTCCCGGTGCCACCCGGTCTCGACGCGATTCCCGCCGTAGTACCCGTACTTGAACAGGAAGTACTTGGGATCGTCCCATGTCTCGCGGTGCCGCGCACCGCCGTTGTCGCTCGTGTAGATGATGATGGTGTCGTCGAGCTCGCCTCGCTCTTCAAGGAGTTCGACGATCGCGCCGACGATCGCGTCCGATTCGTAGACCATGTCCGCGCGCCTGGTCGGCGTCTGACCGTCCACCGGCCACCGGCCCTCTTGATCGAACGCATCGGGATCATCCGGGCTGAGGTCGGTCGGCGGGGTGTACGGCGAGTGGGCCGCCTCGGTGCAGAAGTGCAGGAAAAACGGCCGATCGGCGTGCTCGTCGAGGTGATCACCGATGAACTCGAGCGCCGCGTGCGTGAGCAGCGGACCGGCCTGGGCGCTCACGTAATTGTCCATCACGTAGTGCTCGTCCCACGTCTCCCGGATCTCATCCTCGCGGATCTTCTTGCCCGCTGTCGCGTCATGCACCAGGTGCGCCCGCGCCTTGGCATCGGTCTCGAAATGCACGAATGTGTTCGTGTCCGCGTCCCATCGGGCGAGCCGATCGTCCTTGAAGTAGGCGTACGGCGAGTTCTGGATCCCCGCGAGCAGCGTGAGCGTCGTGTCGAAGCCATGATCGATCGGTCCATCGAACATGGGGCGGGCGAGGTCGGCATCGACCATCGTGCTCGCAGGCTCGCTCGATGTCGTGCTGTGGAACTGGGCGCCGAGGTGCAGCTTCCCGATGAATGCGGTGCGGTAGTCGTGCGCGCGCAGCACGTCGGCCAGCGTGTCCTGATCCTCCAAGATCTGCGACGGCGAGCAGTGCGCCCACGTGCCCTTGGGCAGCCGCCCGCGGAACACATAGTTCCCGGTCAAAAAGGCGTACCGTGATGGTGCGCACACCGAAGCCGTCGAGTGCGCGTGCCGGAACGTCACGCCGCGATCGGCGAGCGCATCGATGTGCGGTGTCCGGGAGCCGCTCTCAGGATTCAGATGGGAGATGTCCCCGAGGCCGATGTCGTCGGTGAACACGACGACGACGTTCGGCCGGTCCGGGCCGTCGGCACGGGAGTGGGCATCCGCACCGGCGCCGGAGGCGACCAGCAGGGCTGCGGCTGCGGCACCAGCGGTGCGAGCGAGGTCGGAACGGGGTGCGGGGCTCGGCATGCCGGAGGCCTTTCGGTCGGCCCATCGCCAGAGACGCCCAGGTGCGGCGAAAGTGGCGATGAGATCATGCATTTGAACGTTCAAACGCTATGATATACCCATTCCACGCCCGAGCAAGCGGTTCTCGGGTCTCCGCACCGATCCGCCAGAAACGGCCCACTGATGACGACGCCACGCACCCCGAGCGGCCTCTTCCTCGCTGCCTCCATCTCCGTAACGGGCGCCGCCCACGCCGATCCGCTCAACGTGTGCGTGATCATGGCGGAGGACATGGGCCTGCAGCTCAACGCCTACGCCGACCACACCGTCCCCACGCCGAACTCCTCGGCCCTCGCTGAGCGCGGCGTCACCTTCGAGCGCGCCTACTGCACGGCGCCGACGTGCAGCCCTTCTCGCGCGAGCTTCTTCACCGGGCTCTACCCGCATCAGAACGGCCATGTCGGCCTCGCGCTGCTCTACGACTACAAGCTGCACCGCGGCGTGCCCACGCTCCCGCAGATGCTGAGCGACGCCGGCTACCGCACGGGCGTGAGTTACAAGATCCACGTGCGGCCCGAGAGCCAGGTAGGCTTCGATGTGGAGTACACGCACAAGCACTTCCAGAGCGTGAACAAGCCAACCGGCGATGTTGTCGAAACCGGCCGGGTGTTCGAGGAGTTCCTCGACGAGCAGCCGGCTGACACACCCTTCTTCTTCATGCTCAACACCCACGCGACGCACCGCCCGTTCAACAAGGGGCAGAGCGTCGAGGAGCTGGGCCCGCCCTACGAGCACCTCGATGCGCTCGGGCCCGATGAGGTCCCCTTCTTCCCCGACGATATCGAGGCCACCAACTGGGCCCGTAAAGACCTCGCGATGTACTACAACGCCGTGCAGCGGTTCGACTACGCCGTCGGCCTCGTGGTCGACGCCCTCGAAGAGCGTGACCTGCTGGACGACACACTCATCATCCTGACCTCCGACCACGGCCCGCCGCTCGGCCGCGGCAAGCTCTCCATCCACGAGTTCGGGCTGCGCATCCCGGTGATCGTGGCGTGGCCGGGCGAGAGCCAGCCCGGGCTCCGCCGCGAGGAGCTGATCTCGATGGTCGACCTCACCGCGACGATCTTCGACGCGACCGGTGTCGAACCCCCCGAAGTCATGGAGGGCGCCTCGCTCCGCCCGCTCGTCCGGGGCGAGGCGCCCGCGTGGCGCGACGCGGTGTTCGCCGAGTTCATCGCGCACACCACCTACCACCAGCTCTGGCCCTCGCAGGCCGTCATCACCGACACCGCCAAGCTGATCCACAACATGATCCACGACCGCCCGGTCCACGGGAAGCCGATCATCCCGGCCAACACCGCCGACTACTGGTCGGCGATGCAGTCGCCCACCGATACCCTCGCCTTCAAAGTGTATGACCGGTACACCAACCGCCCCGAGTTCGAGCTGTACGACCTCGCGGCCGACCCGTACGAGTTCCACGACCGTGCGCAGGATGCCGGGTACGAGACGCTCGTGGCCGACCTGCGCCACCGGCTCGACAAGTGGCGCGCCTGCACCGCCGACCCATTCGCCGACGCCGACTACCTCGATCGATTCGTCGCCTACTACGCCGATCAGCAGCGGCGCGTCGACGAATGGAAAGATGAGACCGGCGGGGACGTCTGGTCGAGCGAGGTGATCGCCGGCGACCAGACCCCGTGGCAGCGGGACTGGGCGGACGTCGCACGCGAGATCATGGACGCCCGCCGGTCGTGCGAGTGATCACCGATCCGTGGCACATTCCAGCGTGAACACCGCCAGAGAGAACCGATCGGCGAAATACTCGAGCTGTGAATCGCCCGCGAGCGAGACCTCGGGCTCGTACACCGACGGCCGATCGATATCGAAGCACTCCCCCCGCACGCTCCGGGCCCGGAAGCCCGCCAGATCGATCGTGACCTTCCGGCGCTGCCGCGACTTGCTGAGCACCGCGACACGGGCCGTGCATCCGTCCTCGGAGACCGCTGCGAGTAGGTGCAGGTCCTCGTTGGACGCATCGCTCGCGACCAGCGTCGACCCGCCCATCGGCGAGAGCATGCGGAACACATCGTGCGACCGCGTCGGCGCGAACGGCTCGCCCTGCTCGACAATACTCGGGAAGTGATCCTGCTCGGGCCACACGTCTCGGCGCGACTGCCAGATCAGCGGCCACAGACACGCGATCTCGATGCCCCCGTGCGCGAACTCCATCAGCATCTGCGCGTGCATCAGCGCGTGCGCGCGATCGTCGAGCGGCAGCATGTCCGGCCCGGGTCCGAGGTTCCACTCGAGCGCGACGATACCGAGCTCCGGATGGCCCGCATCGCGAGCGATCTCGCGCACGAACTCGATGTTGTCGGCGTACGAGAGGTTGTGCGACGGGTCCATCCACTTCGTCCGGCTCGTCATCGGGTTCGACTCGAGCCACCGATCCCAGTCCGACAGGCCCCATCCCCAGTACCAGTGCATGTCGATGAAGTCGATGACCGGCCCCGCCTTCCTCACGAACTCGACCGCGTAGTCCCGCTCGAAGACAGACTCGGCCGAGTAGGGGTTCACGATCAGTTTCGCTTCGGGGAACTCCGCCTTGATCGCGCGGCCGTAGCGCACCACGTCCCCGGCGTACTCCCCCACGATGTCGAAGGTGTACGCGCCGGCGCCGTGCCACGGCTCGTTGTCGAGGTACCAGTAGGTCACGTCGTACCCCTGGTCGCGGCTGTACCGCATCCACCGCAGCGCATCCTCGAGCCCGGCGTCGATCTCGTTATGCCGGCGACCGCGGGATAGATTGAGCCCCACCACCGGCTCGGCACCGATCGCCTCGCAGTGCGCGATGAACTCATCGAAGTTCATGAACGCCTCGTTCGTCCCCCACTGCTCGGGCGCCACCCAGGTCGCCTGGAACGGTCCTCGCTTGAACGCCGCGCCGTGCGTCGAGGGGGCATCGAAGATGTCCTCGTACCCGTTGACGCCCGGGTGCTCCCAGTGGAAGAACGAGGTCTCCTCGCCGCCGGGGTAGCGGAGCGCGCCCACGCCCGCGGCCTCGAGCGTGGAGGAGATCTCGAAGGTGGACCAGATCTCATCGGTGTCGTTGAAGTACGACGTGTTGACGCCGAACAGCGCGCTATGAACCATGCGGTGCGGGCGATCGAAGTCGATCGTCGCCGAGGCCGACCGATTCCGCCGCTCGTAAAACTCGGCGTCCATGCTCGAGGGCAGGAAGTCGTCGTCGTGAACGGATGCGTCGACCTGCGCACCCACGGGCGCCGAGGTGGTCAGTGCGAGCGCGATCGCGAGCACCACCACCGATCGATCCGGGCATCTGTTGAGATTCGCCAGGGTCACACGAACTCCTCTATTGCAAGGGATCAGTCTTGTACCGGTACGGCCCCACGGCGACGCTCCAGGGCACGCCGCGTCTCCTCCGCGGTCTGGGCGTTCAGCGGGTAGAGCAGCAACACCAGGATCGCGAACACCGCGGTGATCGCCGGCGCCCCCGCGAGGAACAGCCGCATCTTCAGGAACGTCTCCGGCGCCTGGTCCGCCCCGAGCGCCGCATCGAACCCCGAGACGGTCAGCGCCAGACCCGTCGCGAGCGCCGCGAGCGAGACCACGAGCTTCTCAAGCCACGAGAAGACCGCACCGAACATGCCCTCGCGCCGCTGCCCGTGCCGCAGCTCGTCCTCGTCGCAGATGTCGGCCATCATCGAGGCGAGCAGGATCTTCACCGCGACCCACATCGGCCCGCACAGCAGCGGGTCGATCAGGATCACCGGGTCGACGTCGATCCCGAACACCGTGACGATCGGGTGCCCGGGGCGGAAGATGAACCACTTGGCGATCGAGCCGATCACCATCAGCCCGTAGACGAAAAAGAGCGTGCCCTTCTTCCCGAGCGGACCCGCAAGCCAACTGATGATGGGGATCGAGGCGAAGCCGACGATCGCGTACCCGCTGGTGAGCATCGCCTTCTGCACGAGGCCCGAGGCCGCGGTGCCATCACCCATGTAATACACGAGGATGAACTGGTCGATGGCCGAGGCGAGGATGCCCGAGAGCGTGTTGAGCACGATCACCGAGACCAGCACGAGGAACGCCCGGCTCGAGAGCGCCGCCCCGATGCCGGCCATCATGTTGACACGCTCGCTGCGTGTCACCGGCGCCGCGAACCGCTCCTTGACGAACAGCGCCGGGATGCTGCCGCAGAGCATGAACACGCTCACACCGACGATCACCGCGACCGCCTGCACACCCTCCATCGTGATGTCCGTCGCGTCGGCCACGATCGCGAGACTCAGCGTCCCCATGATCGCCGGCATCCACCCCGCGAGGAACTCTCCTGCTTTGTGGAAGAAACCGAGATACGCCATCACCCGCGTGCGCTCGTGGTAGTCGGGCGTCATCTCGTACGAGAGCGCCGCGTACGGCACCGAGAACACCGTGTACGCCGTGAAGAACAGCAGCTGGAACACCACGAACCAGCCCATCTTCACGTAGTCGCTCTCGACATCCGGCACGAACCACATCACCGAGAACAGCACGCCCATGAGCAGCGCACCGATCAGGATGTACGGGCGGCGACGCCCGAACCGCGTCCGCGTGTTGTCCGAGATCGTGCCCATCACCGGGTCGGTGACCGCGTCCCACAATCGCGGGATCAGCAGCGCGAGACCGATGAGCCACCCCTCGACACCGAGCAGCATCCCGAAGACGGGCCACGCGAGCCGCTCGGGGCCCGCGAAGCCGAAGAACGAGGTAAAGCTGCCCAGGCCCAGCGCGAGCTTTCGACCAACGGGCACACGATCCGACGTACTCGTGAGCGGAGGTGTCATGCGCTCAGGCCGCGGGCTCCGGCCAATCGGCCTCGTCCTTCGCGCGGATCGCGTCGACGGTCCACCGCTTCAGCGCATCGGCGTACTTCGTCTTGTACACGGCGTACTTCGAGAGAATGGCCTTCTCGTCGCCCTCCCAGTTGCACCGCCGGCAGTAGTACTGATCGATCGCACGGTCGTGCAGCAGGTCGTAGTCGACCTGATGAAACAGACACTCCGGGCACCGGTAGTTGATCAGCCCTGTTCGACCCTGAGGCATGTCACCAGCTCCTCGCCAACGCGGAGTGCCTTGCTGACGCCGATCTTCAGATTCGGCGCAAACGAGTATCCCTCCTCGTAGTAGCCGCGGCACGTCGGTGTCTCGGGAACGAGTGAGACCCTGGTCTGCACCATCGGGAACGTCGCCTCGACCACCTCGACATCGTCGACCGACGCCTCGCGGCACACGTACGCGTACTCGATCGTGTGCTCGCCGCCGTTGCGACCGCGGACGCGCAGCCCGCACCCGGTCATGTCCTCCGGGTACTCGGTCGTCCCCCAGCAGGCGGTCATGAACTCGTCGAGCTCGAGCTGGGCCGATGGATCGGTGCATGCCACGATGCGCCGCGTGATCCGGATCTCACCCGTGTTGGGCTCGAAGGCGTACTCCGTCCCGATCGTCGCGGTCACCGACGCGAACTCGACCTCGACGGGCTTGATCGTCAGCACTCTGGTCTCACCGCGCTCGCTCACCCGCCCGAGCGTACGGCACGAACTCAGATCGATCTCCTCGCCGCCGAAGCGGACCTTCGCGCTCTTGATCGCGCCCTCGCCCGCGTAATGCACGAACGGGCCCGCCCGGTACCGCGACTGCACGATGAAGGGGTACGACGCGTCCTGATTGGCTGCGGTCCCCGCGCCGGTCGGTCGCTCGAGCTTCGACGCGTACGGCCGCAGGTCCGTGATCGCGCCGCCCATCTTCAGGTCGATCTGCACGCGGAACGCGCTATCGGCGTACCAGAATGCCTGATTCTTCGTGCCGTAGAGCACATCTTTCCAGAGCGCGACGCACGGCCCGCTCCGCGGCTGAGTCGCACGGAACCAGTCGGCGAACTCGGTCATCGTCATGTCGACGAGGGCGCCCGCCCGCTTCAACTCGCCGTAGTACGCCAAGAAGTCCTCGTAGCTCTTCTTGAGCACGCGGTACGGCGTCTCCCACCGCCCGGCCTTGCCCATCCATCCGGGGCCGACATAGACCAGGTTGTAGGAGTAGCCGCGGTTCTGGTCGGCCAGCACGCGGTACTGATCGATCAGGTTGTACATGTAGGGCAGGCGATCGTCGTGGTTGATCAGCCCGCGGATGATGTTCTGCGGGTGCGTGCCGAACATGTCACCCGCGTTATCCATGATCGCGACGAGGTCCCGCGAGAGGTGCGGGACCGCCACGATGCCGATGTCGTCGTCATCGTTCTCAGCGATCGCGTGGATGTTGTGCTTCGACGGCACCCACGCGGTCCACGGCGAGCCGTCCATGATCGTATACCACGAGTAGTTCGCGTGGCGGAAGACCTTCGGACCCTCCTCGAAGCACGTCGCCACCGCGATCTTCACGCCGGGGTACTTCTCTTTGATGTACCGCACCAGCTCGGCATCCATGAAATACGAGCCGGTGGACGTCGGGTAGAAGCCGAAGACCTCGCGGAACCGCTCGAACGAGTCGTCCACGATCAGCCGCTTGTGCTCCATCGTGTAGAGCCAGATCGCGGGGTCCTTGAGGCCGTACTTCTCGCGGAACTCCTTGCTGTTGAGCCCGAGGAAGGTATGCCCGATCTCATCGCCGAACTCGTCGTGATGCTGTTTCGCGAGCGTGCAGGCCTCGTCGTTGAATAGCGACGGGTAGGTCATCTGAATGGTGGTGGTGAGCCCGTTGTCGTGCGCGATCTGCTGCTGCAGACGGAAGATGTCGAGCGACTCGCCGACGACTTCCTTCTTGCTGAGCTGCTCGCTCTGGCCCTCCTGCGCATCGGTGTCGATGTACTCGGGGACGAGCTCGGGACGGTGGATGAGGTTGAGAACGAACTGGCTCACCCTATCGTGTCCCAGCAACCTTCAACCGCCCGTTCACCCGCGCGGGCTTGGTCACGACCGGCGCTGCGGTCTCGCGCGCAAATCGCCTGAACTCCTCCAGCGCCGGGAGTGGTGAGCCGGACTCGTCGAACAGGGCACGCGCCCAGCACGGGGCCGCGTCCGCCTCGTCCGCGTACCCATCAACGGGGATCCACTCGGGGGCCCAGTACCACAGCCCGGTCCACCCCTCGGTGGTGTGCGCCCGCATCGCGGCGAGCATGTCCGCGACGAACCGCCGCTGCCCCTCTGGTGTGAGCGGGTAGTCGATCGGGCGGGTCCGCGTGATGCCGAGCTCCTCGAATACGCTCGAGTCGCCACCGTTGTAGATCGCGTGCGAGCGGTGCGGGTAGGCGGTCTCGACTACGTGAATCGGCAGCGCGAACCGATCGTGCAGGCGATGGATCGTCTGTGCCAGATCGTCCATCGAACCGTGCCAGAACGGATAGTACGACAGACCGATCGCATCGCACGAGACGCGACGCTCCTCGAGCGCCTCGAAGAACGCAACCGCCGAGGTGTTGTCGCCCCCGCGGTCGATGTGCAGCATGACATCCGCACACCCATCCGAGCCTCGGTGCACACCCCGGATACCGGCATCCACCAGTTCGGCGAATCGATCCCACGCCACGCGATCGCGCACCAGGTCTTCGGCCGACCAGTCCTGATCGTTGATGGCGTGCGCATCGCTGATGCGCCCAGCCTCCCACAGGAACCCGCCGGTGATCTCGTTGCCCACCTGCACCATCGTCGGGCCGCACCCATCGGCGTTCAGAACGGCGACCACACGGCGTGTGTACCGCTCGACCTCCTCAACGAGGGCCGCGAAGTCAAGGTGCTGCCACGCCCGTGGCATGTGCTGCTTGCCGGGATCCGCCCAGGTATCCGAGTAGTGGATGCACACCAGGATGTCCATGCCCGCCTGGGCGCACCGCCGCGCCAGCCGGCGTGTATAGGCCAGGTCGTTCACCTGGGCGCCCTCGCCCGTGGGCGCATGGAAGAGGCGGAGCCGCGCTGCGGTGAACCCCGCGTCGCGGAGCATCCGCAGTGCCCGATCGGCGCACCCGCCAGCAAATCGCGCGTTCTGGGCCGCGAGGCGCTCGAGCATCGAGATATCCGCGCCCAGCAGGTGACCCGAGTGCGCGCGGAGCGGTGTCGTGATGGCTCGATCGATGGATGTCATACCCGTGCTCAGAAGTATATATTTGAACGTTCAAATCACAACAATATTCCGGTGTTCCCCTTCGCTTTCTGCCGCCGGACGGCGCTCCTCACGTCCGCCCGAGCGGTGCGGGTATTGTTCGAACGATGCGCCCTGCCCGCCGGACCACGCTCCGAGATGTCGCCGAGCACGCCAAAGTCAGCGTGAGCGCCGTATCGGACATTCTCAACCGCGGGCGTGAGACGCTGTACGCCGAAGACACCCGCAAGCGGGTACTCGACGCCACGAGAACGCTCGGCTACGTGCCCGAGAAGTCGGCGCAGACCCTGCGGCGTGGGCGCAGCGGCAGCGTTGGGGTCGTGCTCACGCGCGGCTTCGGCAACCCCTACTTCGCCCGCCTCGCCGAAACCATCGATCGTGCGCTCGACGCCCGCGGCATCGAGATGCAGCTCATCCTTGTCGCTGGACGCGTCGAGCGAGCCGCCGAACTCGCGCGCCGGCTGATCGGTGGCGGTGTCGACGGCGTGATCATCGGCCCGCTCTACCCGTGGGACCACGTGCTGAGCGAGCAGATCCGCACCATCGACACCTCACCGCTGCCCGCGGTGGTCTTCGGTAACGTTGACGAAGCCGCCTTTACCGACACGGTCCTGCTGAACGACTTCGAGGGTGGGCGCGTCGCGGTCGATCATCTCGTTCGCCTCGGGCATCGCCGGATCGGCATGCTCGGCAGCGCGCTACCGGCACAGGAGAGCGACAAGACCTTCTCTAACCAAGACGGCATCGAGCATGGGCTGCGGGAACGGGGCCTGCTCGAGCACGCGAAGGAGTGGTTCATCCCGCTCACCGACGAGTCTACGTTCGCCGGGTACGCCGCCACCGCGGCCGCTTTTTCGAAGCGCTATCTCGCAGCGGAACCCGATCATCGCCCCACGGCGATGGTCTGCAAGAACGATCTGGCCGCGCTCACAGCACTCTTCGAGCTGTCGTCCGCGGGTGTCCGCGTGCCCGATGATCTCTCCATCCTTGGCTTCGACAACATGGTCGAGGGTGAGTACTCGTCCCCGCCGCTCAGCTCGGTCGAACATGGCATCAGCAAGCTCGGTGAGCGTGTCGTGCAGCGATTGATGACGCAACTAAATCCCGACACGCCCGAGCACGGAGACAACTTCCAACCATTCGTCAACGAGCGGCAATCCACCGGTGCGGTGATGGAACACGCCGACTGAGACCGCGGCTCCGCGTCAGGATCCGAGGTCGAGCGATGCGGGATCCTCGCCCTCGAACACCGCTTCCCACGTCCGCTTCATCACGTTTTTGCGCGACTCGCCACGCCCTTCCTGACGCGTCAGTTCTGGAAGGTGCTCGAACAGCGGGCGAAAATCAGCGATCGGCACGCCGCTGACATGACCATCGAAATAGCCGACGTTCGCGACGGTGGGGTGAGCGCCATCGATCGAGTCGAGCGCCGAGGTGATGTCCGAGATCAGTGCATCACGCGGCTCGAAGATGATCTGGCGGATGCGCGGCGGTGTCGGCCGCACACCATCATCATCGAGCGAGGACACGTCGGTCGGATCATCTGATGACTTGGTCGGGTTCCAGTTCCACCCGTGGTTCGAGTCTTCATCCTTCATCGGCCGCGTGGCGTAGTGACCGACCGAGTTCTGGTTCGGGTTGCTCCCGGGCGGCCAGTTCTCGACGTTCTGGAGCAGATAATCCGGTCCGGTGCGCGACGGGCACAGCACGACCTCGTTCGCGAAGAGCACATCCTGAAGACCCGAGTTCCAAAGCACGCCGAGCAGAAGCAGCTTGTCCTGGAAGTCCTCAAGGTCGGTGTAGTCGGCGTTCGTGCCGGTGTAGACCGCGTAGTTCCAGGTCCAGTTCTGGCCGTGATAGCCGACCGGGACGATCCCGTCGTAATCCTCGGCGTAGACGTTGATCGCGATGAGCAGCTGCCGCTGATTGCTTGAACAGTTCACCAACTGGGCCGAATCGCGAGCAGAGCCCAGCGCGGGCAGCAGAAGGCCGATCAGGAGTGCGATCACCGCGACGACGACGAGAAGCTCGATCAGGGTGAATGCGTGCTTTCGCATGGCTTGTCCTCTCGGAAGCGACCGTCGCGTAACCGTTCATCGGAATTCTACGATTTGAACGTTCGAACACAAGGGTGTTTGGATAGTTTTTTCCCCAACTCCAGCAATATCACGCGCACTGCCGACCCGATCACATCACCGATATGACATCTCGTTGCGGCCAGACCCCCGAATCTCCATAGCCCTATCAAAGTCCATGCATACCTGGTCTTGCCTCCGATCTGCGCTGTCAGCCACCCAATGAAAACACTTGACCAGCCCCAAATCAGAGGTCATATTCGAACGTTCAAAACGCCCATCCGGTGAATGTCACGGCTTCTGGCCGGTGACCTTGCAAGCGAACCCGAACATATTCCGATCGGATGATCCGGGCGGAACACACGCAGGAGTGAACTCATGAGAGCTTTCGTTCGAGTCCCCCTGGCGGCGGCGGTGCTCGGTGCGGCGGCATCTGCGGCGACCGCGCAGACATTCGCCGAACTTCAACTGGCGAGTAACGGCAACACCGGCGGCTCGTCACGCGGGCTGACCTTCACACCGGGGACCGCACTCTTCCCCGAGGCCGACGGGGTGCCCACCACCGTGCAGCTTCAGTCGATCACCGGGTTCTTCGCGAACAACGGGTTCCTCGACCTCATCGGTATCGAGTGCATCATCATCGACCGCGCTAACCTCTTCGTCGACGGCGGCGTCGACGCCGATAGTGGTATCGACGACGACGACCCCATCATCATCGCCCGGTCGACGAACGCCATCGACCCACAGTCGCTGGCGCTCGACGACCCGTTCACCTTCCGGTTCGCCGGCGAGACGCTGCAGACCGGCACCGAGTACGCCGCCATCTTCATCATCCCCGATCCCTCCGACGCGATCTGTCCCGAAGACAACTGCGCCTCCGGTATCTCGCAGCGCCGCGACAACACGAATTCGTACGCCGGCGGCGGCATCCTCTTCGCCAGCAACGCCGCCAGCTCAACCATCGATGCCAAGTTCCGCATCCTCTTCTCCGCTACCGGGGTTGCGCCGCGGATCACCCAGACACAGACCAACGAGAGCACCGGCTCCGGCGCGAGCGGGCAGACCTTCACGACCTCGGTGGGTCTGAGCCCGTCGCTCCCGAATGCGCCCACCGCCACGCTCACGTCGTTCTCGCTCACAGTCGGCTTCGACGCCACGCCGCTCGACCCGGCGGATACCGCGGTGCGGCTCGGCATCTTCGACGGGCCGTTCACCGCCGACAACCTGGTTGGCCTCTCGAGCAACACCGTTGATCTGACGACCGCCGCGATCGACGACGAACTCTCGTGGAACTTCCCCGGCGGCATTGAGCTCGACCGCGTCACCGAGTACGCCGCCATCATGGTGATCGACGGCATATCCGGCCCGACGCTCGCCGACTTCGTCCGCTCGGGCATCAACCTCCGGCGCGACAACACCGACCCCTACGCCGGCGGCGGCATCCTCTTCCAGTCCGGTGCGCCCGGCGGCTCGGGTGGCGTCTTCGACGCGGCCTTCAGCGCCACGTTCGCACCCGCCTCGCCGCAGATCCTTCAGGATCAAGACGATGGCTCCACCGGCGGCGGGACCCGCGGACAAACCTTCACGCCTGCGATCGACGCGACCACCCCATTCGTCCCCGGCGCCCCCGTGAACCTCACGTCGGTGACACTCGTGGCTGGAAACAGCGGCTCCACGACATCGGACACCAACGTGCAGCTTGCAATCATCGACGGCGTGCTACCCAACGGCACAGTCCTCCGTGTCTCGTCCAACACGGTTGACGTCACGGCCCTCGATGTCGGTGAGTCGTTCTCCTTCAACTTCGACAGCGTGGCACTTGATCCGGACACGGAGTATGCCGCGGAACTGGTCGTTGCCGACGCGATCGAGCCCACGGGCTTCCGCAGCGCGACACAGAGCCTGCGTCGCTCCGGGAGCAACCCACTCGCGGGGGGAGGCGTCTTCTTCGCGACAGGCATGCCGAGCGACACGTTCGATGCCGCAATCACCTTGAACTTCGAGGGTGTGCCGACCCGACTCGACCGCGATGGCAGCGGCGTCCTCGATAGCTACGACGTCGGCCGCTTCAACCAGCAGGTGAGCGACTCGGCTGCACCGTGATCGGTGCGACGTATCGCACTCGCCCTTCGAATCCAATCCGTAACGACCAGGACACAGAGAGAACGCATCACAAGGACCACCTCATGATCCTCCGCAACGCACTCACACTCGGTGCCGCCGCGACAATAGCCGCGAGCCTCGCCGGTGCTCAGGACTTCACCATCGTGCAATCCGCCTCCGCCGATTCGACGAGCGACACCGCCCGCGGGCAGACCTTCACGCCGAACATCGGCGAAGCTCCCGAGATCGGCAACCTGAGCACCGTGGTGCTCACCTCGTTCACACTGACCGTCGGCGCGAACGGGAACGGCTTCACCCCCGACGACACCGTCGTTCGTCTCGCCATCCTCGACGGCCCGAACCTCGGCTCTGGCAACATCGCCGGCTTCTCCGACAACACGGTTGATCTATCGACCTTGACCGATGGCAACGACATCACCTTCACCTTCACCCCCGGGCTTGAGCTCGACGCCCAGGGCGTCGAATACGGCGCGGTGGTGATCGTCGAGGACATCAATCTCGACCCGACGCTGTTCCCCGACGGTATCCGTCCGACCGGCCAGTCCTTCCGCGGCGCGAACGCAGGGGACCCGTACGCCGGCGGCGGGGCGATCAACAGCGGCATGACCCCGCCGCTCGACATCGTCGAGACCCCGCTCGGCGTGGATGCCGATGCCGACCTGGCGTTCACCGCCGAGTTCACGATCCCCGCGCAGTCACTGCAGATCCGCCAGACACGTCGCAACGGGTTCTCGGGATCGGGCACACGCGGGCAGTCGTTCACACCGGTGGTCGGGCTCTCGCCCTTCGCCATCATCGGCGACACCATCGAGATCACATCGATGGAGTTCCTGGCCACCGGCAGTGGCTCGAGCGGCGACACGACCGTGCTGCTCGGCATCTTCGACGGGCGTGATATCGACGCGAGCAACCTGCTGGCACTCTCCACGAACACGGTCGACTTCACGACGCTCGTGAACCGCGACGATCCCGCCCGGTGGGACTTCGCCAACGATGCGCTCCCCGCCTTCGAGGAGCTCTTCGCGCAGTTCGTGGTCGTCGACGCCACGGCGCCCTCGGGCTACCGCACCGCCGGGCTCGCGGTGCTCCGCCAGGCGACACCCAATCCGCCGCTCGTGGGCGAAGAGGGCAACCCATACCCCGGCGGCGGCCTGCTCTTCAGCGGCAACGGCGCCCCAGATGACGACAACGACGCCCGATTCGAGATCGACTTCGCGGCGCCCGCCCTCACCGTGTCCGCCGACCTCGACTCGGACGGCGATGTCGACGGTGTGGATACCCAGACTTTCCTCGATGAGTTCGAGGCGGCGACTCAATGATCGATGACGCGGTGCCTACCCGTGCGCACCCCTGGTCGTGGTGCGCACACGCCGCTCTGGTGTTGATCCTGCTTCTCTGGGCCTCTCCCGCGCGTTCGCACCAGAGTTCCGATCCTGAGTGGAACGAGGACTGGGATCGAGCCGAGCACCTCACCGCCGAGTGGCTCGGTGTGTACCCAGGCGTGCGATCGGATCGGTTCGACTTCAAAGCCATCCCGCTGCCCGATGATGGGTTCCTGACGCTCGACCTCCGGATCGAGCGCCCGTCGGACGTGCAGCCAGGTGATGAGCTCCCGGTCGTGTTCTTCGTACACGGCGGCGCGTGGGCCACGGGGTCCAAGACGCAGTTTCGCGAGCAGTCCTTCGATCTCGCCGAGCGAGGGATCGCCGGTGTCCGCATCGAGTACCGACTGATCCGCCACGGCGGCGAGTTCACCAATGTCATCACCGATGTGATGGACTCGATCGACTTCGTTCGCCAGCGCGCACACGAACTCGGGATTGACTTCACGCGCGTCGGGCTCGCTGGCGGATCGGCCGGAGCACACCTCTCGTCGATCGCCGCCATGCGCACGCCGGAGTGCATCTGCTACGACGGGTACAATGGGTTGTACGACGCGGTCGACCGCGGCAACAGCACCTTCGGCGGCGGCCCCTTCACGGGCGACACCGTCGAGGAGAAACAGAACGCATCGGTGATCTTCCAGATCCGCGAGAACCCGCCCGACACATTCCTCTACCACGGCACCGCGGACACGACGACCGACATCGACCAGAGCCGACGATTCGGTGCTGCCATCCGAGAGGCCGGCGGCCTCGCCGACACGATCGAGTACGAGGGGCAGCCTCACGCCTTCTTCAACAGTCAGGAGTACCTGCTGATCACGACGCAGGCGCTGATCGCCCACGTCGAGTTCTGCTTCGGACTCTCTGACCACCGGCCCGATCCCAGGGCGTTCCTGATCGAGTCGGTGCCGCCGGGACAGATCCAGACGCGACAGATCGCCTTCAACGGCAGCACCGGCGCCGCAGCACGCGGGCAGTCCTTCGTGCCCGCGATCGGGCTCTCGCCGTTCGTGCGTCTCGACGATGATCTGCTGCTCGAATCCATCGAGTTCGTCTCAGCGGGCGGCGGTTCGACCGGGGAAGCCGGGGTGTACCTCGGTGTGTTCGATGGCCCGGACATCGACCGGAGCTCGCTCCTGGCGCTGTCGGCGCACCCGATCGACACCGGTGCGTTGCCCCCCCACGATGAGGTCGTGCGCTGGGAGTTCGCGCACGACACTGTTCCAGCCTTTGCCGAGGTGTTCGCGCAGCTCATCGTGATCGATCCGTCCACACCCTCGGGCTACCGCAACGCGGGGCTGAGCGTGCGCCGGCAGGATGCCAACCCGTACACCGGCGGCGGCCTGCTCTTCGGTGGCACGGGCCCGGCGGACACCGAGCTGGACGCCCGCTTCATCGCGTCGTTCTCCGCGCCGATCATCGATGGCTCCGCCGACCTCGACCGGGACGGGGACGTGGACGACGCCGATACGGACCGCTTTCTGATCGAGTTTGAAGCCGCAACAGAGTTGCAATAGCCACTATCTTTCGAAAGCACGTATGGCCACCACAAACACTCTGCGCGCCGGTGTGATCGCCGCTGCAGCAACGAGCCTGATTCCGAACTCCACACCCCAGGCGGTCGCTCAAGCGGGACAGATCGAAACACAACCTCCCAACGTCCTGTTCATCATCGTCGACGATCTGCGCGCAGACCTCGGGTTCTTGCGCAGCCCGTCCATCTCTGCGGGGCTCGACCTGGACGAGAACCCCGCGTCGCTCACACCCAACATCGACGCGCTCGCAGCCCGTGGCACGGTCTTCGAGCGGGCGTTCTGCCAGGTGCCCGTCTGCGGCGCCTCGCGGTGCAGCATGCTCACGGGCCTCCTCCCTACGAAGCACCCCGGTGAGAACGGCGGCCGCTTCTGGGGCGGGCACATCTCCCTGTGGACCGACGGACTCACCGAGCTCACCACCCTGAACAGCTCGTTCAAGCAGGCGGGCTACACCACCATCGAGCGCGGCAAGGTCTACCACCACCCCAAGGACGACTGGGACGGATGGGACGATCGGTGGCGCGGGCCATGGCGACGCGTCCACACGCCGCGCAATCACCGGATCCTCGGTGAGAGCGGCTCGGCGTCGCTGGCGTGGGAGGTCGGCGTCGATGAGCACGGCCGGTCGCTCCCCGACGAGATGTACAGCGACGGGCAGACCGCTGCCCGAGCCGTGCAGGACCTGATGGGCTTCGCCGACTCGGGCGAGCCGTTCTTTCTCGCGGTCGGCTTCTTCAAACCTCACCTGCCGTTCAACGCGCCGAAGAACTACTGGGACCGGATCGACCCCGCGCAGATCGATCTCGCTACGAACCCGTTCCTCCCTACGAACGCCCCCGACATGGCGTTCACCGATCAGCCCGAGCTCAATACCTACGCAGAGATCCCCGATGAGCGGCCTGTGCCGGATGACCTGGCCCGGTCGCTCATCCACGGCTACCTCGCCTGCACCACCTTCATCGACACCCAGGTCGGCAAGATCCTGCAGACTCTCGACGCGACCGGCCTCGATGACAACACCATCGTGGTCTTCACGAGCGACCACGGCTTCATGCTCGGCGAGCACAGCCTCTGGGCCAAGTACTACACGCTCGATGCTGCGGCACAGGTGCCGCTTATCATCGCGACCCCCGAGCACGCTCCGCCAACGAGCCAGTCTCCCGGCATGACCATCGGGCGAGCCGAGGGGCTCGCGGCGCTCGTCGACCTCTACCCGACACTGATCGACCTTGCGGGCATCCCAGAGCCGACCACTCACACGCTCGCGGGCGTGAGCCTCGTCCCGATGCTCAACGATCCGTCAGTGAGCGTGCGGGACGCGGTCTACACACGGTGGCAGAAGTCGGACTCGGTCCGGACCGAGACGCACCGGCTCATCCGGTACGTCTCGAACGACGACCGCGAGGTCGGCACGCTGCTCTTCGACCTCGGGGCCGACCCGGCCGAGAACACCGGTCTCGAGCCCGCCTCGCGTGCCGAGATCTACCGCGACCTCGGTGCCCACCTCGAGACGACCATCCGTGCGGCCCGCGAGCACCCGGTCGCCGAAGAGAGCGGTCTGCGGAGCGGGAACTAGCGCACCAGCGATGGTCCATGGGAGCCCATGCCCTCACCGAGCACGAGGTGGCCGAAAGACACGTACGAATCAACGTGGGGTGCGTGGATCGCCCACACAAGTAAAACACTTAACCTCGCGAGCTCGCTACTGGCTGTTTCGAACACCCCGGCCGTGTCCGAGCTGAAAACCCGTGCAACAGCCTGAACTTTCACCTTGCCGGGACCGAGTATCGGCAGTAAGATTCTGTAGTTTGAACGTTCAAATCACATGTGGACACGCTGGTGTGCGAGTCAGAGCCAGCACTTTGTGATCGCGACAGCGAGATCGCTCAAACCAAATCCAACCGCCGCTCTGTGTGACGAGGCATGAAAGACATGATGAAACGCTCAATAGCCCTGTACAGCATCGGTGTGATCCTCTCCTCCGGCGTCGCCGGTGGAGACTTCGTGTCGGCTCATGATTTCGGGGGTCAATTCACCGATAGCCACGGGCAGTCGTTCTCCCCGAGCGTCGCACCCACGCCCGAGCCCAGCGCACCGGTGACCGTCGATCTCGAGACATTTACCCTGTTCCGGGGCGACGATGGGACATTCGGCGGGCTGCCCGGCTCGACGAATACCAGGCTCGCGATCGTCCTCGGGCCGTTCCCCGACCCCAGCAACCTCAACGTGATCGGGCTCTCGACCAACACCGTCGATGTCACGACCGTGGCGAGCAGCGGCGGCTCGATCGAGTTCACCTTCGACGCGCTGACGCTCACCTACGACTTCGACTACTCGGCGATCCTCGTCACCACCGATGGTGCCGACACCATCACCGGGTTCGCGCCGGCCAACGTCCTCACGACCAACTTCTTCGAGGACCCGCCCAGCTCCGGCTCGTTCTCGCCCGCAACCGAGTACGGCGGCTCGTCGTTCCGGTACAGCCGGCTCAGCCTCGACCAAGCGGGCACATCGTTCAACACCTCGGACACGGTCGACACCCGCTTCATCGCCGAGTTCGCGCTGCCCGCATCGGATCCCAAGCCCTTCGTCTCGGCCCACGACGCCGGTACAGAGTGGCGCGATATCGCGGGTCAGTCCTTCTCGCCGAGCGTCAACCCAACGCCGGACATCGGCGCTCCCTCCGAGGCGCTCCTGCGTCGGTTCACGTTCATGCGGGGCGGCGGGGCGGCTGCGTCGACCGACACCATCCTGCTCATCGTCACCGGCTCGTTCCCCAACATCGCCAACCTGAACATCCTCGGCCAGTCCACCAACATCGTCGATGGGACCGCTCTTTCGGTGGGCGACGGCATGGTCTTCGAGTTCGATCCGCCGCTGCCGCTCGAGTTTGCGAGCAACTACTCGGCGCTGCTGTTCGAGGCAGACACCAACGGTGATCCCGCGTTCTTCGTGACGACGAATCTGCAGTCGACGAACTTCGTCCAGGACCCGCCAGATTCCGGCAACTTTGTCCCCGCCAGCGAGTACGGCGGCACCTCGTTCGACTTCGGACGGCTCATCTTCCCCGGTGGCACCACCTTCTACGAGTCCTCGTCCGACGTCGACGCGCGGTTCACCGCGCTGTTCGACACACCCGCGGGTCAGAGCTTCACGCTGACATCACGCCCCGACGAGCCGGATATCTTCGATACCATCGGGAATTCGATCCGCGTGTTCGGACAGAGTTTCGTGCCCCTCACGGGAGCGCCCGCCAGCGCGAACCTGCTCCCGGATACCGTCGTCGAGCTGAGCCGCATCCGGGTGTTCTCGGGTCTCTTCGGCGGCATTCAGGATCCGGACGGCAGCGCCAGCACCAGGCTCGCCATCTTCGAACGCGGGCAGCGCGTCGGTGGCCAGGAGGGCAATGTCCAGGAGCGCGATGAGGGCGCCATCGAACTCGAGCTCGACAACCAGGTGGTCGACAACGCCAACGCCTCGCTCTTCAACTTCATCACCTATCAGGAATCGGGCGGTGCGTTCGGCTTCGAGGACCTCACCGAGGCGGTCGCGGTCTCCACGAACACGGTGGACACGCTCGCTGCGTCGCTCGGGTTCGGCGATGCGCTGGAGTTCGAGTTCGACAATGTCCCGCTGCTCGCCGGCAACGCCTACGACGCCGTCTTTGTGACAATCACGGGCACACCGCCCGACGAGGTGGTCACGCTCACCAAGACGACCATCGCGTTCCAGGAGTTCGAGGAGACCTCACCCGGAGTCTTCGAGCCCGAAGCGCCGGTCGGCGGCACCAACGATCTGAACGTCACCGCGTTGTTCGACGGCGTGGTGTTCAACGATGGCACACTCCGCTCGGCAAACTCGGGCTTTGATGTCGCCTTCGATGCAGCGTTCGGTGCGTTCGACTGCGACGGCGATGTGAATCTGGACGGCTCGGTCGATGCACTCGACATCGCCGAGGGCTTCAACGGGATCGCCACGAACGACCTGGCGACAGGCGACTTCGACGGGAGCGGAGACATCACCGCCGACGACGCCACCGGCCTGCTCTCGGCCGTGGCGAATGGCTGCGACTGAGCCGGCGAGCCGATCGCCGGTTCACAACGGACTCACCTCCGCGAGACCCGCGAAAGCGACTCTCGCGGTTTCACACACCGAGCTACCCTCGAAAGGCATGTCATGATGGCACGACGCACAAAGCACGGGTTTACACTCATCGAGCTGCTCGTCGTTGTTGCTGTGATCGCGCTCTTGATTGGTCTGCTGCTGCCAGCGCTCGGCTCGGCGCGTGCCAGCGCACTCAACACGCAGTGCCTGAATAACCAGCGTCAGCTCGCCATCGTCCTCAACACGTACGCGATCGATCACGACGATCGACTCCCGCTCGGCTACATCTGGACCTACGCGTACAGTTTCACGCTGTACGACGAGGCCGACGGCGGTGAACCGGGCTTCTACAGCTGGGGGTTGCTCTGGGAAGGGGGTTACCGTGACCAGCTCATCAACAACAGCATTCTGTTCTGCCCGCTCCGTGAGGGCCCGGACTGGGTCATGTCAAACCTCCTCGAGGCGTGGCCGCCCGGCGAGAACGGCACCAACGAAGAGACAGAAACGCACTACGCCATGCGGCCGATGAAGGACGCCGAGTCCCAGGTCGGGTGGCGGCAGACACCTCGACCCCAGTTCGTTAACCCCAATGCTCTTTGGTCAGAAGACCCTCCGAAGTCGTGGAGCCTCCGCCCGGGAACAGCAATCGTCGCCGACGCGACACCGTCGCGGACCTTTCTCGAACAAGGACATGCCAATACGCAGAACGCCGTATATCTCGACGGCCATGGTGAGGCCATCTCGGTGAGCGATATCGAGCCGGTGGTTGAAGATGTCGAGCAGATGCGAGGCACGGGCTTCGAGACGCACCGCGAGGTGCAGACCGAGCTCTGGACCACCATCTACGACACGCACGGTCGCGCGACGCGTGACGGCGAGACCTACTCCGGCGACTGATCGTCATGGCCACACGAGCTCTTCTTTCATGGTCGATCACGGCGGTCGCTGCAGCATCGTCGTCCGCCGACGGGCCGGGGCTGATCGAGCCGATCGTCTCCGCCGATGTCAGCTCGCTGAACCGTGCGCACGATGGTGGCATCACGTTCACCACGTTCCGCGGGCCGGTGTCGCTCGCCGATGCGCTGGCCGATGCCGGGTACAACACGGTGCGCCTCCGATTGTGGGTCGACCCGATCGAGCCGTACACCGGGCTCGCCGACGTGCTCGATGTCGCCGCCGAGTGCCACGATGCCGGTCTCGACATCTGGCTCAACTTCCACTACTCCGATACCTGGGCGGACCCCGGCCAACAGACCAAACCAGCGGCGTGGGCCGATCTCGGATTCCCAGCGCTCAACGAGCAGCTCTACAACTACACACGAGCCGTCCTCGAGACGTTCGAGGCGTCGAGCATTCCCCTCACCCACGTTCAGCTCGGTAACGAGATCCAGAACGGCATGCTCTGGCCGGATGGTCAGATCTTCGGCGGCGGCTCGCCGCAGTGGGCACCGTTCATCGAGCTCGTCGCCAGCGCGCGCCAGGCGGTCGATGACGCGGAGATCGCTCAGACCCCCTTGGTGATCGTGCATCCCGGCGGTGATTCGCTTGGGTTCTTCTTCGACGAGATCGAGTCGCGTGGTGTCGACTACGACATCGCCGGCCTGTCGTACTACTCGTGGTTCCACGGCCAGCTCGATGTGCTCGAAAGTGGTCTCGGTGCCATGGCCGGTGCCACCGCGAAGCCGGTGATGGTCGCCGAGACCGCGTACCCCTGGACACTCGGCTTCGGGGATTCACGCGGCAACAGAATCGGTCCGAGCAACTGGCCCGATGACCTGATCTCGAGCTACTTCCCCTCACCAAACGGCCAGGCCGAATACCTGGAGGCGGTGTGGGATCGTGTGCATGCGGTCGGTGACGACCGAGGGCTCGGCGTCTCGTACTGGGAGCCGGCGCAGGTGCCGGGCATCGTCGAGGATTCGTCGAGAGAGAATCTCGCACTGTTCGACTTCAACGCTGTCGCCCAGCCCGGCCTGGAGCGGTACGCCGCGGCTGCAACACCGATCGATGGCCGGCATGTCGGGCAGGATGCAGCCTACGCGCAGCCCGTCGCCGAGCAGGCACGGGTTCCTGCCTCACCACTCGTCGATCAGCTCGATGCGCTCTTCCTGACGCAACGGTCCGGCGGGCTGCACATCGGCATCACCGGCAACCTCGAAGACCGCGGCGGCGCCCTCGTCGTTCTGCTCGACCTCGACCCGCAGGGCACACAAGGGCAACAGGTGCTCGACCTGCCGGCCGGTCTGCCAGCGGGAATCCCCATCCTCGATGACATGGTCCTCGATCCCGGCTTCAAGCCCGATCTCGCGCTCGCGTTCAACACATGGAACGGGACGATGTTCGTCGACCGCATCGACCTCGGTCCGTCGACACAGACCACCTTTCTCGGAAGCGTCGTAGTCGGCGCGGGCGAGTCGGCGCTGATCAACGGCACGAACCCGCATGGCATCGTCGTTGCGCACGACAACGGCAACACCGCGGGCATCGGCTCGTCGTGCGGCGCGCCGGCCTCGGCAACCACCGGGCTGGAGGTCTTCATCCCACGCGGCGCCCTCGCCTCCCCGCTCGATCAGCATGCGGGGATCGGCGTGCTCACACTCATCCTCAAGCGCGAGGGCGTGATGACCGACCAGTGGCTGCCACCGCTGCCGTCGAACGTCACGGCACCGTTCGCTGTGTCTTCGGCCATCGACCTCACAACCTTCCCCGGCACTCAGCACACGGTATTCGACCTCTCACCCGCAAACCGCCGGGCCCAGGCTGTGGCCGATGCCGATGTGAACGACGATGGTGTCCGAACCGCCGATGACGTGGTGACATTCTTGGAGTACTTCAACGCCGGGCGGCCCGTCACCGATGTGACAGGTGATGGCCAGCTCGATGTCTTCGACGTTGCTGCGTTCTCATCACTGCTGGCCGGCGGATGCTGAGGTATGCGCGAGGGCCCCGGATGTGGCCTTCCTCGATATGGATCCTTGCGCTCGCTGCGATCATCGGCGGAGTGTCGTGTGCTCATGTCCGATCGGGCACGTCGAACACAGGGTCCACATCGTCACACACCCAGCGAGTTGACGGTAAGGCCATCGTCCCCACGAACGACCCGTCCCACGTCCGGGCGATGCTCAATAGCGCGCCGGACCGGGACACACTCATCGTTGCGCACCGCGGGTTCCACCGCGATCACCCAGAGAACTCGATCCCCGCAATCATCGCCGCTGCGGAGCTCGGCGCACACATCGTCGAGGTGGATGTGCACCGCACGAATGACGGGCACTTTGTGCTCATGCACGACTGGAACGTGGGCCGGACGACAACAGGCTGGGGAGAGATGGACGAGTTCTCGCTCGCGGAGATCCGCGAGCTCCGCCTGGTGCACGGGATCCGTGTGACGAGCGAGCGGGTCCCCACGGTGGAGGAGGCGCTGCAGGCTGCTCGAGGACGCATCATCCTCAATCTCGACATCAAAGACGGCTCGATCGCCGAGGCCGCGGAGATCGCCGGGCAGCTCGGCCTGTTGGACCACTGCCTGTTCAAGCTCGAGTGGACGCCAACTGCACGAGATATTGCCGCCGGCATGCACGAGCGGTGGCCGGGCATCATGATCATGCCAATCGTGCGCAGCCGGGCACAACTTGATGCCGCACTGGGTGATACCGATCGTGCGGTGTCGGCGATCGAACTCGCTGTCTCGCCGGTCGACAACCCGACCGCCCTCATCACCGAAGCTGCCGATCGCACCGAGCAACGAGGTGGGCGGCTGTGGTGCAACGCACTCGGAGACTGGAGCATCTCTGGCCTGGGTGACTACAACACCCCCAGCGAGGGCCTCCGCGTGTACCAACGACTGCGAGCGCTCGGCTGCTCGATCATCCAGACGGATCTGCCCGAGCTGGCGCTGGTTGCGCTCACCGGACGCGAGAACCGTGAACAGCGGAATGGACGATGAATGCCACGTGTTCCGTGACGGCCGCCGATGCCCTATGTCGTGATCTGGACCGAAACGGGTGTCCCGTCGGCAGCGTGTGGCGCGATAACCGCGCTGAGCACACCCGGCTCACAGACCTCACGCACTCCCTCGCCCGTATAGCGAAGATCCGCCGCGGACAGCGTGAACTCGACTCGGCACTCCTCGCCGGTGTCGAGGTGAACACGACGGAACCCCTTGAGCAGCCGGGTAGGCCGAGCCACCGACCCGCCGCGGTGCTCCACGTACAGCTGGGCGGTCTCTGTTCCGGGTCGTGAGCCGGTATTGGTAATCGTCGCACTGACACCGAGCATCGCACCATCGTCGAGGTCGCGCGCCGAGAGTGCGTCGGCGCTCACAGCAGTAGTCGAATACTCGAACGCGGTGTAGCTCAGGCCGAATCCAAAGGGAAAGAGCGAGGCACGAGCCTCATCTCGATACCCGACCACCATCGCGTGCGCGCCCGTATCGCTGTCCACCGGGCGGCCGGTGCTCAGCATGCTGTACGGCATCGGCATCTGGCCGACATGCCTCGGGAAGCTCGCGGTAAGTCGACCAGACGGGCTGACCTCACCACAAAGCACGCGCGCGAGTGCCGGACCGGCCTCAGTGCCGGGGAACCAGGCGAGTAGCATCGACGACGCATCCTCCGCCTCACGTGTCAGGACCAGCGGGCGACCGGTAAACACCACCAGGACCACCGGCGTTCGGGTCGCCGCGACGGCCTTGAGTAGCTCCTGCTGACCGCCGGGAAGGTCGAGCCGCGTGCGCGAACGAGCCTCGCCGCTCATGTCCCACCGCTCGCCCAGCACCAACACGGCCACATCGGCGCGCCGAGCAACCTCGACAGCCTCTTGTATCGACGCCGCGTCACGCTCGTCGCGCTCGAAACCACAGCCGTCCGCGATCAGCAGGTTCTCACCCAGGCGTTCACCGAGCGCCGGGGCGATCGGCGCGGTGTCCTCGTCCCTGCCCCGCATGACCCACCCGCCGAGGAGCCCGTGGTGCGAACGCGCGTACGGACCGATGAGCGCGACGGTCGTCGTTGCTGTATCGATGGGGAGTGCGGGGCGACCACTCGCGAGTGCCTGATTCTGGAGCAGCACGAACGACCGCTCGGCTGCTTGCCGAGCGACCGCGCGATGGGCGGGCGTGAGGATCGTCGATGAGCTCGCCCCAGCATCGACATACGGCCGCTCAAAGAGCCCGAGCGCACACTTAAGCCGGAGCATGCGGCGCACCGCGTCGTTCAGCACATCCTCAGCGATCTCGCCGGCACGAACAAGATCAGCCAGTTGGGTGACGTAGAGGTTAGCCTGCATGTCGACGTCAACGCCGGCCGAAAACGCCTTGAGCGCCGCGGTGCGACCGTCGATCGCGACGCCATGAGTGACCAACTCACCGATCGAGTTCCAGTCGCTCACCACAATCCCCTGAAATCCCCATTCGTCGCGAAGGATGTCTCGGAGTATGTGTCGGTTGGCGGTGGAGGGAACGCCGGCGACCGTGTGAAACCCGCTCATCATCGTGGCGCACCCCGCGTCGAGCGCCGCCTTGAAGGGTGGGAGGTAGGTATCACGCAGTGTTCGTTCCGACAGCTCGACCGAGTCGTAATCCCGGCCGCCGATCGGTGCGCCGTACCCCGCGAGATGCTTCGCGCACGCGAGCATGCTGGTCGGCTCGGAGAGGTCGTCGCCCTGGTAGCCGCGGACGAATGCCGCTGCGACCGCCTCGTTGAGGAGCGTATCCTCGCCCCCAGACTCCATGATGCGGCCCCACCGCGCATCGTGGCTCACATCCACCATGGGTGAGAAGTTCCATCGGATCCCCTCCGATGCCGCCTCCACGGCCGACATCCGCGCGCACCGCTCGATCAGTTCGAGATCCCAAGTCGCAGACAGCCCAAGTGGGACGGGGAAAATCGTCCTGTACCCGTGGATCACGTCGAGCGCGAACAAGATGGGAATCCCAAGCCGCGAGTCTTCAACAGCGCAGCGCTGGATCGGATTGATGTCATCGGCCCCGCTCGTGTTGAGGATCGATCCGATGAATCCCTGGGCAGCCAGCTCTCGCTCGTTGACCTCGACATTGTCCGGCCCGGTCGCTCCACCACTCGAGAACTGCACAAGTTGCCCGACCTTCTCTTCCAGTGTCATCCGCGCAAGCAGGTCGGACACCCGTTGCTCAATAGCGGCATGACCGAAAAACGGTGGCGGCTGCGGCCGAACGAGTCGGTCTCGTTCGCCGGTCGACTCCATATGTGATGTGCTCACTTCAAACCTTCCTTGTCACGACCGCTCGCACCGGAGCTGCTGCCGAGATCTCTCATACCACGGGGTTCCAAGAATCACTCGCCGGACGATACTCGTGCGACTGCCAGGAGACCGTGGGCGATACCGCGCCGTGACGCAACCGTTCGCATACAAGAAATCACTTCTGAGGCGGTAGATGACGAGGATGATGGCAGGCAGTGCGTCACGGTCCATAGGACCCTACAGCACCCGCGGTGTGTGCGAGGCAGCCCCGGTCTTCAAGCAACAGGCCGCGCACCATGGCATCGAGCAGTCTGCCCGTAACCGTCGATGGGCACGAGTGATCGCGTTCACCCACCCTAAGCGGCGTGGTATGCACGCAGTGGCTCTCACGTACCCCCGTGTATCACACGGCAAGCAGGTCACGTCGGTCGCCCCAGCAGCCCGTGGTGAGCGGCCGGCTGAATCAGTTCACCGCGTCAGCGATCGTCACACCAAGGTCACGCAGTGCCTCTTCGACCCGTGTGTCCTCGGCGCTGGCGCCGCTGATGGCGGAGGTCACCGTCCCGTCGAGACCGATGATGAAGGTAGCCGGGATGCCACGGACGCCGAAAATCCGGCCAGCGATGCTCATGTCCCGGTCGCGACCGATCGGATCGCGGGCGAAGACGAAATCGTACTCGTCCTGCTTGGCGTCAACGAAGGTATCGAAGGCACGCTGCGTGTCCTGCACATTCAACGCGACGATAACCACCTCGCCGTCATCGAGCCGGGGTTCGAGCGCCGCGAGGTGCTCCATCCCGACCTTGCACGGCCCGCACCAGGTCGCCCACAGGTCGAGCACGATCACTCTCTCGCCGATCATCTCATGAAGATCGAGTGGCTCACCGCTCGCCAGCACCGCCTCGAACTCAGGAATCTCGTCGCCCGCAGCAAGCATGGTGCGCTCCGCCGTCTCACGGCGCGCTTCAAGCCGCTCGGGCAGCGGAATGATCCGTGGCGTTGGCTCGACGATGATGCGCGCGCCGTCGGACACGGAGCGGGCGATGTAGTTCACCCCCTCGTACTCGAAGCTGCCGCGGGCATCGAAGGACCGACCGTTCAGGATGATCACCACCGAATAGTCGCTTCGGTTCGACGGTCCATACCCACCGTCGAGGCTGAACCCGGTCGAGTAATCCCCGGTGTTACTCTGATCGACCAGCGCAACAGGCATCGTCTCACCCGCGATGGTGATCTCACCGACCATCGCGCCGGCACGATACATCATGACGGACTCGTCGCCGAGTCGGTGATAGAAATTCAGACCGAACGGGAGTGGTTCTTCGGTGTCGTCATAGGACACGTGGAACGCGTACGCCCCGCTAAAGGAAGGCAGGCTTCCCTCCGACTCGCGCCGGTTCGGCCACGAGCCGTCGCCGTCGTCGGTCAGGTCACCATTCCCGTTGGTGTCGATGTAGAGACGGCAGTCGTGCTCGGTGGTGTCGAGGACAAGCGGGAAGGCCTGTACGCCACCGGCGCCGAGTTGCACGAGCCCGTAGCGGACCTCTCCCTCGTAGTCGGGCTCGATCGCGACGATCGCCGGCTTCTCGGTCGTGAGCTCGATCCTCGT
This sequence comes from Planctomycetota bacterium, assembly GCA_038747915.1. GTDB lineage: Bacteria > Planctomycetota > Phycisphaerae > Phycisphaerales > UBA1924 > JBCDAP01. The sequence continues at coordinate 19,337 of JBCDJJ010000006.1, read as the reverse complement.
CGGCACGTACCGCATCGTGCCGAGCGAGAAGCCCAGACGACCGATCGCCTCCATCGCCTCGCCACCCGCGGTGATCGCCGCGGTGCTGTCGATGATCTTGGTCGGCTCCGAAGTGAGCGTCGCGGACGCCGGCGCGAACGGGTTCGCCGCTACCGTCGTACACAGTGTGGCGAGGGCAGCAACAGCAAGCGAGCGAGGGTTCATCAGCGTCTCCAAAGTGAGTCGAGCGATACGATCCGAGTGTGCGCAGATTCAGAATCCGAACTGGGAAGACGGCGTCGAGCACCGAGCACACGGCTGATTAATCCATCCATACCGGTAGACCGACAGGGTGGTTTCCGGATCGCTCTCCCACCGGGCTTTGTGCTGCTCCATGTTGACCCACCCGCGTGTGCCATCCGCCGCGTTGATCACGCCGGTCACGTACACGCTGTCCGCGTCGAAGTCGCCATCGGCCGCGATGGTCTCCCCGGCTTCCTGTGGCATCGCCTTGGTCTCGGCGTGCCCCTGGAGGAACATGAAGTTGCCGGCCCCGTTGTGGCGCGTGGTGACCTGGTCGCCGGGCAACTCACCCGAGCTGCCCGGACGCGAGCCACCCCACAAGCCGTACTCGGAGTTGCTCACCGGCCCACCAAAGTTCGATGAGGCGCCGAACGCGGGGTCGTCCGCGCTTGTCAGCCCGTTGTTGAAGATCGTGCTCTCCTCGACGAAGACGGGGAGCCCGGAGAACCGGGTGATGTTCTCGCTCTCGGTCGAGCGAAGTGCCGCGTACTGCTGATCCTCGACATACCCGAATTGTGTTGCAATCACGAGTCTGGCACCCTCGACGCGATGCGAAAAGGCGTAGTCCCAGTTGAGCTCGCCCGTGCGGTAGCCATCGATCTCGGCGTTGCTCCCTCGGAAGCGGCTCTCGGACTGACCGAACGCAGCCTCCCGCTTGTTCGAAGGGCACCCCGCGAGCGACTCGATGTCCTCGACATACGGGTACATCACACCCTTCTGATAGGTCCGAAGCTGCGTGTTGCTCGTCGCCGTCTCGCCGTTCTCGAGCACGCCGCGGAACGCCCAGTCCTGTGCGCGCCACAGTCTTGCGTCGTTGTCCTCGGCGTAGGCGATCGCCGCGAGACCCATCTGCTTCAGGTTGCTGAGGCACCCGATTCCCGCAGCGGCCTCGCGCGCACGCCCCAGTGTGGGCAGCAGCAGACCGATCAGCAGCGCGATCACCGCCACAACAACCAGGAGCTCGATCAGCGTGAACGCCGCGCACCCCGCGACCCGATATCGGCTTCGGTTCATGGCCCACCCCACTTCGTCGTGCTCGACGCCCCGTCGTCGAGCGGGATCCACACCGTGTGACTGATCAACGGCGCCGGATACCGAACGGACAGCCGGTACCCCGCGAACGCACCCACGCTCGCGCCGATCGCCTCGCACATCCGATGCACCGCGGGTACGTACTGCCGCACGCCCGTGAACTTGAGCCGTCGATCGGACGGCTCGAACGCCTCGAGTGAGAGCGGCAGCTGCATCTGGTCGAGATCGAGCTCGGGATCATCCGGCCGCTCCGAGGCGTGGTTCAGGCCGTGCAGCGAGTGCGTCAGCCTCGGCTCACCCCGAGCGGGCAGCAGATCCCGATGCACGAACACGTCCACCAGCATCGACTTCGCCGGGAGCCTCGGCACCACTGTCTCCCACAGCCACCTCTGGTCACCCTGCGCAACGCGCGGCGACGACTTGCGGAGCACCGTCGCGCCGCACACATCGAGCGACACGCCGAGCGGTGGCTCATCGGTGGGCAGCGTAAAGAGATGCAGGTCGGGCCGCCGGAACAGCTCGATCCGATCGATCCCATCCGGGGACGAAAACTCGGGAAGGAAGCACCCCGGAAGGTTGTCCTGAGCGTAATCGCCGTCGAGCGTCTCGACCCACCCCACATCCGACGCCGGACCCGACACACGGTGCCCGAACAGCGTGATCCGCGAACTCGGCCGGAGCCGCTGAAGACCGAGCTTGAACATCAAGATGCCGAGGTCCGCGTACGCCGGATCGACCTGACTCGGGAACACGAAATACGAATGCACCATCGTTTCAGCGTGGAAACCGAGCATCGTGCTCATCGAGCGGTAGATGGCCTGCTGCGCGGTGTTGCACGCGCGGGCGTGGGCCTCAGGATCCCATCCGGCCATCGCTGCGTTCAAACCGGCGCGACCCGTCGGGAACTCGGCGATCAGACGTTCGAACCGCATCACCGTCGCAGCAGCTCGACCGGTCAGCGCGCCATCGACACCAGCATCCGATGCGGCCGCGAGGAACATGGTGAGCCCGTGCGGCGCCGGCACCTCGTCGAGCACGCGAACAGGATCGTCGGCGCGTGTCGCCCGCAGGATGCGCGCCGAGAGGCTCTGGCCCAGCTTGAGATGTCGCGCGAGCGACGCCGGACGAGCATCGCTCCCGACCGTGTGCTCCACGAGCACATCAAGATCCTGCTTGAGATCGCTCGCGAGTTGAAGCGCGCGTTCGGTGAGCGGGGGCTGCGTCGCACCGGGAGATCGGTCGGTCGTCATCTCGGGAAGTGTCGGAGACACGCTGGCCTTTCGCAGGTCGGAGCGGAGCCTGGACGAGCGAGCCACCGGGCTCGCCCGACGCGTGATCCGGAGTCACTCCTGGGCCCGTCGCGATGCCCACGCACCGCCGGATGAGTGCCGACCCCCAGAAGCTACATGATTTCAACCGACCGTCAAGGATTGTTCTTGAATCAGTCTGAGACTCGTTGTACTGTTGCGCCGAGTAAATGTGCAGCGGATGCGGCTGCGTCTTGCTTTATTCTGAATATTCTTCGTTATCAAGCGTATTCAACGCCTGAATGTGAAGTGGGGGCTTCGACATGACGTGCGTCAGTCGTGAGAATCGAACGCGAACCGAATCGGTTCTCCAGGCGATGATCATCGTCGGTCTGCTCACCGGCGCGGGGCCCGCCCACACCCAAACGCTGACGCCGACCAGCACGGAGTTCCTCTTTAGTGCCCGGACGCCCGTTGGCGGGGCTGCGGGGTTTTTCGGCTTCGTATCGTCGGTCTTCGGCTCGCCCTTCTCGCCCGGCGTCCTCGCGGTGCACACCAATGAGACCGGCAACACCCTCGCCCACGTCGAGGTCGCCATCTCCGGGAACAACGATGCCCTTCTGCTCAGTTCGCTCGGCCTGACGCTCCCGAACACCCCGCCAGCCCTTCCCGCGGTGATCGCCGCCGACGACGAGTTCTTCTTTAACTCCCTGGACTGCGTGAACGATGTCCCCTGCGGCGACCACGTGATGACCGACATCTTCTCGGTCGATGTGGACGATGCGGGCACCATCGTCGTCGCCATGTCGCTCGAGGTCAGCCCGTTTGCGCCGGGCGGCACCGCCGCAGCCGCCGTCTCGGGCATCTTCATCGCACCCGAGACACCCCTGCTGCTCGCCGGGGAGCCCCTTCCCTTCGTACCCGTCGGGCTCGACGCATCGACCACCATCGCGTCGGTCGACACCGCAACCTTCATTCAGATCAACGATGCCGGGCAGATGCTCGTGAGCGCGGTGCTCGACGAGCTGAGCGTGCTGAAGCGTGCCCTGCTCCTCGTCGACTTTGATGCGAGCGGGCCGCTCGGCGTGAGCCTCGTGGCGGCCGAGGGTGGTCCGGTCGGCGCGGGGCCCGACATGTTCGTGACCATCGGTGCCGGGCCACACGCCCAGAGCATCGACAACACCGGCAACGTGCTCTTCAGCGCCACCACCGCGTCCACCAACGACGGCCTCTACCTCAACGACACCCTTCTGGTCGCCGAGGGCGATGCCACACCCACCGGCGGCACGTGGGGCACACTCGTCGGTCAACCCGTCGACCTCTCCGATTCCGGCTCGTACGCGTTCCGTGGTGTGCTCGACCCGACGGTCAACTCGTTCGCCGAGATCGGCGATGCCGGGCAGTCGCAAGCGACCCCCAACGTCACCATCGGCGCCGGACCGATCACTTCCATCACCGGCGCACTCGCCGATGCGCACGATGTCGATCTCTACCGCATCTTCATCGACGACCCCGCCACCTTTTCCGCGAGCACCGTCGGCAGCGCCGCCTTCGACACCACGCTGTACCTCTTCGATACGCTCAATTTCAACGCCAACGGCATCTTCCGCGACATCGTCGCCCGCAATGACGACGCGGCCCCCAGCGTGCCCCAGTCCACCCTCGATGGAACGCTCATCCCCGATGGCACACCGGACACGTACATCCTCGGTGTCGCCACGAACCAGGTGATCCCGCTCGGTCAGCGCACGAACGCTGTCTCCGATGCACTCGAAGAACTCCCACGCTACGAGGTGGCACCGGCGCACCTCGTTGTCGCTGGCAACGTACTCCACTGGGTCAGCCCAGCGACGGGCACGATCGAGCGGTTTGACCTCGGCACATCGACACCCCTCGCGCCCCTCGCGGTGAGCACCCCGCCCGACTCCGACTGGGACTTTCTCACCGAGGAGTTCCTTCAGCCCGGCCTCGTCGCGATCAACGATGCGGGCACCGACTTCCTCTATCACAACACACTCCCCGACGGCCCCGGCCCGATCCGGAGGACCGAACTCGACGGATCGAATCTCGAACCGCTCGTCGCGGGCGGATCACCGCTCGATGGCGATGCCACCATCGGCGATATCTCCGACCTCGCGACCGACGGAACATCCCTCTACTGGAGCGACCGCGCCCTCGGCGAACTCTGGACCTCCGATGCGGACGGCGCGAACAGCGCCGCTATCTTCGACGAAGACCTCGACATCCCAAGCGGCACGCGCACGTACGACCAGCTCGCAGCCGACTCGACCGCCGGGAAGCTCTACTGGTCGAACCCGATCACCATGTCGATCGAGCGATCGAACCTCGATGGCACCGGCGTCGAGACCGTCGCGAGCACCGTCGTGGAGATCGGCGACCTCGCACTCGATGACACGACCGGCACGCTCTACTACACCGACCCCGGTGCCGGCACAGTCACCGCGATCGATACGGGCACACCGGGCTTCCCATCGAGCACCGTCGCCTCCGGCCTCCTCGGACCGACAGGCATCGCGGTCGACGCCGCGACCGGCGACCTCTACATCGGCACGGTCGGTACGATCTCCAAGCTGCCGGCCGGCGGCTCGCTCGCATCGCTCGTCGCCGTCGAAGACACCGCTCAGCGGGCCACCGACGGGCTCGGCTGGCAGACCGATTTCATCGGCTCGTTCGAACTGCTCGGCGCACCCGGCGCCTCGAGCCTGCCCTACGAGATCCAGCTCACCGGTGCGAGCTTCTTCGGCGACGGCTCGGTGATCGCTGTCGACAACACACGGACCGTGGCCGGTGCAGGCGATGTCGTCGCGGCCACCGATCCCGCTGCACTGTCGCAGGTGGGCTCCGATGATGGCCCGATCAAGCTCACCGAGACCGGCGAGGTCTTCTGGTTCGGGCGGTGGGCCGCGGGCGGTGTGGTCGACGAGCGCGCCGTCTTCCTCGATCGACTCGTCATCTTCGACGATCAGACAACGATCGGCGGCGCCGCTGGCGTCTTCTCAGGTCCCGACGGCGGCGCGCTCACCTTCGATGCGAGTGAGAGCGGCGAGTGGCTCATCGTCACCGGCTTCTACGGCGCGTTCAACCCGCCCCCACCGTTCGCCGCTGGGCTGATCACGACGCGTGTCGAAGTCGACCTGCCCTGTCTCGCCGATCTCGCATCCCCTGCTGACGTGATCACCCTCGACGACGTCAACGCCTACCTCGCGCTGCTCGCAGCGCTCGATCCCACCGCCAACTTCGTGGCGCCGTTCTCCGCGCCCGATGCGTTCGATCTCGCGTTTTTCGGGAATCTGCTCCCGAACGGTTGTCCCTGAACGTTGTTTGGGGACAGAGTGATGGATGGCACCACCGGCTCAGAGGAGAGTCACCGTGGTGCGGGTCGGCCGGTCCGGATCGACCCGATTTGTGGAAGAGGGGTGCCGGCCTCACCGCCCGCCCCACACAACCAGACGCATGGCACGCGTCGTTCCGATCGCCTCGATTGTGTTCTTTGTTCTCACACCTGTTTCTTGGAGGAAACGCGTTATGAAGAAGCACGCAGTGCTTGCGTTCCTGGTTGGCTCGGGGCTGGCCACCAGCGCTCTTGCTCAGGTCCCCGGCGGCGTCGACGGTGCCTGGATCGAGCGAGGCAATGCCGGCGGCACCGGCCCCGTCGTGTTCGGCCTGGGCGGCGGCGACCTCACCGAAGCCAACATCACCGCCGGCGACGGTGCGCTCACCACCATCGAGGGCGCTCTCACGAGCGGCGAGTTCGATGCCGACCCGTATGTCATCTCGATCACCAACCCGAGTTCCTTCTCCGCCTCGGTCGACTTCGGACCATCGTCGAACGGCTCGTTCCTCGCGCTCTTCGATGCCACTACGCTCGAAGCGGTCGCCGCGGTCTTCGAGGGGTCGCTGTCGGGCGCCCTGGTCCCCGGTGCCGGCGATTACATCCTCTTCGTCTACTCACAGTCGGGCGAAAGCGGCGGCGTTCCCTTCGGCCCCGACTTCCAACCCGCGAACTCGCTGGGCGAATTCCTCTTCAACTACGACCTCACCATGCCCGGTGTCGAGATCGGCCCCGCGAGCGGTCTGTTCGGCGGACTCGCGTGGGACAACAACGCACCGACCTTCGGCGCCTCGAGCTTCGCCACCGTGAACTACACCGTCACACTCACCGGCGCCGAATACGCCATCCTCCCCGCCCCGGGCACCGCAGCACTCGCGGTGCTCGCCGGCATGGCCGCCACCCGCCGCCGGCGCACCTAACCCCCTCCCGCGACCATCACCAGGCGGCGCCCCACGCGCCGCCGACCGATGGCCGCATGCCGATCGACGGGCCACCGCTGGTCGATCGACATTCCCCTCGCCCAAGCGAAGCTTCGACAGATGCTGTGCCTTCGCGACACGAGGCGTCACCCGCACACTGAAGCATCAAGGTGTTCAAGGCTGCTGCGGTGCCGGAGGGGTAGCGAGCCCGCGGAAACCGACGGTCGTACCGGGCGCCACAACGGCCGTCTCAAACTCGACAACGAGCGCCTGTTCACCCGTGAAGGGGTCGAACCGATACAGTGCGCCATCGCCGTTACCGAACGAGTTGTCAGCAGCGGTGACGTAATACGCCTCGGTGTCAGACACGATCGCAAGACCACCGTAGAAGCCGGGCTGCGAGATCAGATCATCGATCTTCGTTATCACTCCCGTCTGTGGGTCAAGCTCAACCAGGCTGTTCGTCGCGCGCTCGATCGCAACCAGATTCCCATCGCTCCTGAGGTCCATGCCGCTGATCTGCGGCACCTGGAAGCCGACGAGTTCGCTGTAGGTGAGCGGCGCCCCAGGGGCACCGCGGCCGGTGGTGGTATCGATCAACGAGACGAGCACACCAAGCGCCTCGCGCCGGGTGAGCACCACGTCGATGTTCGAGATCTCGGCCACCGCGTTCGTACCGGGCTGACGGACATGGAGGAAGATCGGGTCGCCGCCGCCGTAGTTCGTCCCCCCGTTGAGTTCGAAGTCGATGATGCCAAAGTTGAGGTCCGAAACACTGGTGGCGAATGTGCTGCCGTTCAGCGGAGAAAATTCGATCCCCTCGCCGGTGTACCGCACGATGCCATCGGTGTCGATATCGGGGTTCTCCGAGTCCGAGAGCCAGATCTCTGTGTCAAACGAGAGCGCCCCGGAGCCCGAGAAGTCCTCCCAATCGAAGACGACGAACGCGTCGATGTACACCCCGGGCTGGAGATCGGCGCCACCGAGGTCGATCGCGATCCCCCCCGGGCTCACCAGGAATGGCCCCGAGATCGTGATGGTTTCCTCGGCTCTCGGGATGAGTGAACTGGTCGCTGCGGTCGCGCCGATCAGCCCCGAGCCCTGCGAGTCCGGCGCAAGCCCACCACCGAAGAGGTAGGACAGCGTGGTCACCTCCGGGCAACCGAGTGTCAGCTCGACCATGTATGCCGCGAGGTCGAAGGCATCTCGTGTGTCCGTCGGCTCAGCAAACTCTCGAACGAGCGACGAGAAGCCGGCGCCGTTGACCTGGGAGATCACGGCCTGCACATCATCCTCGTTGGGCATGCGGTCGAGCGGGTTCGCCCAATCCGCGATGCACCGCGTCGACTCGTTGAGGTCGCCGATGAACGTGAGTTCGGCGGTGCTCGGGTCGGCCTCCCACATCCCGAATGTCGTCTGGAGCAGCAGCCTCCCCTCGTTGTTGAACGCCATGCCGAGCAGCGAGCCGTTGAACGCTGGCTGACCAGGTGCCGGAACCAGACTATCAACGAGACCGACCTCACCGGTCGACTCATCGATTCGGAACAGCCGGTTGGCCGCAACCGCGAACAGGCCATCGGTCGGCACCACCCGCGGCGGGCATGCACCGACGTCATCGATCCGCAGCTCGTACTCACCACCACCCTCACGCGTGCTCTCGACCACGATGAAGTACGACCCCGCGGTCACATCACGTCCCACAAAGACATCCTCGGTGACATCAACCGTCGATGACGTGATCAGTTCCTCCTCACTGCTGTACAGCCGGACGACGTGATCGTTGAGGAACGTATCAGTACAGAGGTTGACGATGAACGGGCCGCCATCCCAGTCGATCACGTAGACATCTTCGTTGCCAACGCCGCGAAAGAAGTCACCAACATTTCCCGTCGGACCGCGGTCGACGCCGTTGGCGCCGAGCAGATCCTGAGAGTTGGCCAGGTTGCCGGCGATGGTGTCTCCCCGCTGCACCGTCGGCGGGACGACCAGCGCTGTGAGCGTGAAATCCGGCAGATCGATCAGCGTGAGGCGAATATCGAGCAGCTGCGCACCGGTGAACGGAACCTCCTGCTGCACGTGCAAGAAGAGGGGATCGCCGCCCTGATAGTCGCCGAGAAACCGTGGGTTGCCCCACGTCATATCATTGTTGGGGAACGGATTGTCGACACCGGTACCACCATTGGTGAACGACGGAATGAAGCTGCTTCCCTCACCGCTGTACCGAACGATGGTGTCGGTCGTGGTGTCCACCACATCAGACGACGAGAGGAAGACCCTGCACTCGGCGCTCTGCGCGGCAAACGCGGGATCGATCCAGTCGACCACCAGCGACCACTCGTTGTAATCCCCCGCGGTGATCGTGGCGCCACCCATATCGATCGCCATGAAGGTGTCAGTAATGTTGATCGGGCCCGGGATCGTGACCGTGTGCTCCGTGATCACCGGCTGCGCGACCGCGACAGAGGCGAGCGCCAGAGTGAGGGTGGGAGCAGCGACGGCGAGACCGAGACGCATCGGGAGAACAGAGTCGGAAGTCATGGGGTGAGATCTCCGTCGAGAGCCGGGCACCTGCTCGTGTAGCTCGTGGTGCCACTCCAAGTGTGTGTCAACGCAGCGTGTACAGATCACACGCCGCAGGTGGGAAATGCAGAATTCAGTTGAAGAACGAGAACGGGTCGCTTTGACCGGTGTCCGGCTCGGAGACGCCGAAGTCCACGCCGCGCAGGCCGCCACGCGTCCACCGATACCGCGGATAAACCTGCTCGAAGCTCAGCCCGTACTGCCCAGCCGACGTACTACGCGGGTCGGAGAGTTCGACGTCGAGCCACGGCGCGTACTCGATCTCGCCGTTGAAGCGGATCACCGAGGCCGGACACTGCGGGCAGACGGGGCTGTACCCCCGGTTGGAGTCGCGGGTGTTGCGGGTGCTAGCCGAGCCGTCGTACATGAGCAGCGGCATGCGCGATCGCTCCGCGGCGTAGACGAACTGCCCCGGGAAGTGCAGTTGCACCCATTCGTGCATCCACACCTTGCCACTCGGGTACGCGACCTCCGTCATAAAACGCTCGTCGTAGAAGCGAGGCGGTGTTGGATTGAACAGCAGCGTGAGCGAGTTCGCGCTCGGTGCGTACACCGGCGACCACCCGGGTGTGCCCGGGGTCACGTACCCACCCGCTGCCGGCCGGAGCACATCGCGCGTGTAGCTCGCCGGTGTGACGTGATAGCTCGAGGCGTACGACTGAAGCTGAGGGTTCGCCCCGGAGTAGCGCTGCTCGTGCTTCTCGAGCAACGCGAGATCCGACGGACAAGTCGCCGCAAACTCGATCTGCTCGTTGCCGTAGTAGCTGCTCAGCACCTCATAGGTGTAGTGATCGACGATGATGGTCTGCTCGGGATCCTCCCGGCGAAGCGGGAAGTCGATCCGGCCAACGTAGCTCGAGCGCTGCTCGGCGTTGTGAATCGCCTGAAACATCCGCGCCTCGAAGTCATCCTCAGCGAAAAGCAGCGCCGGGTTCGCAGCGGGGAACGGGCCATTGAAGTCGTCGTCCACCGACCACGAGAGAGAGAAGATCGATCCGCTGTAATCGACCGCGTACGCGTGACCGGCTTGTCCAAGTCCGCGCTGATTCGAGAGGCAGCCAACCAATCGAGCCGCCTCGCGAGCCCGGCCCAGCGTCGGAAGAAGCAATCCGATCAGCAGCGCGATCACCGCCACCACAACCAATAACTCGATCAGTGTGAACGCCCCAATGCGATGAGTACCCCGATGCTCACCGAAACGCGCTGGATCCGCCATGAACAGCCCCTTCCCGAACGCCGAGCGTTCGGCTACACACGCGACGCGTCGAGCGATGTCCCCCTGGCCGCACTCAATGGCGTGGCTTCCTGCAACGGGAAGCTCATCACGACGCTCGATGGCAAGATCGGGAACGGGAGAATCAAGCGGTGCAGCGTGAACCGATCCATGGACCAGCCGAGGCGATCAGAGACCGACTGATACGCATTCGAGAGTTCACCCCACGGCTGAAACTCACACGAGCGTGGCGAAGCACGAACAACCTCGACCTTCTCGGAGATCGGCAAGAGGTTCCTCGGGTGACGCAAGAGACGCTGGGGCGTGGTCGCCTCGTGCAGCCTCGAAACAATGGCCACTTCGGGCTCTCGATCCACCAGCGCGAACGTGTCCTCCTCAACGAGAACGTCGAGCAATAGCATTTCTGCCGGCGCGCGCACGGTGACAGCAAACTCCGCCGATGTGTTCTTCGGATCACGGAACCGCGGAGCCACCGTCGGCATGTACTCCGCCGTCGTTACCGTGCGCATCGCCGTGTCCCCAACACCAAGGTCCGTCAGAAGGCACGCCGATTGCCCGTCCGCAGCATCCGCCCAACGCATCGAAGGAAGGGGCTTCGAACAAAACTCCCGCAGGATGGGCGGACTCATGGGTTCATTACTTGGGTCAACCGCGATGCCGCCATCGGTCCGCCGAAGCTCACCCCCGTCATTCGACCAACGGCTCCAGCAGATCGGCCACTCAACATGTGGCCTCAGACACCGGAGGTCGACCAGCCCTGTCATCACCACCATGTCCACCATCTGCGGAAATTCGGTGTTCGGTCGCACAAAGAACATGCCGCCCAGCAACCGCGTCTGAACACCCCAGATCCCGCCGTTCGCCTTGAACGCCTCCTTCCGACGCGCGAGCGGAACATCCGAAAGCCCCGCCTCGGCATGCGCAAGCAGCATCGTCTCGAACGAATCGCGGTCGCCAGCATGCAGCTTGATGAACCGCTGATAGGCATCACTCAGCGGCTCGATCCGCTCGACCACGCGCTGATCGTCAAGCACGCTCGCAGCGGCCTTGCCAAAGATGCTGCACCCACGTGGACCCGGCAGATACGTCGCCGCCACGAACAAATCCGAATCAAAGGCCGCACGCATCAGCTTCCAGGCCAGCGTGGTGTCGATCTCGAGCGCCCGGTGCAGATCCTGTGCCTGAGGAGCGGGGCCGCAGACCCGAACGATCGTGCCTCTGATCAACTCGAGGAACGGCCCGATCGTGGCCCTGCACTGCTCAGAGAACGTTGAGGCACGCAGAGCCTCAACGCTGACCGAACTGCCCTCAGATTGCCCAGCATGATTCACCACTCATTCAATCTATCTCTGAAAATCGCTCGATCAAGAGGCGATCATGAACAACGATATCTGAAAAACTAGATGCAGCGATCACGACAGCCCAAATGCCCATATCCTCAAATACTCAGGGTCGAGAGCGCCCAAATTACTCTAAATACCTTTAAATTAGGGTTTTTTTGCCGACGCACACCATCGGCACGCACGAGCGACAGAACACCTCGAGGACTTGATCTCGCGGATTTCCAAAGAATTCAAGGCGACTTTTGTCAGAAATTCTTGACGATTACCTGGATCGTGACAGCCTTCCTTTGAAAAGAACCTGATCCATCACTCGGCCATGGCCACTCACTCTCGAGTCTTCCGTGCCGGGTGGTCATCTATCGGGGGCCACGTCACCGCGAACCGCTTTGGTTGTGTGCTGTGCGTGCGCCGCCGCGATGCCGCCCACACACGACACGGAATCGAACACCGAAGTGCGCGCCGTTGCCGGGGGTGCGGCTCTCCATCTGTCACGGCGGACCGGCCCGTGTGCCACCGGTCCTGCGTGAGTCTGTTGGCGACCTCGGTCGCATGGCACACGCTCAACACGTCCGGGCCTCGCCCGGAGAAGGGGTTCGAAACATGATCCGTTCTGCACTGATGGCCGCGAGCGCGCTCGCTGTTGCTTCCTCGGCCCATGCCGTTGTGCTCACCGGGGGACCAGCAACCCTCGATAGCGACGACACCGTCGATGTCATTCTGAGCCTCGACGGCGTCACCGGGCTCTTCAACGAGTACATCCTCACCGTCGTCTTCGACACCAACGATGCCCCCTCAGCCTCCGAGTTCGGCGACGAGTTCAGCATCGACATCGATGCCGAATTCGCCGCCTCGGGAAGCGGGCTCCCCAACTTCCTCGACCTCGAAGCACTCTCGAACCCCGACCCCACCACCTTCACGATCGTCACCGACACGCTCACCGTCGCCGACGAGCTGAGCCCGAGCGGTTTCGTCCCCGGACTCGGCTTCGTCTCCGTCCCGCTCCCCTTCGACGCGAGCCAGTATCAGCAGATCGAGGTCACCTTCGGCTCCACGCCAGGCTTCGAGGCCGACATCCTGAGCGTTCAGCTCGAACTCGTCGTCCCGGCGCCCGGCGCCGCCGGCATGCTCGCCATCGCCGGCCTCGCCACGACGCGCCGCCGCCGCTGACCCCACCGCACCCCGAACCAGAGGAAGAGAAGATCAACACCGATGCACGGCATCGCCCACACCACCGGTGCCCCGCCGGTGGTGTGGCATTTGAAGAGATGACCCCACGCCAATCACCGCCAAACGACCTGCACCGCCACCAAAGCCCATCCAAGAGTGCGCGTATCATCTCGGAGATATGACAGGCTCACACAAACAAGGCTCCGGGCGACTCATCTCCGATCGGTACCGCGCCGAGCTCGAGGGAGCGCCGACGAGCCGCCGGCTCGGCCTCGACGATACCGAACCAAACCGGCCCGCGAACGGCACGAGCGGAGTCCGCGTCGCTGTGCTGACCATCGCCATCGTCGCTGCTGCCGTGAGCACCATCGTCAGTTGGCAGCTGATGCGACCGTCCGCACCGACGCCCATCAACACGTACATCGATGCCGACGAAGCCGCCTCGCTCGGCATCGCGAGCCTGTGGGCCACCGCGGTCATGCACCACGCCATGCAGAACGGCGGCAAACTGCCACCCGCCTCCTGGTCCATCACCGAGCAGTTCAAAGACTCACGCGAAACCGAGGCCAACGTCGACCTTACTTGGTCACCCTACGCCGACGAGCCCACCACCCAGAGCGACTTCGTCTACCACCCGGTCGTCGAGTCCTACGACGCCCTCCTCGCCCTCGACCCAAGCCAGATGATCATCGTGGTCGACCAAGCCGCCCTGAACCAAGGCCTCCTCCACGCCGCTTTCCTCGACGGCAGCGCTCGCGCCATCTCCCGCTCCGAAGCCGAGCACCTCATCACGATCGACCAGAACACCTGGCTCACCACCACACTCGGCCTCGACCCCACCCAACTGCCCGAGTGAGCACGAGGCAACAACGGGGCCCGCCGAGCCCACCCACGCTGCACCAGCCGACACCCCAGCCCAAGGGGCGTCACCCAAACACCATCAACCAGACGCGGCAGCGCCGTTATAGATCACATGCCACTCATCGATGCCGGTCAGCTTGCGCGCCTCCTTGAGGAGCGCCGCTTGGTCATCGCCCTGTCGCCCCATCTCGAAGTACAGCTCACCGTCGCGATGACGCAGGCTCAGGCAGTGCGAGAACTCTTCGCCTCCACGCTTCCGCTCGTAGCTCACGATGGGAATCCAGTCTGGGATTGGTTCGCCGCGCTCGAAGTCGTCGAGAAACTCGAGGACCGGCTTCTTCAGCGGTTGAGTAGTCTCGAGTACCCAGCCCCGCCCAAGCGGATTAAGTAGCTCTGCTGCTTGGGTGTACCGCTCGGGACGAGTGCCGAGACGTAAAACTAATCGTCCACCTGATTGAAATTTAAGTACGCGGCAAATGCGCTCAATAAAATTATAAATCCACTCAATGCCGTGCCGACAGTCGTATTCCAGATTCGCCCCTATGCTCTGGTATCCTTCCCAACCATCACCTAAACCGCTCTCTGGATCTGCACGAATACGAAAACCCGATTTCGAGAAGTCATACGTGTCAACAATCTCCGGCGCGAGATCGCTTGCAACCAACGTCGACCACATGTCCCGTAGCGCCTGGGAATGATCACCTTCAACCATAACTCCAGGATCTATCCCAATGGCTCGATTGACAATTGGATCAGAGAATTCATCGAGATAGCTATGATTCTTACTTCGAACTCGTACGAAAATATGTGGCGCCCTTTTGAAAGTTGATTCGTCTGCTGATGAGAGAGATAGAAAAATTCCTTCGAACAGGTACCTGTTTTTCAACAGCGATTTAATGGGATCTTGTTCTGTAGATAGATTATTTTTTATATTTTGAGATGATGTCTCAATTGTGCAGCTAATACTGGAAAAAGAATCTGTGTCATCAAGTGCCCCAAGTATTGGAAACTCAACACATGGCGAAAACGCAATTTGCATTCCCTGTGCACGGGGATCGAGACGATGCTTAATAGAAACTGCACGATGAGAATTTACGATAGATTTCTTTATCGATGTAGAATCAATTGGATAAGACATCACTATGACACAACGTCCATTCATAGTTAGTATCCTGACTGAATGGTCTCATAACGTACTTGATAATCATCTATTATATCGAGATGTCGATGAAAAACCTGTTCTCTCGGAACATTCCCGACATAAAATACACTATGGGCTGCGAAATCTACATCCTCGATCTGTCTCTGGCGAATGATCTTCAGCCAATAGGTAAGCCTCGGTTTATTCAACTCCGCCTGGCTGGTTCGAGCGGCCTGGATGGCACCCGTCGTGCCATCGTCGAACTCGACCAGGATATCTAAATCTGACCACTCCCTCCTGCTCCCCAGCTGGGCTCCAACCGGCTGCCTGAACTCCAGGATCTTCGCAACCTGCTTACCACCGAGCAGCCGCCCCGGCTCCACCACCGCCGACGCCACCTGGATCTCGTACAGGTTCCCACGGTTCGTCCACCGACGCCAGAAGGGCGTCGGGCTCATGCTGTTCACGATCCGGTACAGACCCGGGACCTCCGCGTGACGGGCCACGTCCGCGAGAAACAATCCAGCCGAGTCCGGTGTGCTCAGCAAGCTCGTGTTATCGAGCGCACGCGCCAGGTACTCCGGCGTGATCCGCTCGCCCTTGCTCGCCGTCGCGATCAGGCGCACCCACTCGATCTGGGTCGCCTCGTCAAGTTCCGCGAACTGCCGCACACGCGTGTCGCTGAGACGCTCGAGCACATCGATCGCGAACCGACCACCCGCTGCCCCGTTGTACGCGTTGTCCAGGCTCGCGATGACCTCATCGAGACCCTTGAAGATCGAACCGATCGCCTCATCCGCTACCGTCTCGTCGACAAGACCCACGATCCGCCCGCGGATCGACGCCAGCGATGTCACCTGATCGCCGGACGTCTCAACCTCAAGCACACGCGCCATGCTGTGCGCGCCGCTCTCCGCGCCCTCGCTCTGCACACGCATCACCGCCACCAGGTCCTCCGCCTCGTCAAGGCGGGCCTGCACACGGATCTGCTCGATCAGCCAGCGCGAGCCGCGCACCGTCGCCGGCACGCCACCGGCCACCAGCACGCCCTTCATCATGATCGCCGCCGCATCACCAGCCACCGGCACAACACCCAGCGCCGCCCCGCACGTCTCGATGAAGTCCACATCACCGCCCGAGTACCCCCACGAGCGAAGCGTGTTCTTCACCAATGCGCCGACATCACCAACAACCAGCAGGCTCCCAGCTAAAGCCCCCACATGGCCCGCACCACCCTGCGGGTCCGCCCCGAAGAACGCCGATGCGAAGTCCGCCACCTCCGCCCACACCTCAGAGCCCGCCACCGTCAGACGCACCGACGCGCGCAGCTCCACCTGCTGCCACGTCGCGGTCCGGTACAGACCCGCCCGCATCGCCCCCGTCGGATCCGCGTGCACCGGGATCGCCACCAACTCAACACCGAACGGCCCCGCGTCGCTCGGCGTCACACCCGTGCTCACCACCGGCACGCTCACCTCGCCCGACGAACCGACATCGACCAACACCACCTCACGAACACCATCAGTCCCCGTGTCGAAACCAGGAACACGCGATCCGCCGGGAAGCTGAAGATCATCGATCCGCAGCGAATCGCCCTGGTTGCCCACCAAGTAGAAGGCCATCTTGGTGGACAGCGCATCCGCCACGTGCACCGTGGTCGACGAGTTCGCGAACACCGTGCGATCCGTCGATGGGAGTGCCGTGTACGTGTCGGCACCGAGCGGTGTGAGCGCCGGACGCGTGTGCTGCACCGTGTGCTGCTGAACCAGATCACCAACGACGACCGGGTGATCAACGGTGACCAACGGCAGGCTCGGAACATGCACGACACCGAGCCCCGAGGAGACCGACGGAGGGGCACTGAGTGACTGCGCCCACGTCCAGCTCTCGAGCAGGACCGCGAAGTCAAACACGTACCCGAACGGCGGATCGATGAGGTGGCCGCCCGGAACGCTCACCGCCCCCATCCGCTTGGCGAACGACAGGTCGAGATACCCTGTCACATCGCCGAGCGTCGCGGTAACCACCACGGGTCCCGCACCCGGCACCACCCCATCAACATCGCTCGCGACGATCGTGATCTCGGCCGATCCGTCGCCGTACAACTCGCCCGAGTTCGTCGCGAAGAGGGTGGTCTCGTACGCGGGCTCGAGCGCACCCTCGATGTACCCGGAGGTGACGGACCAGTGGACCACCGCACCATCCGTCGCGGTGCCCCGAAGCCGTGCGACCACCCTGCTGGTGCTCTCATCGGCGGGGCCGATGATCAACTGCGGCGCCGCATCGTCGTGATCGAACTCGAGTGTGAACTGCGGCTGGAACGCCGTGATGGTGAACGAGTGCTCCGCACGCCCCGCTCGCACGAGCAGCGTGCCCGGCCCGGGCGGATCCGCGCCGCCATCGCCCAGGCCCTGCTCCGTCGACATGTCCGAGACCGCGATCTGGCACACCGCGCGCCCCTCGAACACCTCACCCTGCTGGTCATCGAGGATGACAAACGGACCGTCCACGACCTCCCACGACACCGGCTCGCCACTCGGCAGAGCGACGCCGAACTGATCTCTCAGCTCCACCTCGTACCAGGCGGTCCGCGCGCCATCCGCGATCAGCGTCACGACATTCCGCTCGGCGCCCTGTTCATCCGGCACCACCGTGATGGTGCTGGCCTCGCCGATGGAGTGCCGCAGATCGGGCTGAACCAGACCGGAGTTCGCACCGCCACGCAGCACCGGACGGTCCGGATCCGGGTTCCCCACATCCTCGGTGATCAGGAACGTCTCCGACGTCGCTGCGTTCAGACCAGACCAACGAACAGACACCCGCGCGGATCACGTCATTCGCAAGGACTGCTCTGCAGTACCTGTTTAGTCCTCATCAATTCGCACGGGCCGCCAATCTGCCTTTACGTTGTTCTTCTTGCAGTACTGATAAAACCGCTGTGAGACGACAAACGGGCGGTCGCGCCGAGTCCACTTCACACGCCCTGTGATCGGCTCGTGCGTGCGAGCGATATCGAATTCGTCCATGGCGTCGATATCCGAGCGCCGATAGTGCAACTCGGCTGGGCCAAATAGACCATCGTCGATGCGGCACCCGGTAGAGAAGTCGGGCTTCAGCTCAACACCGTGTGTGCCAGAAATCAACTTCACAGACGATGAGAATGCGGGCATGGTTACCGTTGTTTCGAGCTCCCACCACGGCTCGGGATACTCGTCCCAGGATTCCTCCTCGTAGCCCTTTCTGCCAACTGCTTTGTACACCTTCGTGGCTTCAAAGCGGATGCCGCGCAGATCGCCTTTTTCGAGTACCTGGCGAACATGATCGGCGACGAGTGTTCCGAACGGGAATCGCGACTGCGCCAGAATGTTCTTCTTCTTCGGAGCCCGCTTCCCGATGATGAGCGGCACGCCGTCGAGCTTCTGGAGTTCGTGGGCAAGCTCGACCGTGACACGATCTGGATCGTGATTCACGAGCACTAGGTAACTGGCGTGCTCTCGATCTTCATCATCGTACCTCCTATGTATATTGAGAGTAAATTCTTTTCTATTATCTCTTTCTACTAAATGATTAGTCCAAGGAGACAGTCCGGCTTCCGAGAGCAGTCTCTTGATTTCATGAAAGTCCTCGCTGTCGTACTCGGTCCACCTCGTGTACATTCGCGGATTGGGTCGGTCTGAAGGATAAGCCTGGCTGAGTTCTGTGAAGATGTCTAAGCCGACATTATCCGGAGTGATTCCTTTAAATACCGCCATCAATTTCATTTTTTATCTCGTAATTCCTTTTTCTAAGAGCCACTTCTCCGCCATATCCCAATATTCAGGTGCATCAAATTGAGAATATGCTTCTTTTAAGGCGTCTAGAATATCTACATTTGTGGGTGGATTATTTTGAATGTCTCCGATTTCTTGCTCAATCAGATCATGAATCGTCGGCTGACCTGGTCCGTGGTTCGGCCCGTAGCCCCGGCGGTGCCGCCCACGGTGCAGGAACGCACCCGGCATCTCGTCCAGATCCGGGACCGTGATATTGGCATTATCGAACATCTCTCGCGCGTACTGCTTCTGGGCGATGTGGTGCAGATCGTACCCGCGGCCCACGATCGGGAGACCGACCTGTCGACCCTTCCAGTTGCGAAGGTCACGGATCGACATCACCTTGCTCAAGTCGCCGTCCGCGTC
>JBCDJJ010000005.1:0-78773 GCA_038747915.1 Planctomycetota bacterium | reverse complement strand
GGTGCCACTGGTGGCTTGCCCACCAGTGCGAACGCCAAAGCCCTTGAACACTGGCGGGCAAGCCGCCAGTGGCACCCAAGTCGCGGAGTCGGTCGATCCACCGCGAAGACTGGCGAGACGAGTTGACTTGGTCTGCTCTAGAACATCTTGTGTCATCGAGTTCCGTGGCCCGGTGGTGGGAGCGTCCCGCTCCCATGAACACACGCCCCGCATCCCGCCATGGGAACTGGACGCTCCCACCACCGCATTCTGGAACATGAAAAACGCAAGGTGCTCTAATGCTGTGGTTTGGAGGATGACACAGGCATCCGAAGGCCATGCGTGTGATCGCGTGACTCGGTGGAGCTCGTGGCCTTCGCTTCGCTCAGGCCACGGTACCTCCGCGTGACGTGATTCGACGTCGTGTTTCGGAGCGAGCGGCTCGCCGCCGGATCACGATCCGCACCCCTCCCCGAAGCGTGCTAGTCGCTCCGCCACATCGAAGCTGTCGAGCACATCGAGCGGCAGCCAGACATCGCTCAGGGCCCCGTCGGTATCGAAGGCGCTCAGATGGGCCTGCACATCAACACCGTCCGCATCACCATCTCCATCGCGGTCACCCCGGCACGGCGAGGCTTCCGTGATCTGCATCTCCGTCACCACTTCGACCTCAACGACCTGCCCGCTGGCCACGGTCAACGGCACCGGCAGCGGTGGGAGCGTCGAGACCGAGCCGTCGCTCTGCACCAGCTCGCTCGAATCGAAGCCGATGGCCGCCAGCACGCTGAACTCATCATCGCCGGGCAAGCGTTCGAGCACGAGACCGCCTTCGGCCGCGGTGGTGTTATCCACGAGCGCGAGCACCTCGACGATCACGGTGGTCCGGTCGGTCATCGACGACTGGCGAATGAACCCAGCAACGGCATCTCCAAGGTGCACCTCGAGCGAGCCATCGGTCCCCTCGCCGGTCCCCTCCGATACGGTGTATGTCGTCACGAGAGACGACTTGAAGAAACCCGTGATCTCACTCCGGTCGCCGCGATCGAGCGCTCCATCGAACTCGACCCGTGCCGGCTGGTTCGGCGCGGGCAGGAGCGCCGAGAACTCGAGGTCGTACCCGTTGCCCTCCACGCGCTCCACGAACGGCACCGTCGTGACCTCCTGCGACCCCGCCTCGCCGACGATCGTCGTGGTCTCCACGCCGTCGGGCGTCTCGATCCGGGCGACCGCGCACTTCAGCGACTGAACCGAGGGCAGCAGGAGCGCGACCAGCACACCGATGATCGCGATGACCACCAGCAGCTCGACAAGCGTGAATCCTGATCGCGGTCGCATCGTTCTGAAAATGTACGGCATCAACACTCTCGTGTGAAAGACCACGACTCGAACGTACGTTCTGATCTCCGCCGAGGCAAAGTGAGCGGCTCTTGGCCACGCACTCGGCGAGATTCGGGGTTCTTACCGAAAACTCAGCACTCGATCGAAGAACCGAAGGCCCATCGCCTCCTTCGCCATCGCGACCGTCTGCTCGGCAACATCGTTCGCCCGTGTCGTGTGCTCGCGAAGAATCTCGAGCACCCGCGCATCGCCAGCGTCGCCGTCGAGCTCGGCCCGGCGCGCGCGCATCGGCCCCACCAGCTCGTTGATCGCCTCGATCACCGCCGCCTTCACATGCCCGTCGCCCAGATTGTCGCCCCGCCGGTACCGATCCCGCAGCTCGGCGACCTCGTCGGCATCGGTCATGAACACATCCGCAAACTCGAACACCGGGTTGATGTCCGGATCGCCCGGCTCGTTCGGCTCGCGGCTCTGCCCGGGGTACATCGCGTTGACCTTCTTCTTCACCTGCTTGGGTGTATCCGACAACAAAATGGCGTTGCCCAGGCTTTTGCTCATCTTGTTCACGCCGTCCGTCCCCACGAGCCGCCCGACCTTCCCGATCTTCGCTTCGGGGATCGGGAACACGCCGCCCGCTGACTCGAAGTCGGCGTCCTCGGTCTTCGAGTTCACACCGCAGTACGAGATGTTGAACCGCCGCGCGACCTCCCGTGTCATCTCGATGTGCGCCTTCTGATCCTCACCGACAGGCACGAGGTGCGCACGGAATGCGAGGATGTCCGCGCACTGCCCGACCGCGTACATCGGGAAGCCGAAGCTGTACGTGTCGCCAAGGTCCTTCGAGTCGATCTCGGTCTTGAGCGTCGGGTTCCGCATCACCCGGTTGAAGGGCACCAGCATCGCGAAGAACCACGACAGCTCCGCGATCGCGGGGATCTCGGTTTGCACCACGAACGTCGACCGCTCCGGATCCATGCCGCACGCGAGCCAGTCCTTCACGATCTCGATCGTGTCCTGCCGGATCTCGCCCGGCTGCTCCGCACGCGTCGTGAACGCGTGCATATTGGCCACCAGAAAGAAGCACTCGTACTCATCCAGAAGAGCCACACGGCTCTCCAGCGAGCCGACCCAGTGACCGAGGTGCAGCCGGCCAGTCGGTGTGTCTCCGGTCAGGATGCGGGGGCGGTCGGGCGCAGCGTTCATAGGGCGGAGATGGTACGGCACCTGTGATCGGGTGATACTCCACGCATGGATGTGAGAATCACCCACACGACCGACGCCGCCGAGGCGATGAACCTCGCTGGCGACTTCCTGTGCACCGACCCGGCCCGGAATACGGTGCTGCTGACCATCCTCGACGGCCGCATCGCCTGGCCGGATCCCGGGCGGTACTGGGTGATGCACGACGGCGCCACCGACCGCGTGGTCGGCTTCGCGGCCCAATCACCGCTCGATCGGCCACTTATCGTGAGCGGGATGCCCGATGAGGCCATCGCCGAGCTGGTGCGGACCATCCACGCCGCGGGCACCGAGTTGCCGGGCGTCATCGGTCCAGCGGCGCCCGGTGCCCGATGTGCTGGGCTCTGGGTCGAGCACACCGTCACCGGTGCGGCGCCCAAGGTGGGCATGCGCCTGTTCGAGGCACCGTCGATCCACATGCCACCGGGCGTCCGCGGACGTGTGCGCACAGCCGGCGCGGACGATCGGGCACAACTGATCCAGTGGAGTACCGCCTTCCGCCAGGAGGCCGGCACCCCGGCGGGAAATGTCGAAACCGAGACCGACCGCCGGATTGCCGATGGGTGCATCCGCTTCCTGGTCGATGTCGACGGTGACCCCGCGCCGGTCTCGATGGCTTCCCACTCGCGGATCGTACACGGCGTAGCCCGCGTGCAGCTCGTCTACACCCCGCCCGAGCTCCGTGGCCGCGGGTACGCCGGGCTATGCACCGCGGTGCTCACACAGGAGCTGCTCGATCGCGGGCTCCGCGTTGTGCTCTACACCGATCTCGGCAACCCGGTCTCGAACGCGCTCTACGCGAAGCTCGGCTACCGCTCGGTGTCCGAGGCGCTGGAGTACACGTTCGAGGCGCCGACCAGATCGCCCTGAAGCGTGAGCTGACGCGAGCTGCCGATATGCACCCGGTGAATAGTGCCCACAAGGTCGTCGGGGGCGCAGCCCGGCGGGCAGTCGAACACCACGATCAGGTCACCATCGGTCCGCCCGGAGAGCTGGGGCGCAGCCACCGCCTGGGCCACATCCATATCACGAGCAGGCGCCTCGATCGTGCGCCCACCCACGGTCAGCCCGACAGCGCCGATGGGCTTCGATGCCTTTTTCCGCTCGCGCGCACTCAGCCCCTCCACGAACACGCTCACCGTCTGCCCGATCTGCTCCGCCCCGACCTCCTCGGAGATCCGCGACTGCAGCGCCAGCAGGTCGTTGCACCGCCACCGTTTCACCTCGTCGGGCACATCGTCGGGGAGCCGGCCGAAGGCCGTCGTTCCCGGTCGCGGCGAGTACTTAAAGATGAAGTTGTTCTTGAACCGCACCCGCTCGAGCAGCCCGCGCGTCAGCTCGTAGTCCGCATCCGTCTCGCCGCAGAACCCGACGATGATGTCGCCCGCGATCATCAGCGGCCGGCCGATCTCCGGCTGATGCAGGTACTCGCGCGCACGAGCCGCCCATTCCTCGAACTCGCCCGCGGTGTACCCGCGGTTCATCCGTTTGAGCACATCGTCCGAGCCCGACTGCGCCGGGCAGTGCAGGTACCGGCAGATCCGCGGCGAGTCACGAATCACCTCCAGCACATCCACACCGAAGTCGCGCGGGTAGCTCGTCACGAACCGGAGTCGCTCGATCGCCGGCACCTCCTCGTGGATCCGGTGCAGCAGGTCGGCAAACGTCGTCACCCGTGCCCCCGCGTTCACACCGTACGCGTCGCGGTGGTGGCTGCCCTTGTAGGTGCGGCCCTTCTGCGGCTGCGTCACACCGTTGATCAGCACCGCCGAGCCGTGCTCGAAGCGGTAGTGGTTCACGGTCTGCCCGAGCAGCGTGACCTCGATCACGCCGCTTTCCGCAAGCTTCCGGCACTCCTCGACGATGTGGTCCGGCGGGCGATGGATCTCCGCCCCGCGCGTGTGCGGCACCACGCAGTACGTGCAGAACTTGTTGCACCCACGCGTGATCCGCACGTACGCCGACCGCGACCCCATCCCCGACGGATCCGTCGATCGCGAGAGGTCCAGCAGCTCGAGCGAATCCTCCGCAGCGCCGAGCGTCGACGAGCGACGCGATCGATCCCCCGCCAGCGCCACCGTGCCGAGCCCGGCGGTCTCGCCAAGGTCGGCGGCGACACCCGCCTCGCCATCCAGGCTCCGCCGCGTCGCGATCGCGTTCGCGAGCAGCCCCGGCAGCTTGTCGAGCTCCGCGGGCCCGCACAGCAGGTCGACCACGGGGAACTGCCGCAGCAGCGACACCCCGTCCCGCTCGGCCATGCACCCGATCACCCCGACGACGAGTCCGGCGTCCCGCTCGCGACGCTTGGCCAGCTGACCGAGCCGCGACCGCACCTTCTGCTCCGCCAGATCACGCACCGAGCACGTGTTGTAGAGCACCACATCCGCCTCGTCCGGCCCCGCCACCAGACGGTACCCCAGCCCACCAAGACGCCCACCGACCAGCTCCGAGTCGAGCTCGTTCATCTGGCACCCGAACGTCTCAAGGTGCACGCGAAGCGTGGGTTGGGCTGGGACGGAAGTCATCACGCGAAAGCGTAGGCACGCGCCCGGTCAGCGCAAAGAAAACGCCGGCGTCTCTGCCGGCGTTTCAAGTAACAAATAATTATGCGGTGTAGCTCGCTGGCAGTTTAGTCGATCCAACGCACAACATTGGTCGTCGCGGTGAGTACCCCTTCAGATCCAACCTTTGAAAGGTTGGGCTGAGCGAATAGGTTGGTTGCGACGGTCTCTGCCTGATTCCCCGAGCCGCCCGCGCTGCTGGACGCAGAAGGTCTTGGCAGCACACCAATGGAGAGACTCACCATGAACGCGTCGGTACGGAAGATCGAAGGCTCTCCAAGGATCTCCGATGGCTTACGTCCTTCGGACCAGAACAGGTTGTCTGGGTGCGTGTCGTCGTCACCATCCTCGGGGATCTCGTAGGAATCGATGGTCGTGGACGTCGTGTAGCTCACGTGACCGTCGTTGTAACACACGTTGCCTTCCCACGTGGTCGGGCCGCCGAGGATCTCGAGCGTGCTGCTGCCGCGGCCGTACTGGCCCTCATCCCCGCTCGTCACGAGCCTCCAGTCGGAGCGTGGGTAGCCACCATTGGTGGCGGTGGTCGACGGCGCCGCAACATCGGTACCGGTCCCGCTCGCTGCGGGATCACCCAACAGCGGGCCGCGGTTCGAGATAATGGCCTGGTTGGCGTTGGCATCGATCGTGCCCCACGCCGTGGTCAGCCAGTCGCCCGTGGGCGGGAGATGCGAAAAGCTGACATTCAACGTGTTATCGAGTTCGTGACCATCGCCCCCGTCCGGATCGCCATCAGCTGACGCCGGCAGCGTTCCCATGAGGCCCGATGGAGCTCCGAGATTCTCGAGCTGTTCATCATCGACCGGTGTACCGCGCAGGCCCGGGTCCCACAGCGCGTTCGCTGGGGTGATGCCGGTACCGACGGTTCCAAGGTTCGCATTGGAACGGCGCGGGAGCGAGTAGTCGTACTGCTCCTCGGAGATCACTTCGGCAAACGCATCGGCGGGCGACACGAGCACCTCGGGATCGATCGAGCCGTTGTAGACCATGATCGACATGATCGCGCCGGTGCGGTTCTTGGAGAAGGGATTACCGATGTCGGGCTCGGTCGCGTTCTGGCGGTCCGCCTGATCAGGCAGCGGGTAGGAGTCGCGGTTGTTCTGCGACCACAGCACCATGCCCTGAAGGATCGACCGCTGGTTCGCAGCGTCCTTCATCTGCTGGGCCTTGCGGCGGGCGGTGGCGAGCGCGGGCAGCAGCAGGCCGATCAGCAACGCGATGATCGAGATCACCACGAGCAGCTCGACGAGCGTGAAGCCGCCGCGACGGCCGTAGGTTCTGGGGCGGGTCCGGTTCATGTCATGCTCCACATGAGGGCTCGGGAATCGACCGACTCAGCTGATCGCCAAACCGGTCGGTGTGTTCGTGTTGCCGCGAGTGTGAGCCACTCGCGGCATGAGAAAGATTCAGTCGCCGTAGTACGGATTGGTCGCGGTCGCGTCTCCGGTTCCACCGAAAGCCGTGTTGGTCGTGCTCGCGGGATCAATCCCGTGACCGAGCATCGACATCACGATGTTGCGGGTGGAATCGTTCACGTTGCCGACATCCACGCTCGGGTTGGTGCTCTCGATGTTGTCATCATGGAACAGGTTGTCACGCCAGATGCGACCATTCTCGTCGGTGCCGCCGAAGGCGGGGAAGGTCACCGTCTCAGGAGCGACAGTGTTGATGCGCTCCACATGGTTGTCCTGGAAGCCGACGTTGCCCGCCCACTCGTTCTGCCCGCCGTACAGCAGCAGCGAGGTGTTCGAGGCATCGACATCGATCTGGATCGGATCCTCCGGATCGTTGCGGCCGTCGTTGTTGGCACCGGAGGAGCCGGCAGGGTCCATGAACGGTCCACGTGTCGAGATGACCGGGACCGAGGCCGAGAAGTCGTTCCGCCAGTTCGCCTCGCGAGCACCGGCCGGGATCAAGTGGGCATAACTGAAACCAGCGTTCGGTGTATCACCCGGGCTGTTGTTCATGGCACCCGTAATCTCGGTACCGTCGTTCGGCGTGCCCTTGAATCCCGGATCCCACAGCGCCTGGCTCGCTTCGGCAGCGTCGCCAGCGACATCGTCCTCGTCCAGCTCGTACTTGTACTCCTCGTAGATCGAGAACTGGGCGCCCTGCTCCACCGTGCTGATGCACAGCTCGGGGGTCACGATGTTGTTGAAGATCAGGACCGAGAAGATCGGGCCCGTGCGCCGCTTCTCCCACGTGTCGTCCATGAAGTCTTCGGTCACATCCGCCCTGTCAAGATCATCGGGCAGCGGGTACCGATCCCGGTTACCAGCCGCGTAGGTCGTCAGACCCTGCGCCAGGCTTCGCACCTGCGTGCCGTCCTTCAGCTCCGCGGCGTTCTTGCGGGCGCGGGCCAGGGCGGGCAGCAGGATGCCGACCAGAAGCGCGATGATCGCGATCACGACGAGCAGCTCGACCAGGGTGAAGCCCCCAACCTTTCGAGCGTGCCATTTGCTCATGCCGATATGCATATCCGAAACTCCAAACGCGAAGCTCTGCCGGCGTGACAGCCCTGCGGAGCGAGGCCGACAGACCCCATGCTCCCGGTGTCGACGGGACCACTCGCGTTCGCTCCCGCGGCGTGGCCACAACCGGCTCCGATGAATCCACGATTGACGATGCATGCTGTGAAGGTCTCGAACCGCTGCTCGTCGCGGCACGCACACACACCTACACCGATCGCCAGACAATCGCCGAGCACCAGCTTGTCGGGGAGTCAGGAGCGTCGCTCGATGATCTCGGCGGGCAATCGCCCTGGTGCCGAATCAGTGCGGTGAACTGGAATGCAGAATGCGAGCCAGCCGCCAACTCCACCAATGCCCCACGCGTGCG
Organism: Planctomycetota bacterium; assembly: GCA_038747915.1. Classification (GTDB taxonomy): domain Bacteria; phylum Planctomycetota; class Phycisphaerae; order Phycisphaerales; family UBA1924; genus JBCDAP01. Next base: position 70,800 of record JBCDJJ010000005.1, on the reverse strand, counting down.
GAGCGTTGTGTACCGTACCGGATCCGATTCGCCCGTCAAGCGGGCGGGTTCCCCACGCCCGGCATCTTTATGGCCCATCTTCAGCGGATGGCCCGTTCCGCCTACCCCGTGCGCGAGACGAACATGTCTATCACCGCCCGCCTCGACGAGCTCGGCCTCACACTCCCCCCGCCGCCCGCACCGGTCGCCAGCTATCTACCCTCCCTCGCTGTCCCGCCCAACACCGCCCTCATCTGCATCTCCGGACAAATCCCGATCGAGAACGGTCACCCGGTGGCTACCGGGCAGGTGCCGGGCGAAGTGCCCCTCGACCGCGCCCGAGCCCTCGCGGAGCGATGCACGCTCCAGGCCCTCTCCGCGCTCCAGGCGCAGATCGGCGACCTAGACCGGCTTATCCAGACGGTCCGGCTTGAGGGCTTTGTCGCGTGTCACCCGGGCTTCGGCGAGCACCCCGCCGTCATCAACGGTGCCTCGGAGCTGCTCGAGACCATCCTCGGCGAACGAGGCCGGCATGCGCGCATGGCGGTGGGGGTGCCGAGCCTGCCGCTGAACGTCCCGGTCGAGATCGCCTTTATCTTTGCTGTGAAGATGTAAACACGCCGACGGACGCCACCCAGCCGCAGCACCCTCCTGGTGCCTGGTGCCTAGAGCAGACCAAGTCAACTCGTCTCGCTGGTCTCAGCGGTGGATCGACCGACTCCGGGACTTGGGTGCCACTGGCGGCTTGCCCGCCAGTGTTCAAGGGCTTTGGCGTTCGCACTGGTGGGCAAGCCACCAGTGGCACCCGCGACGAATTGACTTGGAACGCACTAGCGGCCCTCGCCGCGCGCCCCTCAAGCCGTCACCGGTGCCTCGCCGAACGCCTTCTTGTAATCCTCGACAAATCGCTCCAGCCCGATGTCGGTGAGCGGGTGCTTCATCAGCCCCTTGATCACCGAGAACGGCGCGGTCGCGACATCGGAGCCGATCAGCGCCGCCTGCACCATGTGCTGCGGATGGCGGATCGAGGCCGTCAGGATCTTCGTGGCGTACCCGTAGTTGTCGTAGACCGTGCGGATCTGCTGAATCAGCTCCATCCCATCGAGCGAGATGTCGTCGACTCGGCCGACGAACGGGCTCACCAGGAAGGCGCCCGCTTTGGCGACCAGCATGGCCTGCATCGGCTGGAAGCACAGCGTCAGGTTCGTGCGGGTGCCCTCGTCGGACAGCGCCTTGCAGGCGCGGAGGCCGTCGATCGTGCAGGGCAGCTTCACGACGATGTTCTCAGCGATCTGGGCCCGCTGACGACCCTCGGCGAGCATGTCGTCGAACTCCGTCGCGATCACCTCCGCGGAGACCGGCCCGTCGACCACATCGCAGATCTCGGCGAGCCGCTGACCGTAGTCCACGCCCTCCTTGGCGATCAGCGAGGGGTTGGTCGTCACGCCGTCCAGCACGCCGAGGTCATTGGCCTGCTTGATCTCGTCGAGATTGGCGGTGTCGATGTACAGCTCCATGGCGTGCTCCGGGTCGTGTGGGTGGGGAGACGAAGCGGGCGAGCGCTCGGGCCCGCGGCACGCACAGTCTATCGGTCGAGAAGGCCCCTCTAGACGACTCACGCGCGAAAACGGCGCATCGATCGTCCTGATGCACACCCGCACATCCTGCGTCAGGTGGGCCTAGAGCGCCAGCGCGGTCGCGATCACTGCCCACGCCACCGCGACGAGCAGCGAGAACAGCAGCACCTGCACACGCCAGTCGGTGAACGGCGACGGTGCCATATGCACCTCGCGGGTCTCACCTTCCTCGGCCTGGGCCGCGGCGGCCGCAGCCGCGAGGTCGCTCAGGCCGACCTCCCGGTGGGCGAACGGCGGGTGCTCGCCCTTCTTGACCGCTCGGAGATCCGTGAGCACCTGAGCGGTGTCCTGGTACCGGGCCGAGCGGCTCTTGGCCATCATCTTCTCGACCACCTCGCTCACACCGGGGCCCAGCTGCGGGTTGACGTGATCGGGCGGCACGAGTTCCGCCTGCAGGTGCTTCTTCATCACGTCTTTCGGACTCTTGGCGTTGTAGGGCACATCGCCGGTCAGCATGTGGTAGAGCGTCGCGCCGAGGGAGTAGACATCCGCACGACCATCGACATTCACCTCCCCCCGGATCTGTTCCGGGGAAATGTAGTAGGGCGTGCCGTATGCCTTGCCCTTCTCGGCCTCCGCGGCTTCGACATCGCTCATCGCGCGAGCCAGACCGAGGTCAGCGAGCTTCACCGAGCCGTTGGAGGTGAGCATGATGTTCTTGGGCTTCACATCACGGTGGATCAAGCCCTTCTCGTGCGCATGGTGCAGCGCCTCGGTCACCGAGATCGCCACGTCGAGCGTCTCCGCCTCCGTGAATCGCTTGTGCTCGGTGATCCGGTCATGCACGGTCGTGCCGTCCACGTACTCCATCACGAAGTAGTGGAACTCGCCGGCCTGACCCACATCGATCGCCTGCACAATGTTGGGATGGTTGAGCGAGGCCGCCGCCCGACCCTCCGCGTAGAACCGCTCGATGAACTCGGTGTTGTTCGAGTACTTGCGGGGCAGAATCTTGATCGCCACATCCCGGTCGAGGCTCAGCTGAGTCGCCTTGTACACCACCGCCATCGCGCCCGCGCCGAGTTTGCCGAGCACCTTGTACCCGGGGATGGTCTGTCCCTTCCGCTCGGCCTCCGCCTGCGAGCGGAGCCGCTCGAGCTGACGGCGGGTGACGATCGCGCGGTCGACGAGCAGCTCGGCGAGGCTGCGACCCTTCGCGTCGTTCGCCTGCTGACGATGGGAGATCGCCTCGCGCACATCCGTTTCGGTCGCGAGCCCGAGCTCGACCACCAGACGGCCGACGATGGTGTCGAGGTGCGTGCCGTACGAGTCCCCAGCGGACACCCCGGCGCTGTCGCCGGGCGAGATCCCCGAAGGGCCCGCTGCCTCCTCGCTCGGGATCCGTTCGTCCACGATGGCCTCACTCTGCGTCATCCGCGGACCCCACATGGCCCGCGCACCGATGGGCGGGCCGGTGTCGCACCGATCAGATCAGGCCGCCGCGCGGAAGCTACTCACCGGCCCCGCGGGGTGTCAATGCCGAATCACGGCGCGCAACTCACGGGCGAGACGTCTCGCCCTCTTTCCCATGCGAACGCCGGCTCCGCAGAGTTCCGCCCAACCCCGGGAAACCGGCCCGGTGCGCACGATCGGTGCTGTTTGGACCGTGGGACACGTCCGAAATCAGTGGCCCGGGTCGGCTGAGCTGGTCACCACACGCACATTCCGGCGCCCGCGACCACCCGGCAGACCCGGTGACTCGCTGCCGTGTCGGCCTCCGAGCAGCCGGGTGACCGCGGCCACCACGCCCCCGATCAGCGCCAGAGGAATCATCACCACGGCCGCCACCACCGCCACCAGAAGGGCCACGACGAGCGTGACGAGGAGGATCAGGAACGCTGCGAGTGTTCCGAGCACCCCGCGGCCCGTTCTGGCACGGACATGCTTCTCCCACGCGGCGCGCGATGAGCCCGCGGCGTACTGCCAGACAACCCGAGATCGGTCTGGTTCCGTGCTCATTTGTGATGGTAGCGCCCGCAACCTGGCGTGACGGGGAGCCATGCACGCACGGGCATTCAGCAAGAACGATGGAAGAGGCCTCGACGACTCGCTGACACTCAGCCGCGGTGGCGGCCAAGGAGCCCGACGCCGGCGAGCGCAAGAAGGCCCATCGACCCGGGCGTCGGGATCTGCACCGTGAAGACGGTGGAAAGGATGTAGGTCCGGGTGCTCGAATCACCAAATCCATTCTGGTCGAGGAACCCGAGCGCGAAGGCGAGATTGTCAGGACCAACGATCTCGCTTGAGCCGTCGAGCGAGCCCGCCACAACCGAGGACAGCACACTTCCCGTCTCGCCCACTTCGATCGCGTCGATGACATTGAGCGGATTCACCGCGTTGTCCGCGATGATCAGATCCGACCCGACACCCTCGCGCTGACGGAGCGTCTGCGAGTTGAGCGACAGAATCTCGCCATCGGTCGTCGAACCGTTGAGATCCCAGTCAACAAGCTGGTATAGATCGATCTCGAAGTCGCTCGCAGAACTCAGCGGGGTGAGGTTCGTGATCGTGACGTTCACACCCAGGGCCGCCGAGTCGGCGCTCCCGGTCAGCGTGTACTCGCTCGTGATCATGTAGTTCCCGACCGTATGCACCGCGAACGCCTGCGAAGTGCTGAGCCCGGGGGCGATCGCCAGCAGGTTCGCAGCACTGAGGGTCTCGACCGCGGCACCATTCGGTGAGAGCGCAAAGGAGAGGTCGCCGAGGTGATCAACGCCGCCGACCACGAAGTTCTCCAGACCGCCGTCGGTGTTGATGGACACCGAAGCGCCGCCATCGGTCAGGGTCAACTGACCCAAAGCCGCAGGGGCGAAGGTCAGAACGCTCAGACTTGCCGCAAAGGCGACTCTCATCGTGTTTCTCCAAGGCCTGCTCGTGTGTGCTCGAGCGGGTGACGCGTGGTGATGCAAGACGCGAGCCGACCGATGTGCCCCGGGTGATCGGGGATGACCCACCGCATCCCCCGCGATGAGCCACACGTCGAACCGGCGAGAGAAATCAGAAGCGACGGCGCCGGGCTGCAGCAGCGCCGGCGAGAACCAGCAGCGAAGCTGTGCCCGGGGTCGGGATCAACTCGCCGAGCACAAACTGGACCTCGAGGTCCTTGACGATCTCGAATGTGTCCGTGGACGAGCCCGCAACACCAAGAGTGCCGACCCAGCCGAACGACCACGCGAGGTCAGCGAACAGGGTCGTGGGGAGCCCGCCCGGGAGCGTGGCCGAGGACATGACCGCCGAGAGCACGCTCGGCTGATAGCCGTAGGCATACTCGTCCGGCACCGGCAGAACGGCGCCGCCGCCGTCCGACTCGGCGAAGTTCTCGGTCACGATCACATCGACGTCGGTCTGCGTCACCGTGTTGGGGTTGTCCAGGACGCCGCCACCGCTCAGGAAGCCGACACCCGAGCCGGGCACAGAGACCGAGAGGTCGCCCGGCGTGTTGTTCAGGTTGAAGTCGGTGTACTGGCGGAAGCGGAACTCGGCCTCCTCGGTGGCCGACAGGTTCTCGAGCTTTACATTGACCTTGATCGAGGAGATCGACGAGTCACCGGGCTGGCTCGGGGTCGTCGAGGCGCCGGTCAGGTCATAGCTGATCGTGGTCAGCACCTCGTCGATCAGGTACTCGACCACGATGGTGGCCGGATCGATCTCGAGCACGCCGGGGATAATGACCACCGGCGTGTCGTTGATCGTGACCGACTCCTCGGCAACGCTCGAGAGTGCCACCGGTGTCACGTCGGTGTAGCTGTCACCGCCGCGACCGATCGAGAGGTAGAAGTCTTGCTCGGCGAGGTGGTTGACGCCGCCGACCTCCCATCCGATCTGCAGCACGCCGGCACTGCCCGAATTATCGAAGGTGGCAACGGCCTCATCGCTGCTGATCGAGAGCGTCGCGCCGAGTGCATGCCCGGCAAAACAAGCCGCAACCGCGGCAGCCATCACTGAGTTGTGCGTCCCCACGAGTTTCCTCTCTCGAACGAGTGACGTGTCGATCTTGTTTCCCGCGATGAGTATGCCCACGCCCCATAAAGACACAACCCACAATCTTCGAATTGATGTGATGTTGACGCGCAGGAAGTCGCCTCGGCTGGTATCATCACAGCATCAAAAAATATGCTGAATATGGCATATTCGCATCAATGAACCACAATATATTGGGTGTTTGAAACAAGCCACCCACCGCGATCACCGGTATCGAGGTGTAACTGTTGAATTCATTCGCTCATCTCCATCTACACACCGAGTTCTCGCTGCTCGACGGGGGGAACCGGGTCGACCGGCTCGTCGCCCGGGTCAAAGAGCTCGGCATGGATGCGGTGGCCATCACCGACCACGGCAACCTGTTCGGGGCGGTGGCCTTCTACGACGCCTGCCATCGAGCGGGCATCAAGCCCATCCTCGGGTGCGAGGCCTACGTCGCTCCCCACCCCCACACGCGGCACAGCCGCGAGAAGACGGGCATCGCCGATGGCGGCTTCCACCTCGTGCTGCTCGCCATGAACACCGCTGGGTGGCAGAACCTCATGGTCCTCGCCTCCGAGGCCTACCTCACCGGCTTCTACTACAAGCCCCGCATCGACCGTGACCTGCTCGAGGCTCACTCGGAGGGTCTCGTTGCGATCAATGGCCACCTGGGCTCCGAGCTCGCCTACCACCTCGAGCACTACGACCGCACTCACGACGCGAATCACTGGGCGCATGCGGTCGAGGTTGCTGAGTGGCACCACCGGGTGTTCGCGCCCGTCGCGCTCGAGGATGGACGCTCGTTCGGCCGCTTTTACGTGGAGCTGCAGCACCACATCCCCGAGCAGGCTGCGATCAACCCGCACCTGATTCGTCTCGCGCACGAGCTGGACCTGCCCCTCGTGTGCGACAACGACGCTCACTTCCTGAAGGCCGATGAGCACGATGCGCACGACACGCTGATCTGCATCTCCACCGGTAAGCTCAAGGCCGACCCTGCGCGCATGCGCTACACGCCAGAGCTCTACGTCAAGAGCCCCGAGCAGATGCGCGAGCTGTTCGAGCGTGAGTGGCCGGAGGTCGGTGCGGAGGCCTGCGATAACACGGTGCGCATCGCCGAGGCGTGCAACGTCGAGCTTGAGTTCGCGAATCATGCGCCGGTCGTCGATGTGGTGCGGCCCGACACCGCTTTCGAGTTGTGGGACGGCGCGGAGAGCCGCACGGAGTGGTTCAAGCGGTTCTGCGCGCGATACGAGCTGCTGCCCTTCGACCCCGCGCGCAGCGAGCGCACGAGCGACGAGCTGCAGACCGAGTGCAACGCTGCGCTCCGCGAGCTCTGCGAAGCCGGTCTCGTCTGGCGCTACGGCGCGCAGACCCGTGGTACAAGCGTCTCGCCTGTGCAGACCACATCCGCGCTCGGAAGCACAGGCGAGACGCCTGTGCCACGCGAAGACGATGCCTTCATGGCGGATGTGCGTGCGCGCCTCGATCGCGAGCTGCGCATCCTTGCGGATAAGTCGATCTCGCCCTACTTCCTGATTGTGTGGGACTTCGTGAACTGGGCCCGTCAGCACGGCATCCCCGCGCTCGCCCGTGGTTCGGGCGTCGGCACCATGGTCGGGTACCTGCTCGGCCTCTCCAACGCCTGCCCGGTGCGGTACGGCTTGCTCTTCGAGCGGTTCACTGACCCCGATCGTGCCGAGTACCCCGATATCGATATCGACCTGTGCCAGGACGGGCGGCAACGGGTCATCCAGTACGTCCGCGAGAAGTACGGTCACGTCGCCCAGATCATCACGTTCGGGACGCTCAAGGCGCGGGCCGCCATCCGCGACATCGGTCGCGTGCTCGATGTCCCGCTTGCGCAGATCGACAAGCTGGCCAAGCTGGTGCCCGAGCACCCCAAGATGAACTTCAAGCGAGCGTTCGACGAAGAGCCGCGTCTGAAGGGGCTCTACGACGGCGACCGGGACGCGACGCGCGAGGTCTTCGGCTCCACCGAGCACGCGCCCGATCCGTCCACCATCCGCCAGATCATCGATACCGGTCGCGTGCTTGAGGGGCAGGCTCGGCATAGCTCGGTGCATGCAGCGGGCGTGATCGTCGCGACGCGACCCCTGCAAGAGATCGTGCCGCTCTACCGCCCGCCCGGCACCGACGATGTGGTCACCCAGTGGGACGGCCCGACGTGCGAGCAGGTCGGCCTGCTCAAGATGGACTTCCTCGGCCTCCGCACACTGAGCGTGATCGAGCGCAGCGTCGCACTCGTGCGCGAGAGTTTGAGTGACGATGAGGTCTACAATGCCGTCGCGCGCGGGGAAGTCGGTGGCGACCGATCCACTCGATCTCGAGCAGCTCACGTACGACGATCCGCGTGTCTTCGAGCTGTTCAAGCGGGCCGACACCACCGGCGTGTTCCAGTTCGAGTCGGGCGGCATGCGGCGGCTGCTGGTGCAGATGAAGCCCGACCGCCTGGAGGACCTCATCGCGGCCAATGCGCTCTACCGCCCCGGCCCGATGGATCTGATCCCGCAGTACAACGCGCGCAAGCACGGGCAGGAGCCCGTCCCGTCGGTCCACGAGATCGTCGATCGCTTCACCGCCGAGACCTACGGCATCATGGTCTACCAGGAGCAGGTGATGCAGATCGCGAGCGAGCTGGGCGGCATCCCGCTCCGCGCCGCGTACACGCTCATCAAAGCGATCAGCAAGAAGAAAGAGAAGGTCATCAACGAGAACCGCCCGCGCTTCGTCGAGGGCGCAGTGGGGCACGGACTCGACAAGAAGCGGGCCGAGGAGCTCTTCGACCTGATCCTCAAGTTCGCGGGCTACGGCTTCAACAAGAGCCACTCCACGGGGTACGCGATCGTCGCCTACCGCACGGCCTACCTCAAGACCTTCTTCCCCAATCAGTACATGGCCGCTTTCCTCACCTACGAGAGCCAGGCGCAGAAGGTCGATGACTGGATCGGCTACCTCGACGACTGCAAGCGCGTGGTCTTCCCCGACGGACGCATCGGCGTCGATGTGCGCCCGCCGGATGTCAATCGCTCGCAGGCCGAGTTCGCGGTGGTCTTCGACGAGGGCGAGCCGCGCGACAACCTGCACGGCCACGTCCGCTTCGGGCTGAAGGCGATCAAGGGTGTCGGGTCCTCGGCGATCGACGCGCTCGTTGCGGAGCGTGACGCCAATGGTCCATACAAAAGTTTGTACGACTTCTGCGAGCGCCTGCCTCCCGGCAGCATCAACAAAGCGACGATCGAGGCGCTCATCAAGGCCGGTGCGTTCGACGCGATCCACTCGAAGGAGGAGCGAGCCGCCATGCTGGCCAGCGTCGAGCGAGCGGTCGCGGCCGGACAATCGCTCGCGAAGGATCGCGCTGCGGGGCAGTGTGCCCTCTTCGGGGGTTCGGATGCCGACGAGGCCCCACCGGACACACCCGAGCCAGCTCTGGCAGCGGTCGATCCGTGGGACGAGCGCGAGACCCTCGCCCACGAGAAGCAGTCGCTCGGCTTCTATGTCTCCGCCCACCCGCTCGACCGCGAGCAGCCGCGCATCGAGCGCTTCGCGACCCACACCACCGGCGGGCTCAAGGACGCCCCGCAGGAAGGCGGGGCGATCGTCGCGGCGATCATCAAGAGCATCCGGGCGGTGACGACGAAGAAGGGCGACCACATGGCCATCCTCACCATCGAGGATCGGCTCGGCACCGCCGATGCGGTCGCCTTCCCAAAGACGTACGCCAGCTGCGCCGCCGACATCCAGACCGATGCCATCGTCTTCGTCGAGGGCACCGTCGACCACTCGCGCGGTGACACGCAGATCATCATCGAGGCGCTTACACCCATCGAGCGCGCCGAGCAGCGGCTCGCCACCGCCATCGAGCTCACCCTCGACGAACGCCGCCTCAACGGCACCGCGGCGCCCACACTCGACATGATCCGCGGCCTGCTCGCCCAGCAGCGGGGGACCATCACCGGCGACCCGGTCCCGGTCCGCTTCGCCTTCGTGAACGACGAGTCGCGCGTGATCGTCGAACCCGGCCCCGCCTGCCGCGCCATCGCCTCGCCCGACTTCATCGGCCAGACCCGCGAGTGGCTCGGCGAGTCGAATGTCATGGTGCTCGGCGGCAAACGCGCCCGCTCACGCTCGAACACGAACCGCCGCGGCCCGCAGCGACGCGAGCTGGGCACCAAAGAGATGTGCGAGTCGGTGGATCGGGTCTAAGGTTGCTTTGAGCCAAGTGGCCCTTGTTATGCGATTGATTTCCGATCGATTGCTACTCCACTTCCACGCGCTCCCCGATCGGCTCCGGCGTCTCGCCGACGACCTTCGTCCAGTCGATCTTGCTCGGCCCGCGCCGGAGCTGCTGAAGCCGCTCGTGCAGCCGGGCGATGAGCGTTTCTTCCCGCGCCGGGTCGCCGAACCGCCCCACGCGGGCTGAAGCGGTCAGGCGCGTCGACTCCTCGTGGTGGGCGGCATCGAGCGGGTCCGCGGGGCCGAGCCCCTCGATCACGAGCCATGCCGGTTCGTCGCGGATGGTGATCAGCTCGTACACCACCGCGTCGTCGCGGCCCTCCGCGAGGGGGCGTTCGGCGATCACAGCCATGTCGCTCGCGGCGCTGGCGTAGCTGACCGCGGCGGCCACATCCGCCCGCTGACCGTGGCTGGGCCATGAGGTCCCGAGCTGACCCGGCTCGCCCAACACGCCCTGAGGCGGGCTCGAGCCCCCGGCGCACCCGAGGGCGAGACCGCTCAGCATCACCGTGGCGGCACGAGCCAAACAAAATACGATCAAATTGCGGCCTCCCGCTTCTGGACGCGGAGCGGGTCGCATACACTGTGTCGGTTGGATGGTCATGAGATCGTCGTGCGGGCCGGTGTCAGCGCTCGTGGGGCGGTCAAGCGAGCCGAGCGCGCGTGGAACTCACCATCAAGCTCCCCCCACCCGATCAGCGGACGGTCGCGCTCGGGCCTGCGGAGCGGAACCTCAAGATCATCCGTGAGAGCCTCGGCGTCAACATCGCAGCTCGCGATGCCGATGTCACGATCCGCGGCGAGCGCGATGCGGTCCATGCGGCGCGCGACGTGGTCGATCGTCTGCTGTCCGCGTCACGCCGCGAGATGGCGCTCTCCCGCGAGCAGGTGCTCGAGACGATCGCCGATGCGGCCCGTGCGCACACCCGCGAGCTGGAGGCCGCACCCGATCGTGCGATCCGTGATGCGCTCGATGTCACGGTCGGTGGCCGTCGCCTCGCACCCCGCTCTGCGAACCAGAAGCACTACTTGAACGCGATCTTCGAGAACGACATGGTCTTCGGCCTCGGCCCCGCGGGCACCGGTAAGACCTATCTGGCGGTGGCCGCAGCGATCCACCACCTCAGACAGGGGCTGGTCAAGAAAGTCGTGCTCTGCCGGCCAGCGGTCGAGGCGGGGGAGAAGCTCGGGTACCTGCCGGGCGACTTTCGGGAAAAGGTCAACCCCTATTTGCGCCCCCTGTTCGACGCGATGCACGACATGCTGGATTTCGACGTTGTCCGGCGGTTCATGGCCTCCGATGTGGTCGAGATTGTGCCACTGGCGTTCATGCGGGGTCGCACCCTCAACGACGCTGCCATCATCCTGGACGAGGCGCAGAACACCACGGTCACGCAGATGCAGATGTTCCTCACGCGGATGGGTCAACGGTCGAAGGTTGTCGTCACCGGCGACCCCACGCAGATCGATCTGCCGGAGGGTGTGCAGTCGGGCCTGCTTGATGCGGCCCGGCGACTCCGCCGCATCCCCGGGATAGGGTTCTGCTTTCTCACAAAGGCCGATGTGGTCCGCCACGACCTCGTGCAGCGGGTGATCGAGGCGTACGAGCCCGCGAGCGAGCCGGCCACCTGAGCCCACTCATGCCTGACCCGACCACCACGACCACGCCTTCGTCCAAGCGGCGCCGCGCCGGCACCAAGTCGCGCGCGGGTCGCCGCCGCATCCCGTGGCGCGAGCTGGCGCTCATCCCCAACCTGCTGCAGATGAGCCTCATCATCGCAGCGAGCGTGCTCGCGTCCGCAGCGGTCCTCCACGCCTTCCGTGACACCATCCTGCTCGTGCCCGGTCGCATGGCGGATCGGTCCCACGTCGTCCGTGCCGAGTTCTCCATCGTCGATCAGGAGGCTACCGACCGTGATCGCGAGGACGCCCGCCGCCGCACGCCGCGTGTCTATACCGCGGATGTCGAGGCGATCGAGGTCATTAGTGCCTCGCTCCTTGCGCTCCCGGCGACCCTCGCGGCGAGCGAGTCGCTCGATGCTGTGCCCGATGAGATCCGCGGCGCGTTTGCTCTCGACGAGCCCGCCTTCGCGCGCATCCGCGAGCTGGTCGACGCCGGTGTGCCGACCGCGGCATGGGAGACACGCGTCGACCGCTTCGTCCGCGGCTTGCGCACCACGCCCGTCCTGCTGGCCGAAGAGTTCGGCCTCGCCCAGCAGTCGACCGCGGGCGAGATCGTCCTCCTCGAGGAGTCGGGTGCCCGCACGCCGGTGAGCCGAGACGCTGCGGTGAGTGTTGCCTCCCCCGATGCGGGCGAGCGGCTCATGCGGCGCATCAGTGCCGGACTCACCGAAGACGATGCGCAGGTCATGGTCGCGCGGGCGCTTTCTACCGGCGTGCCCACGTTTGTGTTCGATCAGGAGGCGATGGAGACACTGCGCACCGAGCGGGCCGATGCGGTGCCCGATGTGCTCGCCACGTACCTCGTGGGTCAGCCGATCGTGCTGCAGGGTGAAGAGATCACCTCCGAGCGGGCGCGCCTTGCCAAGGAAGAGGCTCAGCAATTCCGCGACTCCCGCTCATTCGTCACGCAGACGGCCGATGCGGTCGGTTCGCTCGCGGTCGCTGCGGCTCTGATCGCGGTCTTTGTGGGGTATGTCCGCCGGTACTCGCCGCGTGCCGGTCGGCACCCGCTTCGTTCGGCGGTGCTCTCGGGGATTGTGATCCTCGGCGCGGCGGTCGCGTGTTGGGGCAGCGGCGCGGTGCCGGAGGCGCGGTGGTTCATGACGCTCGCGCCCGTGGCACTGACTGCTATGGTCGTGGTCACCGCGTTCGACCGCCGGCTCGCGGTGATGGCCGCGGCGACGCAGTCCGTGCTGATCAGCCTCGCGTTGGGGCTGTCCGCGGGGTACTTCACCGCGGCCCTCGTGGCGGCCATTGTCTCGGCCGCGTCGCTCGACAACGTTCGCCACCGCCACGACGTGCTGCGCGGCGGCATCGCGGTCGGCACTTCTCTGCTGATCACCACGCTCGCGGTCAACCTGCTCACGCGTCCGGTGCTGCCCGCGACCGTGGTCGAGCTCTTCATCGATAGCGCCTGGGCCGGGTCGGCGGGCTTCCTTGCAGCAGCTGTCACGCTTGTTGCGCTGCCCAGCGTGGAGCGGGTCTTCGATGTCACCACCGGCATGACCCTCTCCGAGCTCCGCGATAGCTCGCACCCAGTCCTCCGTCAGCTTCAGCAGCGGGCGCCGGGCACGTTCAACCACTCGCACACCGTGGCGATCATTGCTGAGGCCGCGGCGGATGCGATCGAGGCGGACTCGATGCACGTGTACGTCGGCGCGATGTACCACGACATCGGCAAGATGAACAAGCCCGAGTACTTCATCGAGAACCAGACCGCTGGCCAGGCGCCGGTGCATGCGAGGCTCTCACCTGCCATGTCGCTCCTCGTCATCGTTGCGCACGTCAAAGACGGCGTCGAGCTTGCCAAAGAAGCTGGGCTGCCGCGCTCCCTTCAGCACTACATTGAGTCTCACCACGGCACGAACCTCGTCCAGTACTTCTTCGAGCGCGCCAAACAGCGGGCCGAGGAAGACACCGAGGATTCCGCCGTCCCCTCCGAGATCGAGTACCGCTACCCAGGTCCCAAGCCGCGCACCCGAGAGGCCGCGGTCCTCATGCTCGCCGACTCGGTCGAGGCTGCGACCCGCGCGATGGCCGAGCCCAACCCGGCTCGCATCAGCTCCCTTGTCCGTGAGATCAGCCGCAAGTACCTCGACGACGGCCAGTTCGACGAGGCGGCGATCACCCTCCGCGATCTGCACACCGTGGAGGAGTCGATCATCAAGAGCCTCAACGGCATCTATCACGGCCGCATCGCCTACCCCAAGGGCGACAAAGCGCGGCCCACGTCCGGCGACGAGGCGGGCACGCTGCCGGAGACACCGGAGTTCGACGAGTCGTCCGAACGCGTCGCATCGGCCTCGTGAGTTCGCTGCGCCATACGGCGCCCCTCACATCCGCGAGCGGACGATCTCGATCGCCTCAGCGGTCGCTCGCTCCAGATCGTCGTTCACGATGAACACGTCGTACACCCCGCACGCGTGGGCCTCCGTGATCTCTCGTCGCGCCACATCGAACCGGCGCATGATCGTCCGTTCATCCTCGCTCCGCCGGTCGCGCAGCCGCCGGAGCAACTCCTCATCGCTCGGTGCCTCGATGAAGATCGCGAGCGCCGATGGCATCCTCGCCTTCACCTGCTTCGCGCCCTCAACCTCAATATCCAGCAGCACGACGCGGCCCTTGGCCAGCAACTCGTCGGTGGGCTCACGGAGTGTCCCGTACCGGTTCCCCGCATACTCGGCGTGCTCGAGAAACGCCCCGGCCCCCACCTTGTCCAGGAACTGCTCCTCGGGGAGGAAGTAATAGCTCTCGCCCGCGGTCTCCTGTGCCCTTGGTTGGCGGGTGGTTGCACTGACCGAGAACACCGCCTGCGGGATGGTCTGCTCGATCGATCGCGCAATCGTGGTCTTGCCCACGCCCGAGGGGCCGCTCACGATCAGGATCAGGCCCTCGCCGTCCATCCCGGGAGCCTACCGCAACGGTTTGCCGGTGCGCGTCGCGAGCGTGATACTCCCCCTCCGCCATGTCCCGGCCCGCGCGCAACATCTTGCTCGTCAAGTACGACCAGCTCGACTTCGAGGACGAGGCGCCCCCGGTGCTCGAACCGATGGGCACCGCCCGCGAGCTGCGCGACTCACTCGGCATCTTCAACATCGCCGCGGATGGTGATCCCGCCGAGCGCCACGTCCTCCACGGTCCGGGTGTGATCGTCCAGATGCCGCTCGTCGGCGACGACGACGAGGTCCGCCAGTTGCTTGTCACGATCAACGACGACACCATCGCGTGGGCCGTCATCATGCGGCTCTGCCGCGAGCTTCGGTGGCGGATGATGCAGGCGTAGCGGTTCGTCTGGACCGATAGCTCTGCTCCGGTGCCGCCGTCAGAGCGAAGCGAAGGTCACGACACCAATTGAGATCGCGCCGTCCGCGCGTGGCCTTCGAATGCGTGCGGCATCCTCCAGACCACAGCACCCGATTGGATCACTGGATCGCGCTGTGCCTCAGAATTGCGTTCACCGAAGCTCGTCGATCTCGATCGTCCGGGAGATCGCCGGCTCGCCGTTATCGCGCATGATCTGGAGCGTCAGGGTGCCGGCCTCCCAGTCGATGTCGATCACACCGAAGTTGTCCGCCTGGTATTGCTGGCCGAGCCCGTGGCGGTTGATCTCGTTGCCGAACCGCTCCTCGAACGTCCGGTCACGGCTCGAGCGGTTCAGGGCCGACGAGGTGATGTCGTACAGTGGGTAGTCGCCGAACGTCCCCGACCCGGGGGTGGCCCGCGCCGGGTCGAACAGGCTGAGTTCCGCGCGGTGTCGATCGCCCGAGATGAACACCACCCCGTCCGCATCGGTGTCATCGAGCAGCTCGAACAGCCGGGCCCGCTCGAACGGCAGGTTCGCCCACTTCTCGAAGCGGTGATCCTCGGCTACGACCTGGATCGAGCTTGCGATGATCCGAATGTCGGCCGGTTGGTGCAGCACCTGCTCGAGCCAGCTCCACTGATCCTCACCGAGCAGAGTCTTTTCGCGGTGTTCGAAGTCCATCACGTACCGGCCGCCGACTCCTTCGGCCCGGTCGGCGGTGTTCTCGCCCCGGGCGAGCGGGCTGCGGAAGTACCGCGTGTCGAGCAGGATGATCTGCACCCGCTGATCTTCTGGGCCGAACAGTTCCACGTCGTAGATGCCCGGCGTTTCGCGTCGCCACGAGCCGTTGGGCTCGTCGATCCAGTCGAGCATGACCTCTTGCGACTCTTCGCGCATCGGGTACTCGGCACCACCGTCGTTCACGCCGTAATCGTGATCGTCCCAGGTTGCGAGAACGTATGCCTCTTCACGGAGTCTGGCGAAGTGATGGATGTCGTCGAGCGCGTCGTATTTGCGCCGCATGACGGACATGTCCTCGGTATCGCCGTAGATGTTGTCGCCGAGGAGGACGAACACATCGGGCTCGGTGTCGCGGACCGAGAACCAGATGTCACCGGGGCCGCGCACCGGATCGAAGCATGAGCCGAACGCGATCCGCTCGACCGGCCGCCACGAGAGCGGCCTCGGGTTGATCGCTTCTTCTGGAAGATCGGCGGTCTCTTGTGCGACGGGGCTCGCCGAGACGAGCAGCGCGAGCACCGGGGCGAACACTGAGCGGGTCGATGGCATCGGGCACCTCCACGATGGGGTCACAGCGGCGTCACGCCACGTCGAGTGTATCGCCCGATGTGTTGTTCCCGCGGCGGTCAGTTGGCCTGCACGTCGACGCCGAGCGCGAGCGGCTCGGTCTCGAGCCGTGCGACCTGCCGTACGCCGGACTCCTCGTCGGTGAGCACCACGTCGATCAATACGAACCGGATGGTGTCGGCCTCGGCATCGATCAGCACCTGCATCCGTTCCGCCGATGCGGGCATGCCGTTCCGCGTCATCGCGATGCCGGTGAGCTCGCCCGTCGCGGTGTCGTAGCCTGTCGCGCGCACCTCCGAGGTTTCGCCGATGGGGATCCCGGCCTGGATCTCTCGGACGTAGCGCTCGTAGATCTGGGAGGCCGAGACCGGCTGGGCACTCTGGCCGGCGTCGCACCCGAGGCCGGCGAACGCGAACACGATCGAGATCGAGGCGCCCAAGAGTGTTGCGCACAGGCGGATCATGCCCTCGGTATCGGCGAGATCCGGGCTGGGCTCAAGCAGGCCTTCAGTTCCAGGATACGCCGCGGGGCGCATCCGGGTCCCGCTGCAACAGGGCCCGTCCGAACAGCTGCTCGAGCGCGCCGTACTCGCGCTCCACCATCCGGGCCCGCTCGAAGACCGATGGCTCTGCGAGGAGCCCGTAGGCAAAGTCGGTGCTCTGCAGGTTCGACGCCAGCGCGAGAGACACCGTCTCGAGCAGCGGCATGGTCGGGAGTGATTCCTCCCCCTCCAGATGGTCACCGAACGGCTCGAGTTCCGGGAACCGCCCGGACCGGACGAGCTTGGACAGCATGTCTCTCACATCGGTGAGTTCGTCCTCCGGCGGCGGCTCCGACGCCCCGAGCGGACGCAGTGTCGCGACGCGGTACAACCGGTCACCATCCGGCGGCTCCTCATCGATGATCTCCGCCCGACAGACGCCCGACAGCACGATGTGGTACCGCCCATCGGGCAGCTTCTGGTGGTGCGCCAGGTGCCCCACACACACCGCTGGGCGGAGCGGTGGGTTGCCCGCGTGCGGCATCGAACCATCGGGGTGACGAAGCAACGCCATCGCGATCTGGCCTGGGCCATCGAGCACATCCGCCATCATCTGCCGGTAACGCGGCTCGAAGATGTGCAGCCGCGTCATGCCGTGTGGCAGCAGCACCACCGACTCAAGCGGAAAGAGCGGCATCGGCCGCCCGAAGTTCACCCGCACGGTCTCGCTCTGGAACGACATCCCGAACCATAGGCCCCGGATTCGGTGCCCGGACTCGTTCTGACCTTACTCCTCGGAGACGGGCTGGCAGGGGCGTCCGAACGTGGTGAGCAACTCGATGAAGTCTGGTGCATCCACGACGCCGTCGAGGTTGAAATCGCCCAGCGCGAGCTGCTCGGCCTCGGAGCCGCTGGTCTCGCGACCGAACCCCACCAGCAGGTTAATGAAGTCAATGGCATCGACATCGCCGTCCTGATCGGTGTCGCCGCGGCACCGGATG
This sequence comes from Planctomycetota bacterium, assembly GCA_038747915.1. Lineage (GTDB taxonomy): Bacteria > Planctomycetota > Phycisphaerae > Phycisphaerales > UBA1924 > JBCDAP01. The sequence continues at coordinate 53,186 of JBCDJJ010000005.1, read as the reverse complement.
AGGCGACCAAGGTTCTCGCACGTCTCTGCGGTGCCGTCGGCGTCGAGGTCGATGCAGTTCGCGCCGCCGAGGAAGATCAGGTCTAGTGCTGCACAGTCGGCCACATCGGCAGCGTCGATGCAGACCGTGAACCCGTCGCAGCATGCGCCGCCCTGCGGCTCGAGAACGTACTCGATGGTCAGCGCCGGGGCGTTTCGTCCGTCGAGCGGCGCATACTGCCCCTGGAACGCAGCGAATACGCCGTCATCGCTGGGCGAGACCAGGATCGTAAGCTCGAGGTCGCCCGCATTATTCAGGTCGGTCAGGACCACGCCGCTCACCTCGGCACCGATCGGTGTGCTGGAGACCGGGTTGAAATCGATGCTTGCGAGCACATCGCCCGAGCCGAGTGCGCCTGGTGGCACGAGCGTGCTCGGTACGTCTGCGTGACCAGGTGCGAGCGCGGGGGGATCGAACTCGGTCGGATCGATCAGGGTGTGGTCGTCGGTCGCGTGGTGGACGATGAGCGTGCCCGGTGTGTCGAGCACGGTGCCGAGCGGGGTGAGGCTGACCGATGCACCCGTGATCCGCCAGTCCCCGTCGCCCAGCCCCGTATCGCCTGCCACGGAGTCGAGCAACGAGTAGAGGTCTTGAAGGTCGAACCGGATCGCTGCCCACGCGGTGAAGAAGTGATGATCGCGGCCCGCAACGATGATCTGCGTCGCGCCGAGTGTCGAGACATCGTTCGAGCCATCCCGCACGAACCACCGGTGCATTGTTGCGCTCGAGCCCGAGCCGAACGTCGAGGTCGGTGTTGCGCCAGCAAGGGCGCTCGTGTCACGGTCCGCGTACACCGTTGCTACGCCGGTCTGCGCCGATGACACGCTGCACACCCCACACACCGCTGCGGTCACAGCCGACATCATGATCCGATCGATCATCGCTCGGTCACTCCTCGCGCCTGTCTGTGCCACAGGCTCGTCAGAACAATAGCGTCATCGGCCGAGCACCCGGAGCACCCACGGTCCAAAAAAGAAAACCGCCGGCCAGAGGGCCGGCGGTGCATAGATCAAACGTTCTAGGTCGTTCTCCCCGGGCAGCAGTGCTGTCCGAGGACGGTCTCTCGGTCACCCGAGGTCTCAGTTGATGACCGAGCAATCGGCCGGATCGTAGACGTTGCCGAAGGCGACAAGCATCTGGATGAAGTCGTCGGCGTCGACATCGCCGTCGCCATCGAAGTCACCGTCGGCCCGGGTCGCACCGGTGGCGGTGCCGAAGCCCACGAGCACGGCGATGAAGTCATCCGCGTCGGCGTCGAAGTCGCCGTCGCTGTCGCCGGGGCACTCCATAGCGCCGGCCATGCAGAGCTCGGTCGCATCGACCGGGCAGGTGGTGTCCTCGAACGCCGTGCCGCTCAGGAGGTCACAGTCGGCCACGGTGTTGACATCGGCGCAGCTGGTGTCGGTGAGGCAGCACGCCACGGTGACAGGCTGGCAGAGCGTGGGCGTGCAGGTCTCGTCGGCGAAGAAGGTGCCGCCGAGCACATCGCACGAGGCGAGGGTCTCGCCGTCTCGGCAGTCGTCCGCCGCGACGCAGCAGGCGCCGGTCGGGGCCGGGCAGAAGCTGCTGACGACTTCACAGGAGAGGCCGGGGAAGAAATTGGTGTCGGGGTTGGTGCAGGAGGAGAACGCCACGAGATCGACACACCCACCCTGGCCATCGCAGCAGGCGCCGAGGTCGTCGGGGAGGACGAACGTCGGTGCAGTGACGATGTCCTCGAAGACGGTCGAGAACTCGCCATCGCCGAAGTCGCCGTTGCCGCCGACGTTCTGCGAGACGAACGCGATGCAGAGGTCATCGATCAGGAAGCGGCCGTCGCGCGGATCGGCGAAGTCATCACCGAAGAGGTTGGCGACGATGGTCCAGCTGTCGTTGGGCTCGAACACACCGTTGAGTTCTTGGTGACGCACGACGACGGACTCGAGGGTGGTCCAGGCGCCGTTGATACCCCCCGTGTCCTCGCCGGAGAACGAGAAGGAGCGATCCTGCGTGGGGTTGAAGAACGGCGGGCCGACCGGCTGGATGTCGCCGTCGTCCGGAGCGCCGGCGTCGACGATCCGGAGGAAGGCCGGCGAGAAGTGGCCCTGGTTGCCGATGTTGGGATCGGAACGGCTCTCGCCGGGGTCCGAGCGGCCGTCGAAGTCGTAGGCGAGGTAGCTGGCGACCACGGCGTCACCCTCGACCAGGCCTCGCACACCGCCGAGGTAGAGGTTGGCGGGACCGCCCGTGTTGTCGGCTTCATCGCCCTCGATGAAGAACGCGCGACCGCCGGAGCTGTTGGGGAACGTCGGGCGCGGGGCGATGCCGAGCGCGTTGACCTGCGAGGCGTCCAGGGTGCGGCTGATGCCCGCGTAGTCGAACGTGCTCTCGAAGTCGTCACCGGGGAGGATACGGTTGGTGCCGCCGATGCCCGAGTCATAGAGGGCGTTCCGGATGAGGCCGCCGCCGTTCTCGTAGCCGTAGCAGATCTGGCCGACGACGAGCGTCTGATCGGTTTCACCCTCGAAGAACACATCGGTGCCGCCCTGGCACTCGAACAAGAATGTCTGCTCGATGGTCGGGTTGGTGGCGAGGTCGAGGTTGAAGGCCTGGAAGTCACGCACACACGCGCCGGTGGGGCCGGTGTCACACGGGCCGTTCGGGCCGTCGCCGAGCTCGGGCTCACAGGTGCGGTTGGCGGTGAAGGTGCCGGTGCAGTTTGCCTCGGTCGTGACCGAGCAGACGATCTCCAGGCCCACACTCTCGCCGGTGCAGCAGGCACCGGTCGGCACCGGAACCGTGTCGATGATGAGGTTGTCGAAGCCGACGTACTCGGGGTTGTTCGTGGCGCCACCTGCGAGGAAGCCCGTGAAGGCGATGGTCACGGTGCTGGCGCTCGTGGGGATGTCGAGCTCGACGTTGAGCGTGTCGAACGGGTAGTTGATAATGGTTTGCGTCACCGTCGTGCCGGTCGTGGCATCGACGTAGGTGTAGCCCCACGGATCGGGGAGAGTCTCGATGCTGGCGCTGCCGATCGGGGCGAACGCGGTCGGGTACGACGCCGACGCGTCGTCATCGATCGCGGTGGTGAGCAGCGGCAAGGCCGAGCCGCCATCGACCGAGTAGGTCCAGTCGATGAAGTCCTGGAACGCGCCGCTGGCCGAGCCCTCGAAGTCACCGAGTGCGACCACGTCGACCGAGAACACCTCGTCACCGGTGAGATCGAGGGAGGACACATCGAACGTCCACGAAGCGCTGAAGTTGGTGCCCGGCGTGCCGTTGTTCCCACCGAAGTCGAAGTTCGGGCTGTTCACATCGGCCAGCAGGAAGAAGTTATCCATCTTCTCGCAGGAGACGAGGCCGCGGGTGTCGGTCGAGAAAGCGCCTTCGGCACACGCCGGGGCGTCGACGGAGTCATCGCGCGTGTCGAACGGGCCGAAGATGGCGCTGTTCCGAAAGTAGCCGAACGTGGCGTAGGCCTGGCCGGCGACCGGGAAGCCATTGAGGCCGTTATCGCGAGAACCGAACGAGCCACCCTGGCCGGGCGCGACGAACGTGTTCGTAATCCCGAAGTTATCGAAGCCGCTCACCAGGTTCGGCGTGCGGTTGTTGTTGCTGCCCTGCGCGGTGCTGAAGAAGGGGTTCTGGCTGAACGAGGTCAGCCCGGGGTTGTTCCCGTCAAAGTCGGTTCCGACCTGCGCGGAGGCCGAGGTAGCCGCTGCAACGAGCGCAGCGACGGTCAGAAGACGATTCATGGACCGAATCCTTTCAACATTGAAGAAGCATCATGGCCGCGGTGTTGAATCCACGGACCGCTCTCTTCTCGCGATCTACGCCAGTGGTCGGCACGCGCCGGCCGTTGGCATCCCGTGCCGGCACTGCCAGAGCGCCGGGCCAGAGAGCCTACACGCGACCGCGCGGCGGACGAGGCGGGTGGTCGACACTCGGTGCAGAATCCTGGTGCGGAGCCCGCGATTTCACCCATGCTTGACCTTGAGTTTGGGTCGTGTTTGCGGCGTGACTCCATCACTGGCGTTGGCGAACGAAAACGGCCCGCTCCATTGTGGAACGGGCCGAGGATCATGTCATCAGGTACAAGCGGAACCGGTCGAAGCCGAACTCAGAGCGGCGTGCAGACCGGGTTGCTCGGGTCGTACTCCCGGCCAAACGCGACCAGCATCGCCAGGAAGTCGTCCGCGTCGACATCATCGTCGTTGTCGAAATCGGCGCCCGCGTTGTAATTCGAATCGATAGCCGTGCTGCCGAACGCCACCAGCACCGCGAGGAAGTCCGTCGCGTCCGCCATCAGATCATCGTTGGTATCACCCACACACCCGCTCGGGCCCATCATCGTGCTGCACAAATCGGACGCGTTCACCGGGCAGGATTGACCTTCGAAGAACGTTCCTCCGTCGTCATCACACTCCACGCGGCTCTGGAGCACGCAGCTGTCAGGCCCAGTGCAGCAGGCGGCCGGCACACAGAGATCGATGGCGTTCGGCGGGCAGGTCTGCCCCGCAATCGATAGACCACCGAACACAGTGGCACACTCGGAGGGGTTCGTATCGACGCAGAAGCCCGCAAAGGTGCAGCATCCCTGGATCGAACAGAGGTCTTCTTCCGAGCCCGGTGGTGGGCACGAGACCCCAACGTTGAACGCACCGGCGAGGCCGTTGCACTCGAGCTCGTTCGAGCCGTCGATGCAGGTGTCCGGACCGGTGCAGCACGCACCCGGCTCGCACAGATCTGTCGGGTCGGACGGGCACTCGTCCACATCCGCGAAGAACGTCCCGGACAGCGCGTCGCACGCCGCGACATCAGCGACTTCCGTGCACGTCACCGCGCCCTGGCAGCATGCCAGAAGTTGGCATGGATCGCTCGAGCACATCACGTCGGCAAAGAACCGCTGCCCGGGGCTCTGACAGTCATTGAACGCGACATCATCTGTGCATGTTGTCTCGCCGTCGCAGCAGGCACCATTGGGGATCGGGTCGCACGGCGCGTTATCCGCACCGCACGTTTGCCCCTCGAAGAAGTCGCTGACACTGCCGCACGTCAGCACCGTCTGGTTATCCGAGCAAACGATGGAGTCGCAGCAGGCGCCCGTGGGGAGCACCGATGGGTCGTTTGCGGCGATACCCTCCGCGACGCGGATGTTGTCGAACATGAAGTACTCGGCCCCACCGTCCTGCTCCGCAGCAAACCGCACCACAACACGTCCGGTCTGCTCGATCTGCCCGGTCGTCGCCGGGATCTCGATCTGAAGCTCACGGAAGACGTTATCGAGCAGAGAAGGATCCGACGCGTCCGGGTTCACATCCGGGCCAACGACAACATCGAGAGGATCGGCGATCGACGTATCGCCACCCTCGAGAACGTAGAACTGCGAGGTCGCTTCGTTCACGTCGATGTCCAGCACGGTCGTCGGACCCAGAATGGTGCCGCCACCCGACTCTTGCAGCTCCACGGTGAACTCGAACGTCGGATCGCTGCTGGCATCGAAGTTGCCGATCGCCGCAACCTCGATCACCAGAAAAATCGCATCATTCGTGGTACCAAAGAACGGCGAGGGTGAGACGTCAAACACCCATTCCACCGTGCCCGTGCCGCCTGGGTTGTCGGTGTTCCGGATGTCACCGACCGCAAAGACATTGTCGAGCTTGGTCGAGTTGATGATCCCGAAGGTGTCGCTGCCCATCAGCGAGTCGTCGAGCAGGTCGAAGCCGTTCCGCGACTCGGCGTCGCTCCGGCTCAGAATCCCGAACACGTCGGACTGGTTGTTGGTGGGGAAGAAGCCCGCGTTGCCCGAGAGATCCGGGACCGCGGTGAAAGTGGTCAGGTTCATCGGGGTATCAAAGTCGTCGCTCCCAAGAACCTGGGCGGACGAGGTACACGCGGCTGCAGCAAGCAGTGCGGCGCTGAGCAATGCACGGTTCATTCACGCAATCCTTTCTCTGATTCTCTCGCAGCACGCAGGCAGCTCCCGCGCTTGCGACTCTCTTCTCGGATCCACCCGCGTGGGAGACACCCGTTGCTTGATCTGAAGGGACCAGCACGCATGCTACAGCCAAACAACAGGCCCCTGTGCATCACCAAGGGTGCATCGCCATGCAGAACCCGTCCAGCGAAATCTGCCGCTTTCTTCGGGCAAGAAGAGGGGTTTGTTCGCTTGTTCGGCTGTTATTGGGCCGCGGAACGGCTCATCGCGATCACGCGAGTGGGTCCGGGCGGAACAGCTTCGTGTCCAGTCCCCATACCTTGTCGGTGAAATTGCCGCCCAGATCGCCTGCTGCCAGATCCGGCCGTGACGCTGCCAGCGCCATCGCCACCTTCGCATCAAGGTTGTCAAGGCAGGCAACCAGCACCGCCTCGGGTGTGCTCGGAACCCGGGCGGCCCCATACTCGGGCAGTGTGTGGTGGCTCAGCACGATGTGCTGCAGCACCGTCACGAAGTCCGGCGGGAACCGAAGCCCCGCGCGACGCATCGCCGACTGCGCCTTGTCATGCAGCATGATGGCACCGTCGACGATATGGCCGATCAGCAGCCCACGCTCCGAATAGTCGAACGCCCCGGTCCAGCTCAGCTCGTGTGTTTTGCCGAGGTCGTGCAGGAATAGTCCGAGCAGCACCACATCGCGGTTGATCTTCGGGTAGTTCGGGCACTGCGCATCGGCCAGCTTCATGAGGCTCAGCGTGTGCTCGCACAGCCCGCCGAGGTAGGCATGGTGCATCTGCTTAGCCGCTGGGGCCTGCCGGAAGAGGTCCATCAGCAACTCGTCGGCGAGATACTCCTCCGCCAGCGCCTTCGCCGCCGGGTGCTCGAGCGTGCTAAGCAGCCCCTCGACCTCGGCGAACATCTCCTTTGGATCGCGTGCCGACGCCGGCAGCAGATCGTGCAGTTGCTCCGCAGTCGGCTCGAGCCCACGGATATCGTCGAGAATCAGCTGCAGCTCGCCCTGGTAGGGCTGCGTGATCCCCCTCGCCAGCACAAAACCGGTGTCACCAAGTCGCCGCAGCAGCGCCTCGTCGGCGCCCCACATCCGCCCGGGCACCGTGGCTGTCTTATCACCCAACAGGCATCGCAGGTACGGCTTGTCGTTCCGCGTCTTGCCGATCTGCGGGTTCGCGATGCTGAACGCACCCTCGAACCGCTCGTTCGGCTGCATGTCCGCGATGTAAATCCGTTGCTGCGTGGGTGCAGGAGTGGTGGTCTCGGTGGCGGTCGAAGACATCGTCGGCGCTCCGCATCGTGTAGGCGAAACAACGAGTGTACGCCCCCAGACGCCGCTGCGCCCTCGCCGCTACCCGACGAGAGACACCACCTGCCCGAGTCGCTCGTTGATCGAGCCGAGCGCCGCCATCGTGGCCCGGCCCGTGATGTCGTACGTCGTGAGATTCACCATCGACGCCGCGTAATCCGTGTCCTGGATGATCGATCGCGCTGCGGTCTGATTCTCGAGTCGAACCAGCGTCGAGTTGCTGATCGTGTTGAGCGTATTTGCCTGGAACGAGCCGATCTCACCCCGCAGGCTGTTGATCGTGCTGGACGCTGTATCGATGATCGACTGGGCATCGGGCGAGCCGAGCTCCACAGCGCTCGTGCTGACATCAATCAGCCGCCGTGTGACCGTACCGCCCGAGCCGTCGCTGATCTGCGTCGACCCAAAGTCGCCGATCGAGAGTTCCGGCAACGTCATCCCTGTCCCGTCCGAGGTCGCCGCCGGGATGTCGAAGTTCCCTGAGAACAGCCGCTGCCCGTTGAACCGGGCGGATGAGAAGATCCGGTCGATCGACCCCACGATCGAGTCGAATTGCTGTTGGTTCGCGGCGATCTCCGCGTCGCTCAGCCCCCCCGTGTTCGCGCTCGAGACCGCGAGACCCTCCGCCTCGACCAGCAGGTTCGAGACCTCCGCGAGCGCACCCTCTGCGATGTTGGCGATCGCATCGTTCCGTTCCGCGGCACGCGCCTCCGCCTCGGCCTGACGGATTTCCTTGCTCAGGTTCTCCGCTGCGATCAGCCCCGCGGGGTCGTCGGCTCCGGAGTTGATGAAGAGCCCGGTCGCGATCCGTCGCAGCTCCGTGTCGACGTTCCGCTGATTGATCGCGAGAAAGCGCTGGGCTGTTAGGGCCGGGGTGGGGTCGAGGCTCGTCATGGCTTCCACTCCTGGTGATTCAGAGTGGAAGTTTCGATTCAGATCGTTGGGCGCCAAGCGGTCATTGTGCTGTGCTCGAATTCGCGGTTCACTCACTCGCGCCAGCCGTTACCAACGACCGAGAACTCATCTCAGAGCCCCGCACGAACGAGTTCCACAGCCCATGCGACGCCCCGGGCGCATCGATCGACTGCATGAGGGCGGCCAGATCGAACGCGTCCACCAGGCGATCGCCGGTCACATCCCCGGGTCCGGCCGAGGTCGGTGTGATCGCGAGCGTCGTCGCGAGCGAGGTGATCGTCTCACCCAGCGCCGTGACCTCCGCGTGATACGTCCCAGCGTCCGAGATCCCAAGACCCGAGATTGTGAGTACCTCTGTCCGAGACCCCGCGAGACGCGGCCCGTCGGCGAGCGGTACTCCATTGTGAAACCACCGCACTACCACCGGGATGCCAAGCGGCGAATCCACCGTCATCTCGATGGTCGCGGTCTCGCCCACGGCGCGGACCATCCCAGCGGGTGGCTCCGCGGTGATCGCGAATGCCGGCTCGCCGACCACACGGATCGCCGGCGCCCCGAGCGACGCTGCCGCGTGCCACGCCCCGTTCGAGAAACTCTGAAACCCGCCGGTCGCGCCCACTTCGACCTGCGACCACCCCACCCGGTTCCCCGAGAAACCGCTCGGTGTGACGACGAAGTGGTACGGCACGTTGCCCCGCATCAGCACCGGGGTTGTGATCGAGAAGGAGTACAGCGTAACCGGTGCCTGGTGCGGGACCGACGCCACCCCGAAGTACCCCAGCACCGTGTCCGGCACCCCGTTCATGCTCGACGTCATCACCAACTCGACCTGCTGGGCCCCATCGCTCGTGCCGATCAGCGCGACGTCCACGCGATCGATGAGCATCGGCGCGCCGAGTGTGATCGGGGTGGACCCCACGCTCGCAGGTGGTGTTCCGCCCACCACGTGCGCCGACGATGCACTGAACGACCCGTTGGGGCCAAGATTCGAGAACATCACCGATTGGGCACCCACGCCGCTCGCTACGCCAAGCGCCACGCTCGCAGCCACCGAACGCCACCAGCACCACGTCGCCATACCTACCTCGCGTCAGCGTTGGACGTCGCGCACACCTCGTGCGCACACACTCACAACATCGACAAGCTCGTGACGCCCGATCACCACGGCCCACTCAACCCACGCGAGCACCAACTTTGCAGCGCTCCAGACGGGATCATCACAACGTTTTCGGACCGATCGGGCACTCAGCGACCCGCACCGCCGCTGCTCACTGCCAGATGCACCGCCCCAGATCGCAGCGGTCCGCGGCACTCGTACCGGTCAGCCACGTCTTATCGAGTACGGGATTAGGCTACGGATCGGCTGAATCGTCAATCTCACAGAAGACGCGTTCGGCCCAGGAGGTGTGCGGTGGAAAGTGAATCAGTGATCGAGTTCGAACGCAGCGCCGTGGACCAAGAGAACCAGGCTGCCGCGGCAGATGAGCGGGCCTGGCTCGAGGCCGTGCGTCTTGGCAATGCTATGAAAGGCTTTGCCGGCATCTTGCGCATCGGAATTGTGGTTGCGAGCCTCGCCGTACTGATCGGCATCGCATGGCAGGGCTCGCCCTCGAACTCCGCCTTGTTTGTCACGCTCGCTATTGGGTTTCTCTCCCTGCTGCTGGTGGAGGTGTTCTCGGTATGGGGCGCGCGGGTTGCGTCCGCACCACATCCGGATGCGACGGGTGAGTTGGAGGAGCTGCGGATCCCGGCGCGCCGCTCGAGGGCCTACGCCAACGTGGTGTTGGGGTTGATCGCCGCCAATGTTGTTGGCATCCTCGTGCTGGTGGTTGCCGGACGGCTTCAGTTCCAACTGCCAGATGAAGTGGTCATGGTGTTGACGGGTCTCCTGGGCGCTGTCCAACTCGCTGCGCTCGCGATGCGTGTGTTCTTGTGGTTCGCTTACATGCGGACAGCCAAGTACGCCGCGCTCTGCATCAACGCGCCTCAGCTCGCGGCCACGATCGCTGGAACGTGGTGGCTGTTCGTCATCTTCGTCATCGTCGGCCCGATCACAGCGGGCATTCTGTGGCTCTACGCGTTTGTACGGCAAAGCATCATCTACTTCGCGCTCACACGGCACGCGCACAGAACACTCCGCGGCGAACGGCAAACCCTGCTCGGCCAGGCCGCGGAGGCACTGCCGGTGTGAGCCTCCGGCGAAGGCTCACTTCCAGGTCACACTGCCGTACACCGCCTGGTCGCCGAGCTCTTCGGCGATGCGGATCAGCTGGTTGTACTTCGCGTTGCGATCGCTCCGGCACGGCGCACCCGTTTTGATCTGACCGCAGTTCGTCGCCACCGCGATATCCGCGATCGTCGCGTCTTCGGTCTCGCCGGAGCGATGGCTCAGCACCGCGTGGAAGCCGTGTGTCAGTGCCAGGTTCACCGCGTCGAACGTCTCGCTGAGCGTGCCGATCTGGTTCACCTTCACGAGGATCGCGTTCCCGCACCCCTCGTCGATGCCGCGACGCAGGAATTTGGCATTGGTGACGAACAGGTCGTCGCCGACGAGCTGGGTCTTCGAGCCCACTTTCTCGGTCAGCTTCTTCCACCCGTCCCAGTCGTTCTCCGCGAGTCCATCCTCGATCGAGCGGATGGGGTACTTCTCGCACCACTCCGCCCAGTAGTCCACCATCTGGTCGGAGGTCAGGATCTCACCGGTCGAGCTGAAGAGCTTGTACCCATCCTTGCCGTCCTTCTGTGCCTCGTTCCAGCACTCCGAAGCCGCCGGATCGAGCGCCACGAAGATCTGCTCGCCCCATGTGTAGCCGGCCTTGCCGACCGCCTCCTCGATCACCTTCAGTGCATCCTCGTTGTTCTCGAGGTTCGGCGCGAATCCGCCCTCATCGCCGACGGCGGTGCTCAGGCCGCGGTCCTTGAGCACGCCCTTGAGCGCGTGGTAGATCTCCACGCCGGCTCGAAGCCCCTCGTGGAAGTCGTCGAAGCCCCACGGCTGGATCATGAACTCCTGGAAATCCACCGTGTTGTCCGCGTGCTTCCCGCCGTTCAGGATGTTCAGCATCGGGACCGGCAGCGTCTTCGCTGCGGTCCCGCCGAGGTACCGGTAGAGCGGCAGCCCCATCACCTCCGCTGCGGCCTTCGCGGTCGCGAGCGACACGCCAAGGATCGCGTTCGCTCCGAGCTTGCCTTTGTTCTCCGTCCCGTCGAGCTTGAGCATCAACTGATCGATCAGTTCCTGCTCGCGGGCGTCGGTGCCGATCAGCTCGGGCGCGATGACCTCGTTCACGTTCTTGACGGCCTTGGTCACGCCCTTCCCGAGGTACACCTTCTTGTCGCCATCCCGGAGCTCGACCGCCTCGTTCTCGCCGGTCGAGGCACCCGACGGCACCGCTGCACGGCCGACCACGCCCCCCTCGAGCGCCACATCCACCTCGACGGTCGGGTTGCCCCGCGAGTCGAGCACCTGGCGAGCGCGAACCTGGATGATGTCGAAGGGCATGGGCAACCTCTCCTGAGTCTCGTCGCTGGGGCAGCGCCCCGAGCGGTGCGGGCGGTGCGACGCGGGCCGGGTTAGTCGCCCGCTCGCGTCGCCGCTCGCCACGCCGCGCACCACGCGCGGACTCCAGACAAGCGGGCGAGGAGCATACCGGAAACCCCGTGCGCGCCCGCTCGCTGAGCCGATACTCCGTCCACCTGATATGGTCCCCCGGGCATCGTGAGAGCGTTGAGGATGTGCTGCGTGCCAAACTCCCCCGCCCGCCAACCGGCGCGACTCATCAATCTCAAAGAACGGCTCGAAGTCCAGGGTCAGCGGGTCCGCGCCGTCGTCGACGCTGCGGTCGAAGCCCTCTTCGAGAACAGCCACGAGCGCGCCGATTGGGTCCGCGACCAGGAGCCCGAGATCGACCGCGAGGATGTCCTGATCGAGCGCGACGCTGTCGACCTCATCGCCGATGCCGTCAAGTCGGCCGAGACGCCCCTCGGCCCCTACGAGATCCGGCTCATCCTCACCATCGTCAAGGTCAACAACGAGTTCGAACGTATCGCAGACCTCGCCGAGCGATCTGTGAGCCGCATGGACTCGCTCGCCACCCTCCCCGAACGCCCGCCGCCCACCTTCCGCGTGATGGCCAACTCAGTCGTCGGCATCATGGGCACCACCTGCGAGGCCTTCGCCGGCATGGACCCCGACCTTGCCAGACTCGTCCTCTCCTCGGACGACACCACCGAGGCCTTCCGCGACGAGATCGTCCGCGACCTCGAACGCTCGCTCAGCCGCGGCGCGGTCACACCTGACTTTGCCTTCTCGCTCAACCGTGTCTCCGCGGCCCTCGCCCGCATGACCGACCACTGCTCCAACGTCGCCGAGCAGGTCATCTACGTGGCAACGGGCAAAATCGTCCGGCACGGCGAGACCGCGTGGACCGAGCCCGAAGAGCCGCGGCTTTAAAGACGCCGTGTGACGCGTCAGCGCGCGGGTCGGGCTGCCGGGTGCGTGTCTCTACCCGAGCCGCTCGCCTCATGGAGAAGGTTGTGCCGTCTCGACGCCACCCACCTCGACGCCATCCGCACGATTCATGATCTGTCGGGCGTTCCCGCGAGCGATCCGCGCGGTGGATCCCCGCTCACTCCTCGCCGAATCGCTTCAGAAACTCATCGTGATCGATCCGCTCGATCCGCCCGTCACCCCCGTACGGCGGGTGCGCATCCGCGCCGAGATCGCCCATCAGGAACGCGTTCCCGAACACCGCCAGATCGAACGCATCGGTGCGGTCGAAGGGGGACGCGACCAGGCCGGCCACCAGCGCCGGGGCTCCATCCTGGAACGGCCCGATGTTCCCCGAGAACGCCCGGCCATCGATCCCGATCGGCCCCGTGACCCACTCGCTCGACATCGACACATCGAGCGACGCCGACGCCGATACCGGCCCTTGGCCGAGCGGCAACGACTCGACCCCAAGCGTCTCGAAACTCACCGAGCCCCCGTAGATCGTGTTGAACTGCTCGCGCGACTCGGCGGCACCACCGAGTTCCGGCGTCGTGAGCGTCGTCGGCCCGGACATCGCGCGGTCATCGATCGCGAACGGTCCGAGATCGGCATCGTCCGACCACCCGGCCACCGCGCCGGGCAGCAGCGGCACGTTCGGCGAGCGACTCAACCCCGTCACCGAGAAGAGGAAGTCGTTCGAGATCGGCCCCAGCGCGAACACGTTGTCAGCCAGAAAAATCTGGCCGGAGGCCTCTTCTTCGATCCCGAACATGCCCGCCTCCGGATGACCGTCGACGCGGAAGAGGTTGTTTCGGAACGCCACATCACGGTTGCGAAGGATCCCCAGCGCGTTCGAGCCCGCGTTCTGCATCTCGATCACATTCGATTCCCAGCTCGAGGTGCCATGCACCCGCGAGAGGCCGAGCGCATTGAAGAAGTGTAGGTACGACCGCGCGAGGCTCACGCCGTTCATCGCGAAGTCCCACATCTCGCGCCCGTTCGTGAGGTACACATCCCACACCTGCACCGGGAGTGTGCTCGGCTCGCGCACGTCCGCACCGTCGGGGATGGCCGTCGAGAACTGGAACGGCCGGTGTACGTCGCTGTAATGCACCGCGACGTTCCGGAAGCTCTCGCCTTCGGCGACTTTCCTGCTGTGAAACGTGCCAAAGAGACCCGCCGGCCGCCCCGCCTCGAGCCCCGCGGGTTCGCCGTCGGTGTAGAGCATCCGCATGCCCGCATGCACCACCAGATCGTGTACCCGCATGCGGTCGTAGATGGTTGTTGACTGCGTTGAGGCCACCACCGGTCCGCCGTCGACGCCCGTCCCGAGGTACTGGTTCCGCGCGATCTCGATCAGTGTGCCGTCCCCGCCGCCGTTCACCGCGGCGATGTTGTCCTCGGCTGTGCAGTGCGCGAACAGGCAGTCTCGCACGACCGCGCTCTTCGCCGGGTTGAACTGAATCGTGCGAGACCGCGTGCCGCCGGGCTTCTCGAACAGCATCGAGAACGTGATCCCCGCCACCTCGGCTCGGTCCGCGTCGTTGCCGCCGAAATCGTTCATCGTGAGCAGCGCCGATTCCTCGTCACGATGCACCGCCAGCTGCCACTCGGGCTCGAAGCCCACGCCCGCCGGGCTCCCGCTCGCGGTGCGGATCACCACGAACGAGTTCGTCGCCCCGCGCGACCACATGGGTGCCGGAGAGACGAACAACCCGCTCACCGATGGCGCCTCCCGCACCACCAGTCGGGGCTCGTCGAGCCGGTACGACTCGACGAGATCCGGGCGCATCGCCACACCGTTCGGCAGACCATCGCGCGGGATCGGCTGAATCCCAAACCGGTAGAGGTCCCACCCGCGGATCATGGCGTGCGGCTCCGCGTCGTCCGGCATCGGCAGCTCGTACTGAAACACCCCGTTGCCGAGCGACACCACCGGCCACTCCGAGAGACGAAACGACTGACTGAGCTCCGCGGGTTCCGCGGTCGGATCAACCAGGTGGCGGCTCATCACGCGGAGCTCCGCTGCACCACCCTCACGGGGGGAGATCCGCAAGTTCGGCGACCGCTCCGAGGGGTCCCCGAAGCCGCTCATCCACACGGTGACCGAATCGACCTCAGCGATGAACCTCCCGCGCCCAACCATGTGATTCCAGGGTGAGGCCGCCGAGCCGTCGCCGTCCACCGGCGCATCGAAGTCCACAAAGAACTCCGAGCCCACCGGTGGCTGCCCATGGGCCACCGACGCAACGAACACCGACACCAGTACCGTCAACACGCTCCGCATGCCACGCATGAATTCAGCCTCTCGCGCCCCTGTGCGTGCGATCCGAAGACCGTGGGCCGGTTCAGCGTAGCTCCGAGAATCCGCCAACCACGAACATCATCCTTTGATTCGCCGCAGAAAACACGCCGTGGTCTTCACAACCGCCCCAGGCCGGACCCACAACCTCCAAGGCAAGACAGCCAGATTCGGCCGAACGACCGGATTCTAGGACGTGGGGCCGGTTCTTCCCGCGATCGCCCCGTCGGAAGCACCGTTTCACCTTCCCCTTCTTGACATCCGCCCGATCACCGGCATGATGTCTCTGGAGTCATAGGGCAACGGCTGCACACCGTGTGCCCGCACAGTTGATCGGAGTTGCCATGCTCTCGCGCAGGATGCTGCCGTGGGCCGCGCTCGCCGTTTCCCTTGCTGTCCATGTGGTCAGCGGCGGCGCGATGCTCTACGCACTCAATGGGATGGGCGGAGTCACCTACGTTGCCCAGCGGCTCGGCTTCGCCAACGGCGCACCACGCACCGACGGCATGCACGCCCAGGCCATCGCTGCCCACGCCGCCTACCCCCACCGTGACGGCGAGATCCACTTCGTCGGCGACTCGCTCACCCACCGCTTCCCGTGGGCGCAGTGCTTTGCCGACCTCCCGGTCTACAACTTCGGCATCGGCAACGACACGACGAGCGATCTGCTCAACCGCGTCGAGACCTTCGCAGCCCGTCAGCCCGACAAGATCTTCCTCATGATCGGCACCAACGATCTCGAGATGGGCCGTTTCGCCGATCACGACCTCTTCGCCCTGAACACCGAGCGGCTCCTGGAGCGCATCGCCGCGATCACCCCCGCCACCCGCGTCTACATCCAATCGGTCCCGCCGACTCAGAACCCGCTCGCCGCCGGAGCCGCTGCCCGCTTCAACGAGCGGCTCGAGCGTCTCGCTGATGAGCGCGGTGCGGTCTACATCGATCTGCACAGCCACTTCGTCGACGAGCGTGGTGACATCCGCGCCGGACTCTTCACCGATGGCACCCACCTCTCGACCGCCGGCTACGCCATCTGGGCACGCGTGATCTCGCCCTATGTCTACGGCGATGAGCCCGCGCCCGCGGCACCGGCCTTTGCGATGACGTCGATCGCCGACGACGGTGCCGCCACGCCCTGATCGCGTCGTGGCCCGCTCATCGGCACACCTGACACACCTTGGGACACAGGCACTGGTCGGCTAGGGTGGTCGCGGAATATCCGCACGCCGACGAGACCGCTGTCATGACCCAGGCCGCCGCCGAACCCACCGTCGACGCTGTCCGCGCCCGCCTCGAGACTGTCGATCAGTCCCACCTCCTCGCGTTCTATGACGAGCTCGACGAGCCCGCGCAACAGGCCCTCATCGAGCAGATCGCCGGCCTCGACCTCGAGCGCGTGCCGACCTATGTCGAGCAGTACGTCCGGACAACGCCCGACTTCTCGATCGACCAGGCCCACCTCGAGCCGGTGCCGTACTACCCACGCGATGACTCGTGGGATCGCACCCGGTTCCACGCTGCCGGCGAGGACCTGCTCCGCGCCGGCAAGGTCGCTGCGTTCACCGTCGCGGGCGGCCAGGGATCGCGCCTCGGCTACGACGGTCCCAAGGGGTGCTTCCCCGCGGGTGCGGTCACCGGCAAGCCCATCTTCGCCTGTCTGGCCGACTGGCTCCTCGCGGCGGCCGATCGCTACACCGTCGCGCCGCCCTGGTACATCATGACCAGCCCGCTCAACCACGAGGCGACCGTCGAGTTCTTCGAGCAGAACAACCACTTCGGCCTGAGCCCCGATCGCGTCGTCTTCTTCTCCCAGGGTGTGATGCCCAGTTTCGACATGGCCACCGGCCGCATCCTCCTGGCCGATAAGGGTGTTGTCGCCACCAACCCCGACGGCCACGGCGGCTCGCTCAAGGCGCTATACGAATCGGGCGCGATCGACGACATGAAGCAGCGCGGCGTCGAGCACATCAGCTACTTCCATGTCGACAACCCCATCGTCCGCGTGATCGACCCGACGTATCTCGGGCTGCACGTCGCCGCAGACGATTCGTCCGCCGAGATGTCCTCCAAGATGGTGCCCAAACGCGACGCGTCGGAGAAGGTCGGCGTGCTCACCCGCCACCGTGGCAAGACGGAGGTGATCGAGTACTCCGACCTGCCCGAGGAGCTGGCCCGTGCGACCGACGATGCCGGCGCCTTGACGTTCCTTGCTGGCTCGATCGGCATCCACGTCATCGGCGTGTCGTTTGTGGAGCGGCTCAACCAGGGCGCGGCCGGATTCTCGCTGCCCTTCCACCGCGCCAACAAGAAGGTGCCGCACGTCGACCTCGAGACCGGTCACCGGGTCGAGCCGACCGAGCCCAACGGTGTGAAGCTCGAGGCCTTCGTCTTCGATGCGCTGCCGCTCGCCGAGCGCTCGATCGTGGTCGAGACCGACCGCGTCGACGAGTTCGCCCCGATCAAGAACGCCGAGGGCGTCGACAGCCCGGCATCGAGCAAGGCCATCCAGACCGAACGCGCGGCTCGCATGCTCGAAGCGGCCGGCGTGACCGTCCCCCGGAATGCCGCGGGCGAGCCCGACTGCACACTCGAGCTCAGCCCACGCGCAGCCATGACCGCGGAGGAGCTTCGAGCAAAGAACATCGCCGCCATCCACCCGGGCGAGTCTCGCAACATCACCTAAATGTCCGGCCGTGATCCTGACGAGCCGCGGGCGCGAGCCTGCGGACGGTGCTGCGATCGTCGTTCGCGTGCATCGTGAGTCTCGGCTGACCGGCCCGCGGGCTCGCGCCCGCGGCTCGTTCCCCTGGGCGCTCGGTTTCCTACGATCCACGTATGACGACTACCGCCGCCGCCGATCTTCGTTCTCTCATCGACACGGACCTGCCGCGGGCGACCGAGGTCCGGCGCGATCTGCACGCCCACCCCGAGTTGATGTTCAAGGAGGAACGGACCGCGAAGGTGGTGCAGGACGAGCTGCGCGGGGCGGGGGTCGAGTTCGCTGCGGGCCTCGCTCGCGGCACCGGCGTGCTCGGGTACCTGCCCGCGACCGGCGATCCCGGCTCGGCCCGCACGATCGGCCTTCGGGCCGACATGGATGCGCTGCCGATCACTGAGGACACGGGGGTGCCGTACGCCTCGACCAACACCGGTGTGATGCACGCCTGCGGGCACGATGCGCACACCGCGATCCTGGCTGCGACCGCCCGCGTGCTGTCGAGGGCGCCGGAGCGGCCGAACAACGTGGTGTTCATCTTTCAGCCCGCTGAGGAGGGCGGCGCGGGCGGCGATCTGATGGTCAAAGACGGGGCGCTCGACGGCTCGGCGATCGGCACACCCGTCGATCAGCTCTACGGGCTCCACGGGTGGCCGATGTTCCCGCTCGGGCACCTGTCGACGCGGCCGGGGCCGGTGCTCGCCTCGTGCGATGAGTTCTGGGCGACGATCAACGGCCGCGGTGGGCACGCCGCGATGCACCACCTGACGGTCGACCCGGTGGTCGCTGCGGCGCACATCGTGACGTCGCTCCAGACGATCGTGAGCCGCAACGTGGACCCCGCGCACGGCCGCGTGCTGTCCGTGACCGACATCTCGACGCCCAACGATGCGACGAACGTCGTGCCGCCCTGCGCGACGATCCGCGGGACCGTGCGCACGCTCGACGAGCACGATCGCGCGGTCATCCGCGATCGGTTCCACGCGGTCGTCACCAAGACCGCGGAAGCGCTCGGGTGTACCGCCGAGATCACCTACAAGTCCGACTACCCGGTGACCGCCAACGACCCGGGCGCAACCGAGCGGTTCTTTGAGATCGCGCGGACGACGTTCGGCGAGCAGCGTGTGGGCGTGGTGCCCGAGCCGTGCATGGGCGCGGAGGACTTCAGCTTCTACTGTCAGAAGGTCCCCGCGTGCTTCTTCCTGATCGGCCTGGACGAGACCGGCGAGGGCCGGATGCCGGGGCTGCACACCCCGCAGTTCGATTTCAACGACAAGGCCCTGCCGACCGCGATCGAGGCGATGTGCCGGTTGGCGCTCACGCCTTTGAACTGAGTGGTTGTGGTCGGGGTGACGTGGCACCCGTCGTGGCGATCACCGCGTGGCGGTTGTCTTCGCAGCACCCAGCTTCCACACAGGCGGGACGCCTGTGCCACGGCTCAGGTCCACCGGGTCACGTGCCAGGCCTTCTTGCCGCGGCGGAGCAGGATCACGCGATGGTGGAGCAGGTCGTCAGCGGTCACGCGGACCGCTACGGGGTCGTCGGCGTCGAGCTTGTCGCCGTTGATCGAGACCGCGCCCGCGGCCAGGTGTTTCCGGGCCTCGCCCTTGCTCGAGCACAGCGACGTCTGCGGGAGCAGGTCGACGAGGGCAACGCCGCCCTCAGCGGTGAGCTGATCGCGTGGGTGCTCGCTCGCGGGCACCTCCGCGAACACCTCGTTGAGCGTGGGCTCGTCGAGCGAGCCCACAGCGCCGGAGAAGAGCGCACGGGCTGCACCGACAGCACGCTCGTAGGCCGCGGCGCCGTGGAGGAGGGTGGTGGCTTCCTTGGCAAGGGTCTGCTGGGCGGCGCGGGCGTGTGGGGCCTCGGCGTGGGCCGCCATGAGGTCGGCGATGTCACCGGGGGCGAGGTCGGTGAAGATCTTGAGGAACTTGGCGACATCGTCGTCGGCCGCGTTGAGCCAGAACTGGGTGTAGGCGTACGGCGAGGTGCCGGGCTCGCCGGAGGGGCGGTGGTGCGTGAGCCAGACGGCGCCGGCTTCGGATTTGCCGAACTTCGAACCGTCGGCCTTGGTGAGAAGGGGGGCCGTGAGGCCGAGAGCAACTGCGGCGGCGTGCTCGTCGTCGACTGCGGTATCCAGACGCCGGATGAGATCCGAGCCCGAGACGATATTGCCCCATTGGTCAGCGCCAGCGGTTTGCACCGTGACGTCGAGTTCGCGATACAGGTGTACGAAGTCCCACGCCTGCAGCAGCATGTAGCTGAACTCGGTGTAGCTGATCCCCTGCTCGGCACGCTCGATCCGGTTCTTCACGCTGTCGCGGCGGAGCATCTCGTTCACCGAGAAATGCTTGCCCACGTCGCGGAGGAACGTGTACACGTCCATGGTCTTGAACCAGTCGTGGTTGTTCACGATCCGGGCGTGGTTCGACGTGCCCTCGTCGAAGTCGAGGAGTGATTCGAAGATCGGCCGCTGACCAGCAAGGTTGGCCTCGATCTGTTCGTCATCCATGAGCGAACGCTCGGCGTCCTTGCCCGAGGGATCACCGATGCGGCCTGTCGCGCCGCCCATCAGCACGATCGGCGTGTGCCCGTGCGCCTGGAACCGCCGCAGCAGCATGATGGCCACCAGGTTCCCGACGGTGAGCGAGTCGGCGGTCGGGTCGAAACCGTTGTAGAGCGTGCGGGGCTGGGCCAGGTGAGCGTTCAGGCCCGCCATGTCGGTGCACTGGTAGATCAGGCCGCGAGCATCGAGGTCAAGCAGCAGCGGATTGCGCTCGGCCGCGTCGATCGCGGCGAGGTCGGGGTGCGAAGGGGGTGGTGCGGTCTCGGGCATGCGCGCGAGTGTAGGGGGAGCGCGTGACTCGGGATTCGGGATTCGTAGTTCGGGTCAAGCGATCCCGTCGCGTGCAGCGCCGACCGAATTACGAATCCCGAATCACGAGCGACGAAGCCGTGGTGGTACCGGCCACTGTCGCGGCGCCGATCCACGGGCTCGCACCCGCGGCTCGTTGAGTGTCGCACCGGCGCTCAGCGTGTCGCGACACTCCCATCATCCGCCTCCGCGAACACGATCGCGGTGTCGAGTGGCCGGCCCGGGGCCAGCAGCGGGGTGACGCCGGGGGCGCCCATCGCCTGCGTGCCGTACGCGGGCGCGAGCGCCACCGCCTGCGCCTCGATGCCGGCCCGACCGGGCTCGACGTAGAGACACCCGCAGTTGAACGAGCCGCCCACGAGCGCAGCGACGGTGACCAAGATGGTGGCCGCGGCGCGCACAGGCACCGCGGTGATCTCGCACTTTTCGATCATGAGTTGTCCCACCGGTCAATCCCGAGGTGCTGACATCGGGCTTTCGGCGCTCCACGGTGCAAAGCTCAGCGAGGGGATTCCCTCCGCGAACACCGGGCCGAGCAGGGCGCCGGTCACGCCGGTGCGCGCTTTTGCGCGGTCGGTTCTCCGGACGAGAGGCACCCGTGAACGCCCGGGCGCGTCCCCGATGGCGTGGCGGGCCGGACGGCGCCTGCGCGAGCTCGATACCACCGGACACACGATGTTGGGGTGGTGTTGTGGCGGGTCAGCCATACGGGGGTTCGCGGACCTTGGATGGGTGATCGAGAACCCGGAGCAACCGGGCCTACGCTTGGCTCGCAATGAGCCGGCGCGACTTCGACATCGTGGTGATCGGGGGTGGTCACGCCGGATTGGAGGCCGCCTGGGCGGGTGCGAATCTGGGCGCACAAACCGCGCTCGTGACCCTCGACCCCGCGCGGATCGGTGTAATGAGCTGCAACCCAGCGATCGGCGGGCTCGCCAAGGGCCACATGGTGCGCGAGATCGATGTGCTCGGCGGCCTCATGGGCCGGGTGACGGATCGCGCCGGGATCATGTTCAAAGTCCTCAACACGTCGCGCGGGCCAGCGGTCCGCGGCCCGCGGGCGCAGTGCGACAAGCACGCGTACGCGCGCGTCGCCCACCAGATGATCACCGCCCGCGACGAGATCGAGGTGATCGCGGGGTCAGCGGAGCGATTCATCCTTGAGAGCGCGGGGGCCGGCCGCCCGGTGTGCCGGGGTGCGGTGATCGCGACGCCGGATGGCAACAACGTCGAGCTGCACGCGCACACCGTGGTGCTCACGACCGGCACGTTCATGCGTGGGCTGATGCACGAGGGCGAGCACCGGACCGAGGGCGGGCGCGCCGGGGAGGGGCCCGCGCGAGGGATCTCCGACACGCTGCGCGAGCTGGGGTTCGAGCTCGGCCGGCTCAAGACGGGCACCCCACCACGGCTCAAGCGGTCGACGATCGAGTGGGAGTCGCTCGACCGTCAGGTGGGCGATGCCGATCCGATGCCGTTTTCCGATCTCACCGAGGCGGGGCAGTTTCCGGCGATCGAGCAGGTCGAGTGCCGGCTCACGCGGACGTCCGAGGAGATCCACACCGCGATCCGCGAGAACCTGCACCGCGCGCCGATGTACTCGGGCCAGATCGACTCCGCCGGCCCGCGGTACTGCCCCTCGATCGAGGACAAGGTGGTGCGCTTCGCGGACCGGGCGAGTCACCAGGTGTTCCTCGAGCCCGAGAGCCACGAGAGCGACTGGGTCTACTGCAACGGCATCTCGACCTCGCTCCCGCGCGACGTGCAGCACCGGATCGTGCGGGGCATGCCCGGGTGTGCCGCCGCGGAGATCCTGCAGTTCGGGTACGCGGTCGAGTACGACATGGTCCGGCCCCATCAGATCCTGCCGACAGGCGAGACCAAGCTCGTCGAGGGGCTGTACCTGGCGGGGCAGATCAACGGCACATCGGGGTACGAAGAGGCCGGCGGGCAGGGCCTGATCGCGGGGGTCAACGCGGTGCGGCGCGCGCGGGGGTTGGCCCCGTGGGCCCTCGGGCGCGACGAGGCGTACATCGGTGTGATGATGGACGACCTCGTGACCAAGACACCGGTTGAGCCCTACCGGATGTTCACGAGCCGGGCGGAATACCGGTTGATGCTCCGCGCGGACAACGCGGCGGACCGGCTGACGCCGATGGCTCGCGAGCTCGGGCTCGTGGGCGAGTCACGGTGGGCGCGGTACGAGACTCGGCGGTCAGCGATCAACCAGCTTGATGCGCACATTGATGGCGCACGTGTGGACGGCAAAACGCTCTCGACGATCGTGAAGCACCCGGGGTACGTCGAGGCAGACCTGGTGCGCGATCTGGCGCGCGCCGGTGTCGATGCCACCGGTGTCGGCCGTGGTGTGCTCGCAACGGTGCTCGCAGAGCGGCAGTACGCGGGGTACATCGCACGGCACCGCGCGGAGGTGCGCCGCATCGCGGAGACGGAGCACAAGCCGCTCCCGATCGATCTGGACTACGCATCGATCACAGGGCTCCGCGCCGAAGCGCAGCAGGCGCTCGTGCGGTTCCGCCCGGACACGCTCGGCCGCGCCCGCCGGCTCGAGGGTGTGAACCCAGCGGACCTGTCGCTCATCATGGTGGAACTCGAGCGGCGGAAGCGCAGGGCGAGGAATCGCGCGGGTGCGACCGCACCGTGACGTGCGCACGGGTGCCACTCGCGGCTTGTCCGCCAGTGCGAGTGCCGAAGTCGTTGAACACTGGCGGACAAGCCGCGAGTGGCAACCCGCCAACGCGGCATCTGATTCTGGGCCGGCGACGTACGATGTGGGCATGAGCGAGACCGAGAGCCAGACCGTTCCGTCTACATCACGCCGGGGCCTGCGCACCGATGCATGGGCCGCGTCGTTCGAGGTGATCGAGGACCACGACGACCGCCCGAGCAACCGGTCGGGGCACCCGTCGATCGATGAGGTGATCGTCGAGCGGCTCACCCGGCGTGGTGTCCTCAAGGCTGCCCTGGCAGCGGCAGCGGGCGCCGCGATCCCCGTGGGCACGTTCGCGTGCGGGTCGCCCGGGCACGGGGGCACGATCGCCGGCGCCGCATCGCCGAGCGGGCCATCGACGCTCGGGTTCGATGAGATCCCCGCTGTCATCACCGCGACCGACAACGTGAGCCCGGGGTACACCGCGCAGCCACTCATCCGGTGGGGCGATCCGGTGTTCGAGGGGGCGCCGGTGTTCCGGCCCGGGCGGTTGAGCGGCGACGAGCAAGCGCACCTGTTCGGCTACAACTGCGACTTCATCGCGTACATGCCGCTGCCGCGGGGCTCGGAGAACTCGGATCATGGCCTGCTGTGCGTGAACCACGAGTACACGTGCGCCTGGCTCATGTGGTCGCAGACGCGGTCGAGCCTGTCGCTCACTCCCGAGCGGGTCGAGACCGACATGGCGGCGCACGGGCACACCGTGATGGAGGTACGGCGCGGCGCCGATGGCGCGTGGGTGCCGGTGGTCGCAAGCCGGTTCAACCGGCGGATCATGCCGACGACCGCCATGCGGATCGGTGGGCCCGGTGCGGGTCATCGCCGCATGCGCACGGAGGCCGACCCCATGGGCCGATCGGTCTTCGGCACGGTGAACAATTGCGCGGGCGGGGTCACGCCGTGGGGCACGGTGCTGGTCGCCGAGGAGAACTTCAACAAGTACTTCGTGGGCGATCCCGAGCGTGTCGGCGAGGAGTCGGCCAATCACACACGCTACGGGCTCGGCACCGCGGAGTACGACTGGCGATCCGCGGACGAGCGGTTCGATCTCGAGAAGCACCCGCGCGAGCCGAACCGGTTCGGGTGGGTCGTGGAGTTTGACCCCTACGACCCCGAGAGCGTGCCGGTGAAACGCACCGCGCTCGGCCGCATCAAGCACGAGGGCAGCACGACGGTCATCGATGCGCGCACAAAGCGACTCGTGGTGTACATGGGTGACGATCAGCGGTTCGAGTACGTCTACCGATTTGTCAGTGATCGCCCGGTGGATCTCGAGGATCCGGAGCACAACGAGGACCTGCTCGATGAGGGCGTGCTGTCGGTCGCCCGGTTCAACTCGGATGGCACGATGCGCTGGCTGCCGCTCGTGTACGGCGAGGGCCCGCTCACCGAGGCGAACGGGTTCGATTCGCAGGGCGAGGTGCTGATCGACACGCGTCGGGCCGCGGACCTGCTCGGCGCGACGCCGATGGATCGGCCTGAGGACGTGGAGCCGAACCCCACTTCGGGCAAGGTATACGCGATGCTGACGAACAACTCGCGGCGGACCGAGGAGCAGTTGGACGCCGCGAACCCGCGGGCGGAGAACCTGGCGGGCCACATCATCGAGATCGTGCCGCCGGGGGCCGCGGAGGGTTCGCCGGAGTCAGCCGATCACGTGTCGAGCGAGGCCACCTGGGAGATCTTCCTCCGTGCCGGTGACCCCGGTGATGACGAGGTCGGGGCGGTCTACCACCCCGATGTCTCCAAGGACGGGTGGCTGGCGTGCCCGGACAACTGCGCGTTCGACCACAAAGGACGGATGTGGATCGCGACCGATCAGGGCAGCAAGCAGGCGAGCTTCGGCATCCCGGATGGTCTGCGTGCGACGGACACCGCCGGGCCGGGGCGCGCGCTCACGAAGCTGTTCTATGCATGCCCGACGGGGGCGGAGCTGTGCGGGCCCTGCTTCACGCCCGATGCGCGGACGGTGTTCGTCGCCGTGCAGCACCCCGGAGACGACCGTGGGTCGACCTTCGACGCACCGTCCACGCGGTGGCCGAACTCGGCGGGGAGCGATGCGCCGCCGCTGCCCACGGTGGTGGCGATCACGAAGGATGACGGCGGAGAGATTGGCTCCTGATCGCCTGCGCGTAGAGTGACAGCATGACCGCGGCTTCTGACTCTGTGCGCACAATGCCGATCGAGCTTGGTGACCGCTCGTACGAGGTGCGCATCGGTCCTGGTGTGCTGGGCGAGATCGGGACGGTGGTCCGTGATCGAGCCGGTGCCCGGCGTGTGATGGTGGTCGTGGATGCGGGCGTGCCGACGGCGCTGGTGAACGAGATGCGCGCTTCGTTGGCCGATGCAGGGTGCGAGGTATGTGCGCACGCCATCGAGCCGAGCGAGCCCGGCAAATCGCTCGAGACCGTGCAGTCGGTGCTCGTGGCGGTGGCTGAAGCGAAGCTCGATCGTGGTGATGCGATCGTGGCGCTGGGCGGCGGGATTGTGGGAGATGTCGCGGGGTTTGTCGCTGCGAGCTATCGGCGGGGCATCACGGTGGTGCAGTGCCCGACCACGCTGCTCGCGATGGTCGATGCCTCGGTGGGTGGGAAGACGGGTGTGAACCTCGCGACGGGCGGCGGGCTCAAGAAGAACGTGGTGGGGGCGTTCTGGCAGCCGGCAGCGGTGCTGGCGGACACACGGGCGCTCGCCTCGCTCCCGGCGCGTGTGCATCGGGCGGGTGTGGCCGAGTGCATGAAGCACGGCATGATCTGGCGCTCGGTCGGCGCAGCACAGGACGGGCTGTTCGAGGCGACGGTCGATGCATTTGCAGACGGCGCCTCGCCCTCGTCCGATGCGATCGCGGCGCTGATTCACCGGAACGTGATGGTGAAGGCCGGTGCTGTTGCTGGTGATGAGCGCGAGACGGCGCCGTCGTCGGTTGGCGGGCGGGCGCTGCTCAACCTGGGGCACACGTTCGGGCACGCGCTCGAGTGGCGCCGGGACTTGTCTCCAACAGGTGACCCCGCGCTCGCACCGCTTCATCACGGCGAGGCCGTCGCGGTCGGACTGGTGGCAGCGACGGGTGCAGCGATCGAGGGCGGACTGATCGATGCGGGAGCTTTGGAAGCAGTCCGCAGGGCGCTGCGGGAGGTTGGTCTACCGGTGGCGCTCGAGCACCTGCCCCCGGACGAGGTGGTGATCGAGACGATGTCGCACGACAAGAAGGTCGCAGGCGGGCGTCTGCGGCTTGTGCTGCCGGCGAGTGAGGATGGGTCGCTCGGCTCGGCGGTGGTCGTAGAGGCCCCGGATGCGGGTGTCGTACACGCCGGTCTGGCAGCGATCCGGGCCCGATAGCCGGTGTGAGCCCCGGTGTTGGTCCTAGAAAAGCGCTCGGATCTCAAGCGACCCCCCGCACGGTCCCGATAACGCAGGGGGATGGCGGCACGGGCTGTCATCCGACGATGGAGCCCCAGTCTGGGCCCCGGCTTCGCTCGCGGGGCCCGCGGAGCGTTGCGGTGCGGATTATCGCGGTCGTCAACCAGAAGGGCGGAACGGGCAAGACCACCACCGCGGTCAACCTGTCGTGCGTGATGGCCCGGCGCGGTCAGCGGACGCTGCTCGTCGACACCGACCCGCAGGGGCACGGGGCCTTGGCCCTGGCGGTGCCGCCGAGCCGCATCGATCTTCAACTCGGCGATGTGATCGGCGAGCGGCCGGATCGGACGATCGATCGCGCTCGCCTGCTGTGGGCGATCAACCGCCGGCTCGATCTGCTGCCGAGCACAGCAAGGCTGGCGTCGGTCGAGGCGCCGGGTGGACCGCTCGGTTCACGCCCCGATCGCGACAGCGCACTGGCGGACCTGCTCGCGCGGTTCGAGGGCGAGTACGACTGGTGTTTCATTGATTGTTCGCCGTCGATCGGGCTGCTGACCTTCAACGCGCTGCGTGCCGCGGGCGAAGTGCTGGTGCCGGTGGAGACCGGGTACTTCGCGATGCAGGGGGCGATCTCGCAGATCGCGACGATCGCCTCGGTCTCGCGCCGGCTCGGGCGGCCGCTGCCGTATCGGTTGCTGGCCACGATGCACGACCCAGCCAGCGTGGTGTCGCTCGATGTGCTGTCGGCGCTCAACGAGCGGTTCCCACGCGAGTTGATCCCGGTGGAGATCCGGTACGACGCCGCGGTGAAGCAGTCCGCAGCGGTTGGTCTCGGCGTGTGCGATTACGCTCCCCAAAGCCCAGCGGCACTGGATTATGACACACTCGCCACGTGGCTCGCGCTGCACGCGCCGGACGGCACGATGCCGGTGACGCTCCCGCCGCCGAACCCGATGGAGCAGGCGGCGTTCGAGCGAGCCAGCATCGAGCGTGCGGGTGGGCCGGACACATCGCTCGGCGGGCGTCTGGGCTCGTTGCTGGCGCCACTCGGCGTGGCCGACGGGCCGGAAGCGCACGCGAACGGCCACGTCAATAGCAACGGAAACGGCAATGGAAACGGCCACGGGTCTGGGAACGGGCATCCCGCCGAGGTCGAGCACGTCGAGCCCGGGTCGCCTCGCTCGATCGCGAGCCGGGTCGCTGAGCTCGCCTCGCGTGCCCGCGCGCTGTCCGCGGCCTCGGACGCGCGGCAGGCCCAGCGGGAGGCGGACCCCCGCGTCGCGGATGCGATGCGGCGGATCGATGCGGGTGACAACGGCGCATCGTCCGCGGCGACGCTTGCTCCGGCGCCCGCACCGGTGGTGACCGAGTCCCCCGCCGAGGCCCCACGGCTTCGCAGCCGGCCGGTGGCGCCCGCCCCGCCAACCGAGGCCCCAGCGAAGGTGCCGGCTCCTGTGCCGCCACAACCGGCCGAGACGGTACAGCCGGGCGTCGAGAACACCGCGTCCGGGCTCCGGTTCGTGTTCGTGGCGCGGCCTGGCCAGCGGGTACACGTGGCGGGTAGTTTCAATGGGTGGTCGTCGGACGCGCACGAGCTGCGCCCGCTGCCCGCACAACCCGACCCCGCACGTGTGCTGATGGGGGTGACGGTTGAGGTGGCGCCGGCGCGGGTCGCGTATCGATATGTGGTGGATGGCAAATGGATCCCGGATCCCGCAAACCAGCTCACGGAGCCGAACGAATACGGCCAGCTCAACAGCGTTGTGTACAGCGAGGGTTCGTGACCTCACACCCTCGGACCGCCTCGACCTGCCCCACGATTCACCCACGAGTATTCACGGACGGATCTCGACTCACACCAGCACGAATCGTCGGTCCGGCGGAGCCGGGCGATCACACGCCGAGCCATACTCGGGAAAAAGGATGACCCGATGAGCACCACCGAGCCATTTGCGATGTTGGGCGATCCGCACGCGTCCGAGCACGAAGGGCCCACAATCGCCGCGGAGGAGTACGACGCCCTCACCGAGCTGTTTCTCGGCGAGGGTGAACGGCCGGCGGGTGCGGTGCAACGCAGTGCCGAGGACGCGCCCGAGCCGTCGCCCGGGGTCAACCTGCTCGTGATGGGGCATCTGCCGGTGCAGTCGTCGCCGTGGGCATCGCAGCACGCGCGGCGGCTCGCGACCCAGATCGGCGGGTCCGTCGCGATGCTGCGGCTCCGGTCGGGGCACGCGGCGCTGGATCTGTACGGCGCGCTCGCGGGCGAGGCGCCGAGCGAGTTCGACGATCTGGGCGATGCCATCGATTGGGCCGCCGCCCGGGCGGCGAGGTGGATGCTGCGGGTGGACGATCTCGAGGAGATCACCCTGGCGAACGACGAGCTGGTGTCGGCGGTCACGCTGCTGACCGGCTCGAACGACATGGCGGTGGTGAACGCGTACCGGGTGATCAAGGCGCTCGATGCAGCGTCGTCGCCAGGCACGGAGCTCCGCGTGGCGATGATGGGCGGCGAGCCGGAGGCGTCGGAGAGCGCGATGCGCCGCCTCGGCGAGGCGGCCCGCAGCTTCCTCCGGCGGGAGGTGGTGTTCTTCGAGCCGGTCGAGCGGATCGAGCCGGTGCCCTTTGCAGCGGTGTTCAGCGGGCGGTGCGGGCTCTCGCCGGGCGACGTGGCCCGGCGGGTCTCGGAAGCCACGACCGAGGCGGCGATGACCCCGAGCGAATCCACGGGTGCGCACGACGCTGACCGTGGCGTCAAGCCGGAGGCCGTTGAGCTCGACGTCGCGCCGATCGCATCTCGTGACGAGTCGCTCGAACGGGTCGAGCCGAAGCTGCGGTCGCGGCCGCGTGGTGGAACGCCGGTGTCCACCGGTTCGGCGGGGTCGCTCTGCGGGTACGTGGCGGGGCTGCAGAGGCTCGGGATTCGGTGCCGTCCGGATCAGCGTGTCGAGCTGGCGGTGGGGGTCGATGGACGACTCCACGTGCTCGGCGACGAATCGGTGGTTGGCTTGCGTTCGATCCGCCAAGCGGCGGCCTGGGCGATGCAGCACGCGGAGCTGATCGCGCTCGCGGCCCCGCAGGCCGGCGGCGAGGTGCGGATCCGGCAGGATGTGGAGCCGGAGCTGCACGTGTTCACCGCGGAGCCCAAGCGCGTGTTGGGCAGTGCCGACCCGATGTGGCGGGTGCATCTGCTCGCACCGGTGAACGGCGCGTGGTACCACACCGAGCTGGTGTGAATCACTGATCTGAACCGTCGAGACGTTCTGGCGCCGCCCGAGGGCGCTTCAAAGGATAAGCGGGTGGGGCCATATGCCCGCACCCGCTTCTTCTCACTCGATCGGTTGTGGACCTGCTCGCCGGTCAGGCGCGACGCCGGCGTACCGTCAGGCCACCGAACGCCGCCAGCGCGATGGCGGCGCCGGGCGTTGGGATCAGTGTGGCATCGATCGTGAGGGTGACATCCTCGAAGCGGTAGAGCGTGCGGTCGAGCGTCAGGCCCTGTACACCGACGTGGGTCGCCCCCGAACCCAGGATGGCGACAAACTCGGAGGTCACATCCACATTGATCATGGGATCATCACCGGCGTTGACCGCGAGCGCGGTCGCCACCAGCACGCCGTTCTCAGCGGTCAGGTCGAAGTCGGTGCTCTCGACGATGCCATTGGCCTCGTACAGGTACGCCTCGAAGCTGGCGTTGGCGATGGCGTTCGACGAGCTTTCAAACAACGCTGTCAGCGTGACGGAGTTCACGATGAAGTTGTCGAGTGGCGAGAGGTCGAACTCGTACACCGCCCGGTTGTTATTGGCGTTGTTGAAATCTCGCATCAGCGTATCGAAGCCGAAGGGGCTGTCGTCGTTGTTGATGTCGCCGTTGACGCGAACCGACCCCACGAACGGGTCGGTGCGGTCGCCGGTGAGTGTGATGATGTCGGCAGCTGCGAACGAGGCAGCGCACGCACCCGTGAGCATGCACAGGCGAACAGAAGCAAATTTCATACGGCCCCCAAAGAGTCGTGCGTGTCCTTACGAATCACCTGGCCCTTGCCAAGCCCCACGAGCGCGGGACGATGACCCCGCAGCATCACATGACGAAAATTACTCCGGATCGTTCGGCGGTCCAGTCCAGCGGTCTCCAAGTGCTGAAATTTCAAGTATTTGCAGAAATGACAGCAGTTGTTTGGTGGGTCACGCCACGGATCACGTGATTCAAAGGGGATCAGCGCGATTTCGCCTCCGATGGTTCGGCACGTTCCATGCCCTGCGTGGTCGCTGGACGGTCCGCACAACCTCTCAGACGCCCGCGGGCTCGAGGGTCGGCGCTGGTCTGGCGGGTGCTGGCACGGTGGCGGGTGCGTGCCCGCCGGTCTGATCCGAGCCCGGTCCCGATGCGCTCGACGCGGGTTGAGCCGCGAATGCCGTTTTGAGACCAGCCGCCATGTCGAGCATGAGGCTCAGCAGCATGGGCACGAGGACGAGCGTGAAGATCGTGGAGACGAGCAGCCCGCCGACTACGACCGAGCCCAGCCCGCGGTACAGCTCCGACCCGGCGCCCGGGAACAGCACGAGCGGGAGCATGCCGCCGACCGATGTCATGGTGCTCATGAACACCGGGCGGACGCGCGAGCGGACCGCTTCAGCAATAGCGGCTTCGGGCCGCATCGTGCCGTCGGGGTTGAGATCATGGGCGGGTGTGCCCTCGGGCACCTCGCTCGACCCGCGCATGAGGTTGAGCGACTGGTGCACGATGAGGATCGCGTTGTTGACCACCACGCCGATGAGGATGACGAAGCCCAGCATGGTGAGCACATCGAGCAGCTGCGGCTGAATGAGCGGGTTGGTCACCGTCCAGTGGTGCACGATGGCGAGGCCTGCGAAGCCCCCGACGATCGCGAGCGGCACCGTGAACATGATGACAAGCGGGTAGGTGAAGCTTTCGAACAGGGCCGCCATGAGCAGATAGGTGACGAGGAGGGCCCAGACCATGCGCGCAAGGACGAGCTGCGGCTGGAGGAGGATGAGCATCGTGAGGCCGACGAGAAGCGCGCCCAGCGCCAGAGCACCGAGGATGCCGTAGGTCACTCGTAGTGGACCACCACGGCCGCGGACGGCCACGGATCCGGCGAGCCCGACACCGAACAGCGCGACGATGCCGACGCCGATGAGCGCGGGGACGGTGAGTCCGGACTGCTGGAAGTCGCCGAGCAATGCACCACGGATGCGCGCAAGGTCTTCAGCGGTGCCCTGATAGCGGATGCGCAGTGTGTCGTCGATCACACCCGCCTGCCGGAGTAGGCCGACGTGGCGTTCGCGAACATCGGCGATGACCTCCTCGACCGCCTTGCCCTGCGGTGGCGTCACGCTGATGGTGACCGCCGGGAACTCCTCGATGCGCTTGATCTCCTGCGGGGCGAGGCCGGGCACGATGTCGACGACGGTGTCGATAGACACGATGGCACCCGCCGGGGTGCGGATGGGGATCTCGGCGAGCCGTTCGACGAAATCGAGCCGCCCACCCTCGGGCACCACCACCACATCGATCGCGTTGGCGCCCTCGTAGAACTCGCCGACGAACTCACCGTCGAAGAGGGAGCGGATGACGCGACCGACATCGCTCGTGCGGAGGCCGAGCTCGGCGCCGGCGTCGTTGACCTCGACCTGCCATTCCTGCTGAGCGAGGTTGAAGTTGCCGGGGTCGGGCCGCACGCGTTGGAAGCCGTACCGCTGATCGTTGGCGAGCGAGAAGAACAGAGCCTCGGCGGCCGCCTTCACGCGGTCGTAGTCGATGCCCATGACCTCGACATCGACCGAGTTGCCGCCCTCGATGCCGCGTCCGAAGAGCGACGACTGGCTGGCACCGCCAAAGGTATCGGGCACATCGCTGATGGCGTTATTGATGAGCTGCGCGAGCGGGAGGACAACATCCTCGTTGGCCGAGGTGGCACCGGCGAACATACCGGTGGTCCGCGTGGGCACCGCGCCGACGAAGTAGTGCTCGACGGGTGTGCCGGGGAAGGACGGGATCATCTGCATCTCGCCCGTCTGCGGATCGACGATCGGCATCCCGTTCTCATCCGTTTCCGGTCCACGCGAGATGTCGCCGAGTGAATCCCACGTGTTGGGGTCCTCAGCAGCGAGCTGATACGGCTTGACCCACTTGTCGATCACCTCCGCTGCGTTGGCCTTCTCCGAGACCGACAGCCCCGGCGGGATCAGCATGAAGCCGAACACCAGGTTGCGGTTGCCAGCGGGGAGGTAGTCGAGCGGCGGGATGAGCGCTGTGGCCCCCATCAGGCTCGCTGCGGTCAGGCCCGCGATGATGAGCGGGCGGATCGTCAGGCCCCGCCAGCTTCCCATCGACCACCGCAGCACGGCGGCGAGCCACACCGAGAGCCCACGGAAGAGCGGCGCGAGACCAAAGGCAGAGTCGAACAGGTGACGCACCACGTTCTTGTGCTCCTTCACCTGCGGCAACACACGCGCGCACGCCGCCGGGATGACGGTGATCGAGACAATGAGCGACAGGCTCACCGAGGCCACGATCGCGAGCGAGATGTCGCGGAAGAGCTGGCCCGCTTCGTCCTGGATCGTGAGGATGGGCACGAAGACCGCGATGGTGGTGAGTGTGCTGGCGAGGATGGCGCCCCAGACTTCTTTGGCACCCTCGTACGCTGCGCGAGTGGGCGCCTTGCCCATCTGCCGGTGGCGGTAGATGTTCTCGAGCACCACGATGGCGTTGTCGACCACCATGCCGACCGCGAAGGCGAGGCCGGCGAGCGAGATGACGTTGAGCGAACGTCCGAGCCCGAGCAGCACCAGGAAGGTGCCGATGACCGAGATCGGGATCGCGAGCGCGATCACACCCGTCGCGATGAGCGAACGCAGGAAGAGCACCAGCACGAACGCAGCGATTATGCCGCCGACCCACAGGTTCTGTGTCACGAGCGAGATCGCCGAGTCGATGTAGATCGTTTGGTCGTAGACCTGACGCATGCGCAGGTGCTCGCCCAGCTCGGGGTGCAGCGTGGGGAGGATGTCCTTCTGGATCGTCGCGAGGCGTTCCTTGATCTCGTCCATGATGTCGACGACGTTGGAGCCCGACTGGCGGATCGCGTTGATGGCGATGGCATCGTGCCCCTGCGAGCGCACGAAGCCACGCTTCTTCTCGAAGCCCATCTCGACGGTCGCGATGTCCCGCACGCGCACCGGGCCGGCCTCGGGGTAGGCGACGATCACGTTCTCCACGCGCTCGATCGACTCGAACTGGCCCAGCACCCGCACCGGGTACTCGCGCTTGGACTCATCGATGCTGCCCGCGGAGACGTTGATGTTCTCCTCTTCGAGCGCATCGATGAGCTCGCCGTAGGTGACGTTGAGCTGGGTGAGGCGGACGGGGTCGACCAGCACGCGGACCTCGCGGTCGCGCCCGCCGAAGACGTTGATCTCCGCGACGCCGTCGGTGCGTTCGAGATAGGGCTTGACCTCCTTGTCGAGCTGGAAGAAGAGCGTGGCGATGTCGAAGTCGGGGTGCCGGGCCGCGATCTCGGGCGGGATGTCGACGATGAACCAGGCGATGGCGTTGGACGGCCCGCTCGATGAGTCGACCGCTTCGCGGGTGGGCTCATCGACGTCGGCGGGGTACTCGGGCACCTGGCGGAGTGCATCATCGACATCGGCCAGAGCGCGTGCGACGTCGACGCCGACGTCGAAGTCGAGCGTGATCTCGCTGCTCCCCTGCCTCGTGATCGAGGTCATGGTGCGCAGGCCGTCGATCGACTTGAGGCGCTCCTCTTGTTCCTTGGTGACCTGGTCGACGATCTCGTCGGGGCTGCGGCCGTCCCACGTGGTGCGCACGTTGACGGTGGGTTGGTCGACGTTGGGCGTGAGCTGCACGGGGATCGCGCCGAGACCGATCAGGCCGAAGAGCACGACGAGGAGCACGCCGACGGTGACGCCGACGGGCTTGGAGATAGCGAAGCGGATCGGATCCATGAGTTAGGCGCCGGGGGCTTGGGGTGCGTCGGTGTCTGATTGCGGTGTGCCTCGCTCGCCGACAGCGGGCGGCGGGGCATCCATGTCGATGAGGGGCTGACCAGGGAACACGCGCTCGTTGCCGACCACGATCGTGCGCATACCCGGTTGGAGCCGCGGCGATCGCACGACGAATCGCTCACCGACGGCGTACTGCACATCGATGGGAGCGGGCGCGGCGGCGCCGCCGGCGTCGAAGTACACGATCGACCCGGCGTCGGTCCGCAGCACCGCGTCTTTGGACACCGTCATGGTGTCGCCGCGGTCGCCGGTGGGCACCTTGCCGCTCACACTCATACCGGGGCGGAGTGTCCGGTCGGTGTTGTCGAGGCGCACGCGGATGGGGAACGTGCGGGCGAGCGGGTCGGTGTCGGCGATAACGGTGACATCGGTCGAGTCAATGGTCTTCCTGGCACCGGGTACCTCGATCGTGACCAGCGACTCGGCCGAAGCGAGCCCCGGCATGAACTTCTCGGGGACATCGATCCAGGCGTCGACCCGGTCGATCGCCACGAGTTCGACGATCGGCTCTCCTTCACCGAGCCACTCGCCGAGTTCGGTGAGCTTGTCGACCACCTCGCCCGCGAATGGCGCACGGATGGTCATGTGCTCGAGCCGCATCCGCACGCGGGCGAGCTCGGCTTCGGCAGCGTCGAGTTCGGCCTTAGCGGCGGACACCAGAGCCCGCGCCTCGATCTGCGCGGTCACCGCATCGTCGTACTCGTTCTCGGTGGCGCCGCCGCTGGTGCGGAGACGTTCGAGGCGCCGGACATCGCGGCCGCGGCGCTCGAGCTGGGCGTCCCGTTGCTCGATCACGGCCATGGCGACGTGGAGCTGTGCCTCGAGTCGCGCGAGCTCGCGTCTTAGGACCGAGTCATCGAGCCGAGCGATGATCTCGTGCTCGTCGACCGTGTCGCCTTCTTCGACGGTGATCTCGATCACGAGACCGAGTTCTTGCGAGGCGACCTCGGCTCGCTTCACCGCGCGTAGCTGGCCGGTCACCTCGCGCACGAGATCGACCGTCTCCATGCGCACGGGATCGAAGCGAACACGCGCGGGTGGTGGACCCTGGGCCACGGCAAGCGCCGCGACACTCGCCAATAGAGCGGCCACCATGATGAACCTAGCTCTCGGTGCGTTGATCACGCTCGAACTCCTCAAGGTTGTCGATTAGTTGGTGCAGCAGCGACGCGGCCTGACGCACCTCGTCGGGTGCGAGGTCGCGCAGGAACCTCGCGGTGAAAGCCTCGCAGTGCTGCTTGTTGTGCTCGCACATCGCTTCACCGGCGGGCGAGAGGCGGATGAACACCGATCGCCCGCGACCGGGCATCGTGAACCGCTCGATGAGCCCATCACGCTCCATCGAAGCGGCCATGCGGCTGACGTTCTGAAGGCTCAGCAGCGCATCCTCGCTCAACTCGGTGAGTGAGGGGGGCTCGTCGTACTGCTCGAGCGCACCGAGCAGCAGCCAGCGCGACGCGGTGAGGCCCTCGCCCGCCACAAGACGGTCCCCGATCCGCATCATCAGGTTATTGAGAATGAAGATCTCTTGAGCGAGCGGGGCATCGTCCCACGTGCGGTGCGCGGTCGACCCCGCCGATGGGCTCGAAGAGGTGTCGGGAGCATCCGCGGACCGCGCCATGCCCCGAGCCTAGGCTGGGGCGAGCGGGTAAATCAACATGTTGATTTCCCTACGTCGACTGCCCGCACATCGCCGTGTGGACCGTCTCAGGCCGATTTTTGCCGCTTGACGCGGAGCTGCTCGAGCGGCTTGGGTGCCTCGACGTCGGCTTGGTCGATCACGAACTCGGCGCCGTCGCCGCCGAGGTCGGGCAGGTCGTACATGAGGTCGATCATCATCTCCTCGAGCACGGCGCGGAGGGCGCGGGCCCCGGTCTTGCGGGCCATGGCCTTGCGGGCGATGGCGCCGAGCGCGGTGTCGGTGAAGGTGAGCTTGGAGTTCTCGAGCTCGAAGAAGTACTCGTACTGCCGGACGAGGGCGTTCTTGGGCTCGGTGAGGATGCGGACCATGGTCTCCTCGCTGAGCGGGGTCAGCGGGCAGACGATGGGTAGTCGGCCGACGAGTTCGGGAATGAGACCGAACTCGACAACGTCTTCCGAGTTCACCTCGGCCAGGATCTCGCCCGACTCGGCGAGATCGGTGGACTCGTCGTAGGTGTCGGTGAAGCCGATGCGGCTCTTGCCGACGCGGCGGCGGATGATGTCTTCGAGCCCGACGAACGTGCCGCCGCAGATGAACAGGATCTGCGACGTGTCCATCTGGATGTACTGCTGCTCGGGGTGCTTGCGGCCGCCCTGGGGTGGGACGTTGGCCACGGTGCCCTCGAGCATCTTCAGGAGCGACTGCTGCACGCCTTCGCCAGAGACATCGCGGGTGATCGAGACATTGTTTGAGGTCTTGCCGACCTTGTCGATCTCGTCGATGTAGATGATGCCGCGCTGGGCGCTCTCAAGGTCGTAGTCAGCGGCCTGGAGGAGCTTGAGCAGCAGGTTCTCGATGTCCTCGCCGACGTAGCCCGCCTCGGTGAGCGTGGTGGCATCGCCGATGGCGAAGGGCACATTCAGGATCCGGGCCATCGTTTTGGCGAGGAGTGTCTTGCCCGAGCCGGTGTTCCCGATCAGCAGGATGTTGGACTTGTCGAGTTCGACCGGCGCATCCTCATTCTCGAGCTCGCTCAGCCGCTTGTAGTGGTTGTGGACCGCGACGGAGAGCGCCTTCTTGGCGAGCACCTGACCGACGACGTACTGGTCGAGGAAATCCTTCAGCTCGCGCGGCGATGGGATCGTGCCGAAGACCGAGCGCGACTGTGTGACACGGCGGCGCTCTTGCTTGAAGATGTTCTGGCACAGGTCGACGCAGTTGCAGCAGATGTAGACGTCGTTCGGGCCCTCGACCATCGGGCCGACTTCGCGGCTGGTCTTGCCGCAGAACGAGCAGGTGGTGACCCGGCGGCCACGGAAGCCGCTTCCGCCGTTGGTGCCGTCGCCACCGCCTGGTCCGGACCCGGAGCCCGAGCCGCCACGCGTGGGGGCGTCGCCCGCGTTCGATCCGCCGCGAGGCCCGTCGTGACCGCTGCGCTTGTTTGCCATCCGCTCCCGATCCGAAGCCGTTCCCGGTGAACACAGACCACACCGCGGGTGCGACGCAGCCACAACCGGTGAGTGTATCGAACGGTTGGCGTGCTTTCTCGAATCTCCGCCGCGATTGGAGCAACCAAGCTCGAGCTGTCCGCACAACCGGCAGAACCGGCCGATCTCACGCCTGGGAAGGGTCCGGCTTGGTGGGCGATGGGCCGTTGGCCTGGTTCTGGACCCCGTGGGCGGCACGCGCTGCCCTGGCATCCCGTATTTCATTGGATAGCGGCGGGGTGGTGGTCCCGATCACGATTTGCCGAGCAGCCTCGAACTCGGCATCGGTCAGCTTGCCCTGACGGTGCAGCCGGCGGAGATCGGCTAGCGAGAGCCCCCCGGCATCGTCGGTGCCGCTCTCCTGACCTCCAAGGAGCGATTTGCGGAATCGCAGCAGGGGATACCCCAGGGCGATGATCAGCACCACAAGCACCAACGCACCAACCGCGATCGAGACGACAGCTCCGGCTTGTGCGAGGGCCACATGCTCGTGGATCGAGAAGGGGTCGAACACGGGCGGGCGTGCCTTGATCGGTGCTCAGCCCACCGCGGGCTCGACCTCGGAGAGTTCCTCGGAGCCGGTGCCTCGGACCTTGGCGTTGTAGTCCTCCACGGGGATCTCGGTGAGGGTGGCTTTCTCGAGGATGGCGTCGATGACCTTGTGCTCGCGGATCTGCTGCACGATGGTGGGGAGTTGGTTGTTCCGCTGAAGCTGGTCGGCGATCTCGGCGGGCGATGATCGCTGCTCGGCCGCGATCTGTGCGATGCGGCCGCGGACTTCCTCCTCCTGGACTTCGATCTCCTGCTCTTTGGCGATCTTGCTCAGGATGAAGAAGAGCTTGAGTTCGCGCTGAGCGGTTTCAGCCGAGGAGCCGCGCATCTCGGCGAGGCGCTTCTCGACCTCGTCCTGCGGCACGCCGCGGTGGAGCAGGTCGTAGCGTCGACGCGCAAGGTTGCGCTCGGTCTGGCCTTTGGAGAGCCGCTCGGGGAGCTCGAAGTCGACACTCTCGAGGAGTCGTCGAGCGACCTGCTCGCGCATGGCCGACTGCTGTTCGAGCACCGCGCGCTTGTTGAGCTGGAGTTCGATCGCCTCGCGGAGCTGCGTCTCGTCGGCCATGCCGGAGCGCGAGACGAGGTTTTCGATCGACATCGGGATGATGGACTGCGTCGACTCGACCTTGAAGGAGAGCTCGATCGGCTGATCGCGGATCTTCTCGATCTCGTGGTTGGCGGGTCCGGTGGTGGTGACGGTGAGCTCATCGTCCACCTTGGGCGTGCCGAGCTGGGCACTCAAGTCGTCGACGATCACGCCGAGGATCATGCCCTTGCCCTCGGCATCCTGCTCGGGCACCTGCACCACCGCCCCGGGCACATCGAGCACGGGTTCGCCGTCGCCGGGGAGGCGCATCGTGCCGTGCCCGATGATGTAGTGGCCAGCCTCGGCCTGCTCGACCGGGCCGAGGTCGCCCTCGATCTTGCAGATGTGCTTGATCTGCCGGTCGATGTGTTCGTCGGTGACGCCGATGACGGGCTTGTCGATCTCGAAAGAGCCGACATCGGGCGTGTCGAAGTCGGGCGCGACATCAACCTCGAGCGAGAAGGTGGCCTCGGCGCCCGGGGCGAGCTCGAGTGCTTCGAGTTCATCGTTACCCTCGGGCTCGCCGACCACCTGCAAGTCGTGGTCGGTGATGGCGTTGGTGTAGGCCTCGGACACAAGGCGCTGCTTGGCCTCGCGGCGCACCTCCAGGCCGAACCGCTTCTCGAGCAGCCGCCGTGGCACGCGTCCGCGGCGGAAGCCCGGTAGCGCGGCCTCTTCGGAGACGGTGTCGAAGCTCCCCTCGATCGACTCGTCGACGGTCGCTGCGGGAATGGTGATGCTGATCTTCTTCCGGCAAGGGCCGGCATCCTCAATCGTGACGGTGTTGTCGGTGACCGTGTCGGCCATGGCGTCGCGCTCCGCGGGAATTGATCGGGGTTTGTCAGGATCTCCGGCGGGATCCATCTGGCCGGCCGGGCTCTACAACGTACCGTGCCAGGGCCGGTGCAGCGAATGAACGGTCGGTTCTAGCCTAGGGCCGAGAATCCGACCAGATCCTGGTCCTCGGCGCTTGCCTACCTTTTCGCGGCCGCTACATTTTTCTCGTGACACTGCGCCACAGCGGCGATCGGCGGACCTCCCCCTCCGAGCACGTCGCTCGACCGAGAAGAGTTGAGGATTGAGATTATGACTCGTGAACTGATTGTTTCGCTCCCCATTGCGGCCCTTGTCGGTGCGGCCTCGGCCTCGACGCTGACCCTTGGCGTTGATTTCGACTTCAGCATCGAGACCGTTGGCGGCGGCACCTATGTGGCGTCCGAGCAGCTCGGCAACGTGGTGACCGACGGGGGCGGTCCGGCGGGCAACCTGATCTCCGACGATCTCGAAAGCCAGATCATCGAGGATGCCAACAGCTTCGGCCCAACTAACGATCCGGCGTGGGACATCACCGGCCTTGAGCTCGGCGTCTCCACCAACCCGTCGCTCTCGCTTGCGACGTCCGTGACGAACTCGACCTCCGTCGATCAGACGTTCGTTCTGACCGCCTTCGTGATCTCAACCGTGGACTTCTTACCGGGCACTGTCCAGGTTCAGGGCACGACCAGCATCGATGTCGCCGACGCGGGTGTCGATGGCGTGGCCACCGTGTCGGTTCCCGCGGGATCGTTCGGCACAGAGTTCCTCATCGAGGGTGTGGCCGAAGAGAGCATCTTCGCTGCTGGGACAACCAGCCCGCCGATCCCGTTTGTCGGCGGCGGCGAGGCTCTGGCCGGTTCGCCGGCCAACTTTGGCCCGCAGGCTTCCGTGCTGGGCAACATCGATCCTGGCGATGTCGTCGAGATCGTGACGACCGTGACCGTCTCCGCGGGCGATACCGTGACCGTGAACAACGTGTTCGTGATCACCGGCATCATCCCCGCGCCGGGCGCCGCGGGCCTGCTGGCGGTTGCCGGCATCGCTGCGGCCCGCCGTCGCCGCTGAGCACGGCGTACCGACGACTTTGACTTTGACGGCCCCGGGTGACCTCGGGGCCGTGTTCGTTTTGCCGGTGCAAGTGAGGTCCATCGCACCGATGAGACCCGCGCGGCACACGCCGATTGCCGTTATTCTATTCGCCCCTGTTGGCCGCCGCCGCGGGCGATCGGCGAACAGGCACGCCTTGTCAACTCGGAGAATTGCACTATGCGGCGAGCCAAGATCTCGGTCATCGGAGCGGGCAATGTCGGCGCGAGCTGCGCCATGTGGGCAGCGGCCAAGGAGCTTGGCGACATTGTGCTGCTCGACATCCCCGACAAAGAAGGTGTGGCGAAAGGAAAGGCGCTCGACCTGTGGTGCTGCTCGCCGATCGAGCGGTTTGACGGGGCCATCACCGGTACATCGGACTACGCCGACATCGCGGGCTCCGACATCGTGGTGGTGACCGCGGGGCTGCCGCGCAAGCCCGGGATGAGCCGCGACGACCTGATCCAGACGAACGTCAAGATCGTTAAGAGCGTGAGCGAATCGATCAAGCAGCACGCGCCCGAGTCGATCGTGATCGTGGTGTCCAACCCGCTCGATGCCATGGTCTACACCGCCTGGAAGACCACGGGTTTCCCGACGAACCGCATTCTCGGGCAGGCCGGTGCGCTCGACGTCGCTCGTTTCCGCTCGTTCATCGCGGAGAAGATCGGGTGCTCGATCGAGGACGTGTCCGCGCTGCTGTTGGGCGGTCACGGCGACGACATGGTCCCGCTGCCGCGGTACACGTCGGTGCATGGCATCCCGGTGAGTCAGTTGCTCGACGCCGCGACGATCGACGCCTGTGTCGAGCGGGCGAAGAAGGGCGGCGGCGAGGTCGTTCAGCTGATGGGGACCTCGGCCTACTACGCGCCGGCCTCGGGCACGATCCAGATGGTCGAGGCGATCGTGAAGGACAAGAAGCGCATCCTGCCGTGCGCCGGGTACTGCGAGACCGAATTCGGTGTCGGCGGATACTTTGTTGGCGTGCCGTGTTTGCTCGGTAAGACTGGTATGGAGAAGGTCATCCAGTGCGAGCTGGATGCGGCCGAGCAGAAACTGATGGACGATTCGGTCAGTCACGTGAAAGATCTGGTCAAGACTGTTCAGGAGATGTTCCCAGAACTTGCCTGATCGCACGAACGACCCAGCCTGGAGCCCGACGAAGATGGGATCGTGGTGACACAGCACGAGCCCAAAGAGATCGGTGCGTACGAGGTTGTTGGTCGCGCCGGCCGTGGTGGGATGGGGGACGTGTTCCTGGCTCGCGACCCGAAGCTTGGTCGCCTTGTGGCGATCAAGCGTTTGCCATCGGCCAAGATCGAGGATCAGCGGGCGATCAAGCGGTTTCTCCGCGAGGCCCAGGTGCTGGCGACGCTCGACCACGCCAACATCGCGCGGATCTTCTCGCTCGATGAAGACGAGTCCGGGCAGTTGCACATCGTGCTCGAGTACGTCGAGGGCGAGACGCTGCGCGAGGTGCTACGTCGCGGCCCGCTCCCACTCGAGCAGGCGATGCGTGTGACGGCGTCGCTGGCCGATGCCCTGGCTGCGGCGCACCGGCACGGCGTGGTCCACCGCGACATCAAACCCGGCAACGTGATGATCGACCGGTACGGGCACACGAGGTTGCTGGACTTCGGTCTCGCGAAGCTGTTCACCTCGGGCCAGAGTGATGCGAACGAGCCGAGCGAGATGCCGACGCCCATTCGAGACGGCGAGCTCGACGACACGCTGACCTTCGTCACGGAGCTCGGCACGCTGGTCGGCACCGTCGGATACATGAGCCCGGAGCAGGTGTGCGGTGAGGAGATCGACGAGCGGTCGGACATCTTCTCACTCGGATGTGTGATCTTCGAGATGCTGGCGGGTGAGCGGCCGTTCGTCGGGCCCGACAAAAAGCGCGTGATGTCGGCGACGCTGACGCGTGAACCGGCGTGGGATGGGATCCCGGAGTCCGTGCCCGGTCCTTTCAGAGCGTTGATCAAGCAGAGCCTGGTGAAAGACTCGACCACGAGGCTGGCGGATGTGCGGTCGCTGCGCGATGCTGCGGAGTCGGTCATCCGTGGAGAGTGGAGTGTCGATCGGGACTCCGGCGGTGCAGCAGATGCTGGAGAGAATGCATCGGTGAAACCGATTCCGCTCCTCCGGGGCTCACCGATCAAGCGCGCCCCGGTGCCGGAGCCCGACAGCGAGTTCTACAGCGTCGCCGACGACGAGCCGTCGCCGAGTGAGACAGCGTTTCTGTGTCACACCTGCGGGCGCCGACACCGGTGGGTTCGTGAGCGGGT
This sequence comes from Planctomycetota bacterium, assembly GCA_038747915.1. Taxonomy (GTDB): domain Bacteria; phylum Planctomycetota; class Phycisphaerae; order Phycisphaerales; family UBA1924; genus JBCDAP01. Next base: position 10,015 of record JBCDJJ010000005.1, on the reverse strand, counting down.
GAACGAGGTCTTCTTCTGCACCTGCGGCACGAAGCTGACGGTGCCCGACCTCGAACTCGACGGTCTCGAGAAGGAAGATCGTCGGTGGTATACGGCGGTGGCCGAGGCCATGCATCAGCCGGAGTTCGATTCATCGGGTGAGGCCGAGGCGGAGTCGTTCGGACCACGGCGTGTCCGACGACGGTGGCTCGCGAGCCCGGGCGCTCCGCTGCCGGACGAGTCCGATCTCCCCAGCCTGACTGGCTCTCTTTCGATGGCCTCGACTCAGCGAGCGTCGGTTGGTGGGTCGTTTCTGATGGTTTGGGTGGCTGTCGCTGCGGTGGGCGTCGCGTTCTTTACGGTGATGATGGCGATCGTTGTGGGGGGCCGGCCGTGGCAAATCACCGCGGGTGTGGTGGGCCCTGTCTCACTGATCTGGTTGATCATCGCGATCCGGAAGTGGTGCGGGCCGCGCACGCTGGTTCGCGCGTTCCTCGACGAAGTCGGTTGAGTTTTACATCAGCCGCGTGAGGGCGAGGCGAAAGACAGTGAGCGCGCCCTCGACGTACGCGGGCTGACCTTCTTGGTCGATCCGTGCCGGTACGATCGCGGCCATCAGTGCGCGGCGCACATCCGCGAGCCGGGTGTACTCCTCGTCGGTCTCGAGTCCGAGTTTTCGTCGTGCGCGCGCGATCATGGAAACCGGCTTGATGCCCTTGACGGACTCGGGGTGGGCCCAGTGGGTACGCTCGAGATAGACCGCGTCTTCGACCCAGTGCCCGCAGCGCACCTCGGCGAAGTCGACCAGCATCGGCGCCGCATCGCCCCACGAGGAGTCGTCGGTCCGCATCAGCAGGTTGCCGAGGTGCAGATCGCCGTGGAGCCAGCAGTTGATGGGGCGGCCGGCCCATTCGCTCGCGAGTCGATCGAGCAGCTTGTGATGGTCTTTGAGCTCGTGCGCCCAGTCGGCCGCGAGCTCGAACCCACCCGCCCGTGCCCGCTCGCGGCTCTGCTCCACGAGCCCGTGCCAGTCCCACGACGACCTCGGCGGGGTGAGCGGCCACGTGCCGCGGGCCCGCTCATAGAACAGTGCGGCAGCGTCCGAGAGCGCGAGGTAGGCGGCTTTGGTTGGCCGGTGCACCGGTGGCTCGCCGCACACACGCTCCATCACTGCCCACGCGAAGTGGTACGGCCCGAGCTCATCATCGATCGCGACGACGTTCGGAATCGGTGGCCCCGTCTCCGCGAGGGCAGCGAGCAGGCGGTGCTCGGCGGGGTGGAGCGGAAGCTTGACGATCACGTCGCGCTCGATCCCGTCGTCGCACCGGAACGTCGCGAACGCGGTCGCCGCCCCGCCGCGCTGCCACGGCTTGCGGAACCAGTGGATCTCCGAGAGACGCCCGTCGCAGGCGGCCAGCAGCAGCGGCTCGAACGACGGGCCGAGGTCGTGTGCATCGATCGACGCCGCGGTCGCCGCGCCCTCCGGCGGTGGTGGGCTCATCGCCGCCCCGCCGCGTTGTGCTGGCCAAGGTGCATCACCGAGAAGAGTCTACGCGCTCGGTAGGCTGTACGGCCGATGTCACCCCCGCGCTACGATCTGCTGGCTGTCGACCTGGATGGCACGCTTCTCGACCCGAACGGCCGGGTCTCCGAGGCCTCGCGCGATGCGGTGGCACGGGCCCGCGAGGCGGGTCTCGAGATCGTGATCTGTACCGGTCGGGCGTACTCCGAGGCCGCCGATGCCATCCACGCGATCGAGGCGCATCTTCCAGCGGCGGGTCGGCGGATCGCGCCCGTGGTGACCACGGGCGGGGCGGCGGTGTTCGATGCCGCGACCGACCGGCTGCTGCACGTGTGGCGGCTCGACGAGGCGCTCGTCCGTGGGATGTGCGAGCGGTTCCGCGAGCTCAATCGGGCGCCGCTCATCCTGAAAGACCGTGGCGCGACCGGGTACGACTACCTCGTCGTGAAGTACGGCCCGCTGGAGTACCCCTCCAAGTGGTGGTTCAGCAACATGCCGCTCGAGGTGCGGTACATCGATCACATCGATGACGACGAGTACCCGGAGGACTCGATCCGGCTCGGCTTTGCCGCGGGATGGGCAGCGATGCGCGAGATCGTGGCGCCGCTGATCGAGGAGTTCGGAGAGCGGGCGTTTATTCAGTACTTCGGTGCGATCGGGGGTACGCACGAGCCGGACCCGGATGGGCCAACGGACGACAAGGTGCAGCTACTCGAGGTGTTTCACCGCGAGGTCACAAAGTGGCGGGGGATCCACGCGCTCGCGTACGCGCAGGGCATCCCGGACGAGCGCGTCGCCGCGATCGGCGATGAGATCAACGACCTGGCGATGATCCGCAGCGCCGGGCTGGGAATCGCCATGGGCAACGCGGTTCCGGAGGTCAAAGACGCGGCCGATGTCGAGACCGCCTCGCACAACCATGATGGTCTGGCGATGGCGATCGACAAGATCCTCTCGGGCGAGTGGTAGTGCGCCGCGTATGGTTGCGATTGACGTGCAAACCGCTTCAGACATCAAGGCACTTCTGGCCGAGCGTGGGCTCGCGCCTCGGCACGCGCTGGGGCAGAACTTTCTGATCGATCAGAACCTGCTGACCAAGCTCGTCGATCGCGCGGACCTGGCCCGTGGCGAACTCGTGCTCGAGATCGGCCCAGGGACCGGTGTGCTGACGGAGACGTTGCTCGCGCGCGGGTGCTCGGTGGTCGCGTGCGAGATCGACCACGGGCTGTTCGATCTGCTTCACAACCGGCTGGAGCGGTACCTGAACCAGTCGCTGGTGATCGTGCGAGGCGATGCGTTGGGCTCGGCGAAGCGGCTCAGCCCGACGCTGCTCGATGCCATCGCATCGCGCCCGTTCGTGCTGGTGGCGAATCTGCCGTACAGCATCGCGTCACCGCTCATGCTGGACCTGGCGATCCGCCACCCGCGGTGCCGGGGGGTGTACGTGACGATCCAAGATGAGGTAGCGCGGCGGTTGCTGGCTCGTCCGGGGTCGCGCGACTTCGGCCCGCTGGCGGTATTGGTGGGTGCGACCTGCTCGGTGAAGAAGATCGCCACGCTGGCACCCGCGTGTTTCTGGCCGAGCCCCAAAGTCACCAGCGCGATGGTGGCGATCGAGCGTCTGGCGGTGCCGCGCACCGATCGGCTCGACCGTCTCGAGCACCTCACCGCGGTGGTCTTCCGTCATCGCCGTAAGCAGCTCGGTGGCGTTCTCCGGGGTTTTACTGCTTGGCCGGACGGCGTGCGGGCGACCGATCGCGCGGAAACATGCACTCTTGCGCAGCTGATTGAGCTCAGTCGACGCGTGAGTGCGGATCACTTGATGATGGGGTGAGAAGTGCGGCGTTGTGACGGATTGTCAGGGTGCCGAGCGCGTGGGTTTGAGTTCTTCGCGCGGCGTTTCGTCCGGTGCGCTCTCACCCGATGAGCCACCGATCTTGCCCGCGATGACCGGACCCTCAGCGAGGATCTGGTCGGCAACCTCGCGACGATGCACATCGACCTCGCGAGGAAACTCGAAGGCGATCCGGACACGGTCGCCCTTGATGTTGGCGACACGGATGACGCCAATCGGCGAACGGGGATCGCCGATTACCACCTCTTCGCCTTCGCGTCGCGTGATCACCAGCATCGGACATACTCCCGCAGCCCAGCAACCGGAACGACTTTCCGGGCAACTGGTCAAGACCACCCAAGGCCACCACTACTTACTATACGGCCCGATGCCGCTCTCACGCCCACTGATCAGCGGTTTCTCGGTGATCTTGAGCGAATCATGCGGCATCGCGCAATCTCATCTGGGCAAATCGGAAAAGTACTCAGATATGGGACAAACAATTAGTAATTTGTCCGAAGTACGAGAAATGTTCTCGGACCTTAGCCTGTCCCTCAATCGAGTGCGACCACTTCGGTGACCTCGGGCACATGCTCCTTGAGGTTCCGCTCGATGCCGTCTCGGAGGGTCATCAGACTGCTCGGGCACCCCACACAGGCCCCGTGGAGACGGACGCGGACGCGGCCCGCCTGGGTGACATCGACGAGTTCGAGGTCCCCACCGTCAGCCTGCACGCTCGGGCGGATGGCATCGAGAACACGGAGCACCCGGCGGCGGAGGCCGTCGGTCGCAGGGGCGGCAGCGGATGAACTCGAGGTGGACAAGGTCGGTCTCCTTACGGGCAGTCTAGGCTCATTCCTATGCCTGTCACCGTGGTTCCACCGGCGAGCCCACCTCGCATCCGCTCGGCCCACCGGGCACCGAGCCGACTCTGACCCATGGTGCCCTTCGCCATCATCGTGCTCGCTGCGTCGGTCGCCCTGCTCGACAACGGGGTGCTGGCGTCGCAACGCACGCTCTTCGGGCCGGTCATCGCGCTCGGTGGGCCGATCGTGATCGTGGCCTGCCTGCATGGCGTGCTCACGATTCTTGGTTCGTGGCTCGACCGCCGGGGGCACCGGGCCGCGGTGATCTGGGCGGATCGAGCGGTCACCGCGTCGGTGGTGTTGATCACGGTCGGCCACGTTGGCGCGATGATGCTCGGATGGATGCACGCGGTGCGCGCACTGGCGGGTGATCTCGTCCTCGTTGACGAGGCCGTGGTGTTGGCCCCGGCGCTCGTCGGAATCGCAGCGTGCTGGGGTGCGTACTACTCGATCGACCGGCGACTCCGTGAGGGCGTGATGGTCACCCGGCTCGACCGGGGCGACCCGGTGCCCGACTTCCCGTCGGTGGGTGGGTACGTGGTCGATCGGCTGCGGCATCAGGTGCTGATCGTGCTGGTGCCGATTGGTCTGGTGGCAGGGTGGGCGGAGGTGATCGAGCGTGTCGCACCCGATTGGGGCTGGCTCGAGCCGTTGGGCGTGGTGGTGGTGGTGGCATTGACGCCGTGGGTGCTGGTCCGTGTGTGGCGGACCGAGCCGCTCGGCGATGGTCCGCTTCGGCGGAGCCTGCTGGACATGTGCCGGACGCACCGTGTGCGTGTGGCGGATCTGCGCATCTGGCGTGCGCACGACCACATGATCAACGGAGCGCTGCTCGGGCTCGTTCCTCGGCTGCGATACATCTTGCTCACCGATGCGTTGATCGAGACCCTGCCGGATGCTGAGATGCGGGCGGTGATGGCTCACGAGATCGGGCATGCACGCCGGCGTCACATCCCGTGGCTCGTGGCCAGCATGATCGGCATCCTGATCTCGGTCACCGTTGCGATCGCGTGGCCGGCGCAAGCGCTGCTGATCCATGAGTTTGGCGCGGTGCCCGAGGCTGGTGAGCAGTGGGGGGCGATCGTGGGTCTGCTCGTGGCGGGTGGGGTGGCATTCGTGTGCTTTGGGTACATCAGCCGCCGTTTCGAGTGGCAGGCCGATGCGTTTGCCCTGCAGCATCTATCCCTCGGCCAACCCGTGATTACCGCCGGTGCCGGGGTGGCGATGGCGGGGGCGCTGGGCACGGTCGCAGCATGTTCGGGGCTTCGTGTGGAGCGGTTCAACTTCCGGCACGGGAGCATCGCCGATCGTCAGCGGCGCATTGCAGCGGCTGTGGGCCTGCCCGCGTCGGCCTTGCCAGCGGACCGGACCGTTGGACGCGTGAAGGCCCTGATCGCGGCCACCGTGGTTCTCGCCGCGATCCTCTTCGTGGCGACGTGGGCGGCCAGCCCGACCCCGTCACCCGACCTACCCTCCCCGTGATGACCGCGATGAAGTCTGCTCGGCTGGTAGCCATGAAGTGCCTGAAGATGCACGGGTGCGGGAACGGGATTCTTCTCGTCGACCGCGCGTGGCTGCCTGTCGATGCGGAGCGGCTCCCGACGCTGGCGCGGCTGGTGTGCGACCGGCGCAAGAGCCTGGGCGGCGACACGCTCGTGGTCTTCGACCCGTCCTCGCCGACCGGTGAGGTGAGCGTGGAGTTCTGGAATGCCGATGGGTCCGAGGGCGAGCTGTGCATCAATGGGCTGCGATGTCTGGCCGCGACGCTCGTGCATCTGCACCCCGCGAGGTTCCTCCGGGGTGAGTGGAACACCGCGGTGTGCGAGAGCGTGGGCGAGGTTGGCGTTCGGGCGACCGACCTGGAGTGGGGTGAGGCGACCTTCCGGCCCCAGACGCTGGACATTCACCCGCTCGGGCTGACGCATTCGCTGCTCCGCCCGGGTGATCGCACGACGTTCGTCGACCTCGGCAACCCGCACCTGATCGTGGAGCTCGCGCCGGGCACCGACGATCGCTCCGGGCACCCCTTGAATCTCGCCAAGGCCTTGCACGATCACGAGGGTCTGCCGAAGCCGTGCAATGTTCACATCGTCCGAAGAAGCTTCGGCGACGGCGTCGATGCCCTGCCCTGGGAGCGGGGCGTGGGGCCGACGCAGTCGTGCGGGAGCGGGGCGGCAGCGATCGCGGCGGTGCTCGCCCAGCGGGCCGAGCTGCCCGGGCCGGCGGTCGTCCGCATGCCGGGCGGCGAGCTGACGGTGCATTTCGAGCGGCCAGCGGGCACGTTCACGGTGAGCGGGCGTGTCGCGTTCGTCAGCATCGGCCACGCGGCGATCCGCGTCACTGATACACTCGATCTTCGCCCTCAGCGGGCGGAGGCCGAATGACACCGCCGCACCAGAGCACCCACCCACCCACGACTGCCAACGGCCATGCACCGGCGCCCCTGACGGAGGTGCCCGCTCTCGACTCCTCGGTCGGTGCGCGCATGCGGGCCGGCGATGGGTACACCGGCGCGATATCGGCATTGGTCGACCAGGTGCGCACGCATCAGTCCGCGCTCGACGCGGTGCGAGGCCCGACCTCGCCGGAGGCGACCGAGCACTACGAGCGATTCATGCAGCTCGCGGCTGAGGTCCGTGGGCGTGGCCTGATCTACCCCTACGTCGGGTCGGGGCTCGGCAACGGCCCGTTCGTCGAGCTCGCCGATGGCTCGGTCAAGCTCGACCTGATCACGGGGATCGGCGTGAACTTCTTCGGGCACTCGGACCTCGAGATGCTCTCGGTGGCGATCCGGGCAGCGACCGCTGACGTGGCCTACCAGGGCAACCTTCTCATGAACGAGGAGGCGATCCGGTTCGCCGAGACGCTGATCCGCCAGGCACGGGCCGCGGGCGCGGGCATGGATCACGCGTTCCTATGCGCGGGCGGTGCGCTCGCCAACGAGCACACGCTCAAGGTGTGCTTTCAGAAGCGGGCGCCGAAGGCGTGCCGCATCCTCGCGTTCAGCCACTGCTTCATGGGCCGGACGTGGGCGATGGCCCAGATCGGTGATTCGGCGGGCGGCCGTGATGGGCTCCCGCTCAACGTGCATGTGGATTACATGCCATTCTTCGACCCGATCGCCGCGAAGCGGCTCTCGGCGGGTGATGTGTCGGGTGAGACCCGGTTCACCGACATGGCGGTGTGGCACCTCGAGGAGTACCTGCGGCGCTACCCCGATCAGCACGCGTGCTTCATTTTCGAATTGATCCAGGGCGAGGGCGGCTTCAACGTGGCGCCGACCACCTTCCACCGCGCGCTCATGGATGTGTGCAAAGCCCACAGCGTCCCGGTGTGGGATGACGAGGTGCAGACTTTCGGCCGCACGACGCGGATGTTCGCGTGCGAGACGCTCGGGGTGAGTGATCTGGTCGATGTGATCACGGTTGGCAAGATGAGCCAGGTGTGCGCGGTCTTGATGTCGTCGGACATGAATCCGCGGGCCGGGTTGCTGTCCGGCACGTTCCTGGGTTCGTCGATCGGGCTGCAGACGGGGCGTGCCGGGCTCGTGCGGCTCGCAGGTGGCGATCATTACGGCGACGACGGGCTGATCGCTCGGCATCACGCCGAGTTCCGCGCCGGCGTTCAGGCGATCGCCGATCGTCACCCCGAGTGGTTCCCGCGGACGCACGAGATCGACGACATCGTGGGCGGGCTCGGCGGCATGTGCCGGTTCACGCCGTTCGGCGGCGACAAGGCGGCGATCACCAAGACGTGCAAGCAGCTCTTTGATGATGGTGTGATCGCGTTCTACTGCGGGCACGGCCCGTTCCACCTTCGTTTCCTCCCGCCCCTTGGCGTGATGACCCTCGATCAATGGGCGCCGGTCTTCGAGATCGTTGAAAAGAGCCTTGGCACGGTCGCTGCTTCACTCCGTACCAAGCGTCCTCCACCGGTCAGGCCGATGGCCAAGCCGTACACGAACACGTAGTTCGTTATTCGTAGTTCGGTCAAAGCAACGAACAACGTCGGCGGCACTATTCACCCGAGCTACGAGCTACGAGCTACGAGCTACGAGCTACGAATCCCGAATTCTCGATCTCCCATGTTCCTCTTCCGCCAGCCCCAGCTCGATGACGCGGACATGCTCTTCAAGCTCGCGCGCACGAGCCACTTTGTGAACCTGCCGCCGGCGAAGGACATCATCGAGGAGAAGATCGTTCATTCACGGCAGAGCTTCCGCGCGCTCGCGAGCGAGCAACGGCGGACGCACCGCCGGCCGAAGGCGGCGTTCACCGGCCCGCTCTACATGTTCTGCGTGGAGGACACCGAGACGGGGCACTGCCTGGGCGTGTCGATGGTGATCGCGCGGATGGGTGGGCCGGGGCATCCCAATGTGTCGTTCCGCGTCGACAAGCGGGAGTTCTTCTCCGAGGAGCTGCACATCGGCAGCTCGACGCAGGTGCTCGAACTCGATCTTGACGAATCGGGGCCGACGGAGGTGGGGGGGCTCATCCTGTCGCCGGCGTTCCGTCGGCACCCGGCGCGCGTGGGCAAGCAGCTCTCGCTGCTGCGGTTTCATTTCATCGGGATCCACCGATCGATGTTTGCGGGCCGGTTGCTGGCCGAGATGATGGCTCCCATCGATGCCGATGGGAACTCGCCGTTCTGGGAGTACGTCGGCCGGCGGTTCATCAATCTGACGTACGAGGAGGCGTACCGGTTCAGTCAGCGGAGCCGGGACTTCATGTTCGAGCTGATGCCGCGCGAGCCGCTGTACGTGTCGCTGCTGCCGCCCGAGGCGCGGCGTGTGATCGGTGCGGTTGGGCCGGACACGGTGCCCGCGCGGCGGTTGCTCGAGGCGCTCGGCTTCGCAGCGAACGGGTGTGTGGACATCTTCGATGGTGGTCCGCACCTCGATGTGAAGACCGATGATGTGCCGCTTGTGAAGGACTCGGCGCTGGTCGAGTACGCGGGCACGATCGCAGCGAGCAAGGCCAAATCGTCGGGATTTGTGAGTCATCTGACGACGGATGGCGATTTTCGTGCGCTGCACACGCCGTTCACGCGCAGCGCGGGCAAGGTGCGGGTGCCGAAGGCGGCCGCTGAGGCGCTGGTGCTCGAGACGGGCGATCTCGTGGGCGTGACCGGGTGCTCGCTTTCGTCGCCCTCGGGTGCCGCTGCCTCTCGCTCTCGGAGCGGGGGAGGTCGGAAGGTTTCAAAGCCAACAACAAGCCGTACGAAGAACACTGCACCGGCTCGGCGCCGAAGCTGAGATGGTGTATCCGGTGCTTCTGGAGTTGAACGAAGGCCCTGGTTGATGCTCCTTGATGCTGCCAATCTCATCGGTCCGGAGACTCGCCCGATCCCGGGCGAGGTCATTGTCTCGAGGAATCCGGCGCATCCGGACCGCGTGATCTGGTCGGGCTCGCCGGGCACGGCGTGCGTCGACGATGCGGTGGGTGCGGCCTGCGCGGCTCAAGCCGAGTGGGCCGGTGCGCCGATCGATCAGCGTGAGGCGGCGCTGCGAGCCTTTCAGGCGCTCGCGACCGAGCACGTCGAGGAGCTCGCCGACCTGATCTGCGATGAGACGGGCAAGCCGCGGTGGGATGCGCTCGGCGAGGCGAAGCTGCTCGCGGGCAAGGTTGATGTCACGCTCGATGTGTCGTTCGAGAAGGCGGCGCGGCACCGCGTGGCGGACTACGAGCTGGAGATCACGCCGACGCGCCGAGGGGCGGCTCGCTTCCGTCCGCACGGCGTGATGGCGGTGGTCGGGCCGTTCAACTTCCCGATGCACCTGCCCAACGGCCACATCGTGCCGGCGCTGCTCATGGG
>JBCDJJ010000004.1:0-82973 GCA_038747915.1 Planctomycetota bacterium | reverse complement strand
TTGCGATGGTGATCGACGATGAAATGTTGGGCATGGTGCGAGCGGCGTTGCTCTTGGTGATGAAGGTGGCCCTGCCGGTGCTGCTCTCTGGCATCACGGTGGGCCTGACGGTGAGCGTGTTCCAGTCGCTCACGCAGGTGCAGGAGATGACCCTGAGCATGGTGCCGAAGATCTTCGCGATGCTCGTGGTGACCGTGCTTCTCCTGCCGTGGATCGCCGCGATGGTGGGGCGGTTCACTGTTGAGTGTTTCGAGCTGGTCACGCCGATCTGATCCGGGGTTCTACGAGAGAGCGGGAGTGTCCGCGTGGCGCCGATCTACGACCAACTGCTGCCTCACCTGCCGATGTTCGCAGCGGTCATGTCGCGCCTCGTCGGTCTGTTCCTGACCACGCCGATTCTCACAAGCCCCGTGCTCCCGGTGCAGGTCAAGGCGCTGCTCGTGGTCTCGCTCGCCGCGGTGCTCTACCCCACGATCGACCACTCGGGCTACGCCGAGACGCCGATGACACTCTGGACAATCGCGCCGCTGATCGCCGGCGAGCTCCTGATCGGCATCGTGATCGGGCTGCTCGTGCTGATCCCAACCTCGTGCATCCAGCTCGCCGGCCTCATCATCGGCCAACAGCTCGGCTTGGCGCTCGCCGAGCAGTTCAACCCCGCGCTCGACATCTCGGGCAACAACTTCGGGCAGTTGCTCTTCACGGTGACGATGGCGAGTTTCATCTTTGTCGGCGGGATCGAGTTCCTGTTCGTGGCGCTCGCGTTCAGCTTTGAGTCGCTGCCGCTCGGTGGGCTCGATCCGTCTCGGGCGCCGCTCGACCTGCTCGTGGGGGTGGTGAGCAGCGGGTTCGTGCTCGCGGTCCGCGTGGCGTTGCCGGTGCTCGCGGTGATCGGGCTCGAGACGATCGCGATGGGCTTTATCATGAAGACCGTCCCGACGCTCAACATCATGAACGTGGGCTTCCCGCTGCGGATTCTCGTGGGCATCGCGACGTTTACCGCGTCGCTCGGCGCGATGAAGCACGCGATCATGGTCGAGCTGCACGACGTGATGCTGTTGATCGAGTCGTGGGTGCTCTCGCTCGGGGAGGGGGCCGCGCATGGCTGACGACATGGGCGAGAAGAGCGAGGAACCGACCGCCAAGCGACTCGCACAGGCCCGTTCCGATGGTCAGATCGGCCGGAGCCAGGACCTTTCGAGCGCGATCCTGCTGATCGGGGGTGTCCTGCTGCTCGCGATCTTTGGGTTCGGCGTCGTCGAGCGGTTCCGCACGGTGATGGACTGGTCGCTCGCCGGTCGGGACATGTCCGCTGCGGACATCCTAAGCGACACGATGGAGGGCGTGACGTGGTCCGCGCATGTCATGGTGGGCGGGTTGATCCCGATCTTCCTGCTCATATTCGTTGTTGCCTATCTCGGTGGGCTGCTCCAAGTCGGGCTGCTCTTCACACCGAAGACGCTTCAACCCAAACTCGACAAGCTGAACCCACAGAAGGGTCTCACGCGGTTGTTCTCGAAGAAGAGCCTGGTGAAAGGTGGGCTCGATCCGTTCAAGTTCGTCGTACTCGCCGCGGTGATGATCTTCGTGATCCACCGCCACGATGCCACGCTGTACGGCATGCCGGCGATGGGCCTGATGCGTGGCCTCGCTGAGATGGGCAGGATCGCGGTCGAACTGGTCATCGTCGCGCTGCTCATGCTGCTGATTCTGGGCATCGTGGACTTCATCTATCAGAAGTGGCAGATGCATCAGGATCTGAAGATGACCAAGCACGCCGTGAAAGATGAGCGGCGGAGCATGGAAGGCGATCCGCAGCTCAAAGGTCAACGGTTCAAGCTCGCGCGAGAGATGCTGACCCAGCAGCTCGGCAAGGCTGTGCCCGAGGCCGATGTGATCGTGACCAACCCGACGCACTACGCGATCGCGCTCAAGTACGACGGCGAGGCAATGGCCGCGCCGCGCGTCACGGCCAAGGGCGCCGACTACGTCGCGATGCGGATCCGCCAGCTCGCCGTGATGCACGGGGTGCCGATCGTCGAGCGCCCACCCCTCGCTCGTGCGCTCTACGACTCGGTGCCGGTGGGTGGCGAGGTCTCCCCGGCGCACTACGAGGCCGTTGCCGAGGTGTTGGCGTACGTGTACCGGCTCGAGGGGAGGGCCGCGGGATGAGCACGAGACACCGCATTCCCCGTGTCGTTGATTGTTCGACCGCTCGCACCGGCCGCGGGCTGCCTTGATGCGCTGCTGATCCTTCACCGATGGCCACCGTCCTCGACAAGCCGAATCCCAAGTGGGTCGAGATGCTCGCGGCGCAGCGTGCGCTGCTGGTGCCGCTCGGGTTCATCTGCCTGCTGGCGGTGATCCTCGTCCCGATCCCGCCGATGCTGATGGACGTGCTGATCGCGCTGAACATCTGCATCGCGGCCATCATGCTGCTCACGACGATGTACCTGGACTCGCCGCTCGAGTTCAGTGTCTTCCCGTCGGTGCTGCTCGGGACGACGATGTTCCGCCTCGTGCTCAACATCGCGTCGACGCGTCTGATCCTCTCGGCCGATGCCACGACGCCCGCGGAAGCGACAAACGCCGCGGGGCGTGTGATCGGCGCGTTCGGGTCGTTCGTTGCAGCGGGCGAGCTGGTGGTCGGTGTGATCATGTTCCTGATCCTGGTGATCGTGCAGTTCATCGTGATCACCAAGGGTGCCACGCGCATCAGCGAGGTGGCGGCGAGGTTCACGCTGGACGCCATGCCCGGCAAGCAGATGGCGATCGATGCCGATCTGAACGCGGGCGTGATCGACGAGAAGGAGGCTCGGACCCGTCGCGACAAGATCTCGCGCGAGGCCGACTTCTTCGGTGCGATGGATGGTGCCAGCAAGTTCGTCCGTGGCGATGCGATCGCGGGCATCATCATCACAGCCATCAACGTGATCGGCGGCTTTGCCATCGGGGCAGCGACCAAGGGCTGGACCATGGCCGAGACGGCCCGCGTTTTCACGATCCTGACCATCGGTGATGGGCTGGCGAGCCAGATCCCCAGCTTCGTGATCGCGCTCGCAGCGGCGTTCATCGTGGCCCGTTCGGGCGCCGAAAATAGCCTCGGGCTCGATGTCGCCAACCAGTTCGTGGCCCGTCCCATCGCGCTCACGATCACCGCGGTCTTCGTGTTCGTCCTGGCGCTCACCCCACTCCCCTTCGCGCCACTCGCGGGGATCGCGGGTGTGCTCGCGGCGCTGGCCTTCTTCTCCACCAAGCAGGCCCGGCAGACCAAGCGAGCCATCGAGCAGCAGGCGATCGCGGAGGCCAAGGCCGAGGCCGCGCCCCCCACGCCGCCCGTCGAGGATCTCCTCAAGGTCGACACGATGGAGCTCGAGGTCGGCTTCGGGCTCGTCGGCCTCGTCGACAAGGGGCAGGGCGGCGATTTGCTCGACCGCATCTCCGCGGTCCGCCGTCAGCTCGCCGCGGACACCGGCCTCGTGCTGCCCCCGGTGCGCATCCGCGACAACATGCAGCTGGGCCCGAACCAGTACCGCGTGAAGATCCGCGGCTGCGCTGTTGCCGAGGGCGATCTGCGGCCCGGGCTCTTGCTCGCGATGGACTCGGGCGTCGTGACCGGTGCGATCGAGGGTGAGGAGACCATCGAGCCCGCCTTCGGGCTCCGCGCTTGGTGGATCAACCCGAACCTTAAGCAGCGGGCCGAGACGATGAACTACACCGTCGTCGACCCGACCTCGGTCCTGACCACCCACCTAGCCGAGGTGGCCAAGCACCACGGCGACGAGCTTGTCACACGCGAGGAGGTCAACAACCTGCTCGTGCAGCTCAAGGAGCGCAGCCCGAAGCTCGTCGAGGACACCGTGCCCGGTGTGATCACCGCGGGCGAGCTGCAGAAGGTGCTCCAGCGGCTGCTCAAGGAGCGTGTGCCGATCCGCGATCTCGAGACCATTCTCGAAACACTGGGCGATTGGGCAGGCAAGACCAAGGACATCGACGTGCTCACCGAGTACGCCCGCAACGCGCTGCGGCGATCGATCTGCCAGCAGTACGCGACGCCGAGCGAGGAGGGCAACGGCAAGCTCCGCCTCGTGTGCGTCACGCTCGACCCGGCGTTCGAGGATGTGATCTCGGCGTACATCGACCGATCGGGCGCGGGCACGACGCTCACGATGCCGGCAAACATTGCCAATGCAGTCGCGACTCGGGTGCACCAGGCGCTCGAGCCGGTGCTGAACGCCGGCCACCTGCCCGTGGTGCTGTGCTCGCCGCAGGTGAGGGCGCAGGTCCGCGAGATCGTCGAGCCGCACGTCCCCAACCTCGCGGTGCTGAGTTACAACGAGGTCGTGCCTGGGATCGAGGTGGAGAACCTGGGGTTGGTGACTACCCCGGAGGACGCGCAAGTCGCGGCGTGAGCGCGCGGGCAAATCTTGTTCGATGAGCGCGAAGGGGTTGTGTTGGAGCGCGACTTGTCGTACATAGTCAATACAAACGTTCTGCGAGTCGACGGTCGATTCGCACGCGGTGCGCAGGAGGCGCCCGCGACCAAGCCAGGAGGGCGCCGGTGAGCATCCGGACCTACCGCGCCAGATCCGCAGCCGAAGCACTCGCCAAGGTCAAAGATGACCTCGGACGTGATGCCGTCATCCTGCACACACGCACCGAGAAGTCCGGTGGCGTGTTCGGCATCGGGCAGCACACCATCATCGAGATCACCGCCACGAGCGGCGAGCAGTTCGAGCGAAGTCGTCCCGCGCCACCGCCGCGGCGCGATCGCTCCGTCGCGGCGCCACCTGTGCCGCAGGCGGTCCTGGGGCCCGCTGCTCGATCGCCCGTCTCGCCGCCAACCCACGAGACGATCTCATCGAACTCGGCGCCGCTCCCCGTCACGCCATCACAGGTCGAGGACGAGCCCCTTCGTCGTGCCGTCCGCGAGGTGGCCGAGTTCGCGGTGCGTGAGCCCAAGCCAGTCTCGGCTCCGCCGGTGAGCGCCCCTACGCCGCCGACCGGTTTCGCCGAAGCCCGCCCCGCGAGTGATCCACAGGCCGACGTTGCCGACGAACTCGCAGCGATCCGCAGGATGGTCGGGCATGTGCTGCAAAGTCAACGTGGGGCGCACCAGGCCGGCATGCCCGACGGGCTTTTTCACCAGTACATGGCCTTGCTCGAGGGTGAGGTCGCGGGCGAGATCGCGGATCAAATTGTTGCTGGCGTGCGCGATGAACTGACGATCGCCGAGCTCGACGAGCCCGAGACCGTGGCGCGGTGTGTGCATCGCCGGCTCGTGGGGCTCATCCCGGTGTGCTCGACCCCGCCGACGCCGGAGCGCGGCCCCGATGGGCGCCCGCTGACCATCGCACTCGTTGGGCCGACGGGTGTCGGGAAAACCACGACGATCGCGAAGCTGGCAGCGACCTACCGCCTGCGCCGGGGTCGGAGTGTCGGCCTGATCACCTGCGACACCTACCGGATCGCCGCGGTCGAGCAGCTTCGGACCTATGCGAACATTCTTGGTGTCGAGCTGCGCGTGGTGATGTCGCCGGATGAGATGAAGCGAGCGTGTGCCGAGCTGTGCGATCGCGAGGTGGTGCTCATCGATACCGCGGGACGATCGCCGAGTGATGAGTCGAAGCTCGCCGAACTCGCGCGATTTCTCAAGGCCGCTCGCCCGCACCGCACGCACCTCGTGCTCTCCGCAGCGGGCTCGCAGAAGGCGCTCGAGCGTGCTGCGGAGCGGTTTGACGCGGTGTGCCCCGATCACCTGATCCTCACCAAGCTCGATGAAGCAGCGAGCTTCGGCCTTGTGCTCAACATCGTTCACCGGCTCGGGGTCTCGCTCAGCTACGTGACGACCGGGCAGGAAGTGCCGGACCACATCGAGCCGGCGAACGCCGATCGACTGGCCGAGTTGGTCCTCGGCGAGAGGCGGGTCTCGTGAGCCGCGCTGTCCATGACGCCAGCGATCAGGCGTCCCAGCTTCGAGACCTGGCGAGAGAGGTTGAGTCACCACGGCGCGACGGACACGCCGACTCTGTGCTGAGGCTGACCGGCCCCCCCCATGATCACGAGGGGGAATCCGACGGACTCGCGCCGGTCGTCGCGATCGCCTCGGGCAAGGGTGGTGTCGGCAAGACATCGATCGCGGTGTCGCTCGGGATCGCGCTCGCCGGGACCGGCGTGCGCACGACACTCGTCGATGCCGACCTCGGCGTGGGCGATGTCGATGTGCTGTGCGGCATCAACGCCGCTCGCCATCTCGGGCACGTGCTCGACGGGCGCGCGACCCTTGAGGAGGTGCTGATCGAGACCCATCGAGGCCTCCGCATCGTTGGCGGCGGTTCGGGCCTGAGTGCTCGGTCGACAGAGGAGCGCGGAACGTCGTACGACCGGGCCATCCGTTCGGTGCGCGCGAAGAGCGCACTGGTGCTGATCGACCTAGGCGCTGGTTTGGGGCGCGGCGTGATCGATTCGTGCGCCGACGCCGAGCGAGTGCTTGTGGTCACAACGCCCGAGCCCACAGCGATCGCCGACGCCTACGCGCTGCTCAAGACACTTGCGCACCGTGTCGGTCCCGACTGTCTCGACCGGGTCCATCTCGTCGTCAATCGCGCTCGAGGCCGCGCGGAAGCAGCCGAGACGCACCGCCGGATCGCAGCAGTGTGCTCCCGGTTTCTCGGTGTGGCCCCGGTGTATGCGGGTTGTGTTCGGGATGATGCACGCGTGCGTCGCTCGGTGCATGATCGGGTTCCGTTTGTACTTCGCCGATGGGGCGCCGCCTCGGATGTGCGTGCGCTCGCCCGGCGGGTGCGATTCAGCATGCTCCCCGGTGCTGGGTCAGGGTCATCCCGGCAACATCTGGCACGTCTCGTGCGAAGCGTGCGCATGTCGCAGATTTCGCGCTGATTCGGTGGAGACCGGCGCCGGCCGGACCGATACGCGCCGATAAGTGCCCGTTAGCGAAGATCGCGGGCAAAAGGGTGAGTCCGAGTGATCCGACAAGTTCCAACACAGATTGTCGCCGCCTGCTTCGCCCTGTCGGGCTTTGCGCTCGCGGTGACCACCGCGTTGGTGTCTTCGGTTGATTCATCGGCTGCGATGGAGCGAGCACTTGTGGCGATGCTCGTGTGTTGGGTGATCGGTGGTCTGGTTGCGCGGGCGGCCTCGGTCGCGATCCGCGAGCACATCGAGGAGTACCGCGCAGAACGCGATGGTGACATCGACGAGGTCATGGACGCCGAGGTGTTGAACGACACGATCACCGTGGAGGCGACGTGAGCCGAGTGATGATTCTTGAGTTTTTCGCGTTGTTCATGCGCAGGTATTGAGCAGACCGGCAAGTTTGTGTACTTTTCTAGGCGGGTGCCAGGGAACGGCACCGGGACACAAGCGGCATACGGGTGTGTCAAGGCCCGACTTCTGAGAGATGCCGCCGACAGGTCAAGGAGCCGACCATTGTCCGCGATCAGAGCAGAACGTTCACTTCGCGTCGTCACACGCCAGTCAGCACCGAGTCACACGACCGACGAACCGGTTGAGTCGGGCATCGACGAGGCACCGGTGCTGACGCTCAGCACAGCGACCGAGACCGATTGGATCGACGCGCTCGACAATGCCGAGCTGCGTGAGACACTCGATGCTCTCCAGCAAACCGAGCTCTGGACGATTTACCAGTCCAACCGCGGTCAGCGGATGCGGAACTACCTCATCGAACGGTACCGCCCGCTCGTGCGCTTCAACGCGGAGCGCGTGCATTCCCGCCTGCCCGACGAGGTCGATGTCGAAGACCTCATCAGCGAGGGCATGTTCGGGCTGGTCGACGCCATTGAGGCCTTCGACCTCGAGCGTGGTGTGAAGTTCGAGACCTACTGTGCGCCACGCATCCGCGGTGCCATCCTCGATGCCTTGCGGTCGATGGACTGGGTGCCTCGGCTTGTCAGGCATCGCACGAGCACAGTCGAGCGGGCGCGGGCATCGCTTCAGATGCAGCACGGTCGCAAGCCCACCGAAGAGGAGATCGCCGATCGCCTCGGTGTCGACGACGACGAACTCAAGAAGATCATGCGCGATGGTTCGGCCGTCCAGGTGACGAGCCTCAACCGCCCGCGGTACCAGTCCGATGGCTCGCGCGAGGTCCGCGAGATCGATGTGCTCACCGATCGCTCCCAGGCCAACCCGCTCGGCGATATTCAGCGGACCGATCTGAAGGAGCTGCTCACCAAGGGGCTCAGCCGTGCGGAGCGCCTGATCGTCGTGCTCTACTACTACGAAGACATGACCATGAAAGAGATCGGCGCAACGCTCGATCTCTCCGAGAGCCGCGTCAGCCAGATGCACAGCTCGATTCTGGCTCGTCTCAAGGCGCAGATGCAGCATCGCGAACGCGACTTTGAAGACACCGTCGGCGGCGAGCACTGACTCCTTCTCCCCGCCCCTGACGAGTTGACCAGTCGAAGGCACCACGCTCTCCTTGCAGTGTGAGTGCGTCCTCCACGCCATCTAAGCCCGCTCGCGCCTGTGTTGCACTCGGGTCCAACATTGGCGATCGGGAAGGCCATATCTACGGTGCGCTGCAGTCGATCGGGCAGCTGCCCGACACCACGGTGCTGTTGCATTCCACGCTCCACGAGACGGCGCCCGTCGGCCCGGTGCCACAGGCCCCGTTTCTCAACGCGGCAGCGGTGGTTCGGACATCGCTCGAACCGGTGGCCCTGATGCGCGCACTTCTTGAGATCGAGCGTCAGCGTGGACGCGACCGGTCGGCGCCCGACCACCAGCACTGGGGACCCCGCACACTCGATCTTGACCTGTTACTCGTTGAGCGCGACGGCGTCTCGGTAGTTCTTGATGAGCCCGAACTGACCCTGCCGCACCCCCGGATGCACGAACGTGTTTTCGTGCTTCGCCCCCTTGCGGAGGTCGCCTGGGAGTGGGTGCATCCCGGGCTCGGCGAGTCGGTGGCGTCACTGCTCGGCCGCATCTGGCGGCGAACGTGATTTTGAGTGGTCTCCGTGGTACGTCAAGAGTGTCTCAGATGTGTGTGAAAAACTCCAAATTGTGGAATAAATTACACAAATATATGTATGTCACCGCGCACTTAATCCGGGTGGTTGCTGGGCGCGTGTATTCCGGCTAGTGATACCTTTTAATGACAGCGATGCACGAGCGGATGAAAGTGGTGGCTGGTAAGCGCTCCTATCGAGCGATAGGGGAGCTTACGAACCAACATCCGGAAACTGTTCGACGCTACATGCAGGGGGGGAGCCCCAGCATCGAGTTCGTTTCGGCGCTATGTCACCAGCTGGGTGTCAACGCAAACTGGCTACTCTCGGGTCAGGGAACGACTTACGTCAAGGATGCCAAAGAAGAGGCGTTGCGCGACGCGAATCCGTCGGAGCTGCTCACCCACGTCGCGGCCATGCTCGAAGACCTTGCCGGAAGACTTGATAGGATCGAGGTTTTCGTACAGACGCTTGAGACCCGTGTGCGGGCAGCGTCGGCCCTCTCCGACGAGCAGACCATTGGCAAAGCGGAAAGCGACCACACCCAAAGTGCCCGACCCTCAGACCGGGGAGGCCGGGCCCGGTCTGTCGCAGACGCTGTGCCCGAACGATCACCTGAAGATGCTGACTGAGCTGCTCCGACCCGCGGGCGCCGAGTTGGCCCGGCGGTGGCTCGCTGCACTCCTGATCGCCCCCCAAGATGAGCGAGAAGAGATCGTCGAGGCGATCGAGTCTCGGATGGTCTCGGTATACGGCTCGGGTGGCAGCCACGATGGTGCGGCGGACGGCACGCTCCTGCACGTGGCCGGCGAGCGGATTCAGAAAGACGGCTTCGTGGAGCAGGTGGTGCGGTCGTACTCCGCCGGGTCGCGGGGCGCCGAGGCCAAGGCATCCGCGAAACGCTCGGGCTCGGGGACGCGGTCCCGCCGATCGGCTCGTGGGGGTTGAGTCCCACGCTCCGGGTATCCTTCCTCACCATGGATCTGCAGCCGATCAGTTCCGGGAGCGACGCCGAACCGATCCCAGAGATCATGGAGCCGCTGTGCGCGGTCTTTCGCCGGCACCTCAAGTCGCTCGGGCAGAAGTACACCCCCGAGCGTGCGCACATCCTGGATGTGCTCATGCGTCTCGATGAGCCCTTCCAGGCGGAGCGTCTGCTCGACTCGGTCCGCGAGACGGGGTACCGCGTCTCCAAGGCGACGGTCTACCGCACGATCAAGCTGCTTCAGGATGCCGGCATCATTCAGCAGGTGCTCGTCGAGTCCGAGCACGCGCACTACGTGCTGGCGTACGGCGAGAAGCCGAAAGACCTCTTAATCCGCCCGGATACGAACGAGGTGGAGATCATCGAGCTGCCCGAGCTTGTCGACCTCCGCGATCGTTTGTGCGCCGCTCGCGGACTCAAGGCGCAGGGGCACCGGTTTCAGATCTACGCGGTGGCTGAGGAAGGATGAGCCAGATCGCATCGCGCGCGGGGGTGCGGGCGAAAGGGAGGCTCGATGCCCAAGAGTGTGCGCGAACTGGTCGAGAAGCTCGAACGCGACGGCGAGCTGCTCCGGATCACCGAACCAACCGACGTTCGGCTCCATATCGCCGCGTGCGCTGACCTCGCGAGCAAGGCCGCGTGCCCGGTTGAGCCGAGCGCATCGGCGAAAAGGAACGACCCGCGGTTCTGGGACCGTGGCGGGCCGGCGATGCTCTTCGAGAAGCCGTTGATGCCGGACGGGTCGGTCAGTGAGATCCCGGTGCTGATGAACGCCTTTGGCAGCTACCGGCGCATGGAAACGGTCTTGCAGACACCGCGGGGCTTTGATGCGCTCGGCGCGACCATCGGTGAGCTCGCCAAGCCGCAGCCGCCGCGTTCGCTCGCTGAAACGGTCGAGAAGCTCAAGCAGTTTGCCCCGCTCCTGAAGATCCCCCCCAAGACGCGCAGGGGCCGCGGCCCGTGTCAGCAGGTCGTCCGCACGGGCGACCAGATCGATCTCACGAAGCTACCCATCATCAAGTGCTGGACGCACGATGGCGACTTTGCCTCGCTCGGTTACCCGGCCGACGTGAACACCGGCATCCCCGATGTGCGCGCACAGGACGATGACCTGCGCGGCCGGTACATCACGCTCGCCGGCATCCACACCATCCACGCGGATGACCACGACGATCCGAAGCCAGCGAGCCACAACATCGGGATGTACCGCGTGCAGCTCATGGGGGAGAAGCGGCTCGCGATGCACTGGCACGTGCATCACGACGGTGCGGCGCACTGGCGCAGCTGGAAGAAGCTCGGCAAGCCGATGCCGGTCGCGATCGTGCTCGGCGGCGAGTGGGTTCTCCCCTACGCCGCGACCGCGCCGCTCCCGCCCGGCATCTCCGAGCTCCTCATGGCCGGGTTTCTTCATGGCCGTGGCATCGAGCTTGTCCGCGGCGTCTCGGTGCCCGTCCGCGTGCCGGCGAACGCGGAGATCGTGATCGAGGGCTTCGTGCGCACCGATGCGGGCACCATCGGGTGGGACCCGCGGGAGAGCGACGAGCCGCTCGGGCCGGGCGCGGTTTTCGAGGGACCGTTCGGCGACCACACGGGCTTCTACTCGATGCCGGATCGGTACCCGATCGTCGAGGTGAGCGCGGTGACGATGCGTGAGAAGCCGATCTATCCGACCACGGTGGTCGGGCTGCCGCCACAAGAGGACTACTTTCTCGGCAAGGCGACCGAGCGGCTCTTTCTCCCGCTGCTTCAGGTCCTCATCCCGGATATCGCGGACTACGACCTGCCCATGTTCGGCGCGTTCCATAACTGCGCGTTTCTGCAGATCAAGAAGGCGTACCCGATGCAGGCCCGACGTGTGATGCACGCGGTGTGGGGTGCGGGGCAGATGGCGTGGACGAAGCACCTCTTCGTGGTCGACGATGATGTTGATGTGCACGACACCGCTGCGGTGCTTCGCGCCGCGAGCGCACACTGCCTGCCGGGCCGTGATATCGAGCGGGTGCTCGGGCCGGTGGACATCTTGGATCACGCGGCCCCGCGACTTGGTGTCGGGACGAAGCTCGGCTTCGACTGCACGCGGAAATGGATGGGTGAAGAAGGTCGGACCGGGGTGCCGCTCGAGGTTCCGGGTGACGCACGCGATGGGTCCGGCCGTGCGCGATGTGCTGAGGTTGTCAGTGCGGTCGATGGCGTGAATGCCTCGAGCATGCCGGACGAGCTCGACGGCTGGCTGTTCGTGGCGGTCGACAAGCACCGGGGGGGGGATGGTCGCCGTGTGCTCTCGGACCTGATCGCGAGGCTCTCGGAGGATCCGGCCCGCCCGCGATACATCGTCGCGCTCGGGTCGCTCGTTGACATCGCGGACTTTGACGCGGCTCTTTTCCACTGGTGCGCGAACTTCGACGCCGGCCGCGATGCCGTCTGGCCCGACGACCCCGACGGCGTGATCGGCTTTGACGCCACTCCGAAGAACTCGGCCGATGTACACGACGGTCAGCCGGTCCGTGCGTGGCCTCCCGTGCTGGGGATCGACGAGTCGACGCACTCGGCGATCGAGCCGATCACGAGCCGGTTCTCCAAGTGAGCCACCACGATGACCCTGCACGTCTGTTTGGGCTGCCTGGATGGCGTGGGTGGTCGCACGAACAGAAGATCCGATCCAGAGCCTTGGTACCCACGCCGGTGTATTCGACGCTTGATGTGCGCTGAACGAACTCGTGGAGGAGCACATTCACCGCATCGATTCGCAATGGCTCGACCTGATTCTCTCGATCTCGACAATCGCACCGTGATTTTCTGGCAGTTCGCATCGCAGCGTCGTCGCGGGTGATCATCAACGTGCCGCGGGTGTACCGATCGTCTGCTCGCACACGCTCGCGAGCGCATCGGTCGCATACTTGACGTCTTGCACTGTCAGGAACGGTCCCAGGCTGAACCGTGTGGACCCTGCGAGCTCGGGAGAGCCCGTGCTCGCGGGGTCCGTCTGCATGGTCTCGTGCGCTGCTGGGGCGCAGTGCAGCCCGGGGCGAGTGAGGATGCCGTAGTCCTGCTCGAGCACATCGGCGAGCTCGGCGGGGGCGAGGCCGTCCACGGTGACCGAGAACACACCGACGCGGTCGCGGATCCCTGGAGGGCCGAGGAGGCGCAGCCCGGGAAGCAGCTCACCCGAGCCCGTGTGCAGCCCGCGGAGGAACTCGGTCGTGAGCGAGAGCTCGTGATCGGCGATCGCACCGACGCCGCGCTCGAGGAGATAGTCGACACCCGCGAGCAGCCCGGCGATGCCGATGGTGTTGTGGCTGCCCGGCTCGTACTTGTCGGGCAGGTCGTCGGGCTGACGGTCGTATTCGGAGCGTGAGCCGGTGCCACCCTCGCGGATGGTGTCGATCAGCTTCTCCATCCCCGGCCTCATGTACAGGAAGCCGGTGCCGAGCGGGCCGAGCAGGCCCTTGTGGCCAGGGGCGGCAAGCAGATCGATGCACAGCTCCTGCACATCCACAGGGATGTGCCCGAGCGTCTGCGCTGCATCGACCAGAAATGGGACCGCGAGTTCGCGACAGACGCGCCCGACCTCGCCGATGGGCTGGAGCGTTCCCGTGACGTTGCTGGCATGGACCGCGGCGACCAGGCGGGTGTCAGGCCGGATCGCCCTCCGGACGGCATCGGGATCCACGAGGCCCGTGTGTGGGTCGGCGTGGACGACGGTCTGCTCGACGCCCAGACGGTCGACAAGGGCGTTGAACGGCCTCAGGACCGAATTGTGGTCCATGGCGGTCGTGACGAGGTGAACGGCTCCACGCCGCCGAGAGGGCTCCACGATGCCGCGGATGGCGAGGTTCAGGGCGTCGGTCGTATTGAGCGTGAAAATGACGTGGCGCGGCGACTCACCCCGGATCAGCTCGCAGATGCGGGCACGACACCGCATCAGTAGGTCCGCTGCGGCCCGGGCTTCGCGATACCCGCCTCGGCCGGGCGAGGCACCGAGGTGGGCGGCGTAGTCGGTCATGGCCGCCACGACGCTTGGGGGCTTGGGGAAGCTGGTTGCGGCGTTGTCGAAGTAGAGACGGGGAATCGAAGGCATCGATTTGATCGTATCCCGGGCGGGCGGATCGTGATGCGGATTGATCGGTAGAATCCCCGCGCGGGCGTCGGAGCCCGGCAACCGATCGATTCAGAAGCGATGTCCTCGGAGACGACGATGGCACAGATGCGGCGACTGCTGCGGGTGGTGACGACCTCGGTGACGGTCCTGTGGTTCGGCGTCGGGCTGGCTCCTGGGGCCTCCGCACAGGCGAACACGGGACAGGAATACCTGGATCAGGCGGATGAACTGGCCCGCGGTCAAGGCACGGCGCAGGTCGCTCCGGTGCTGTTCCCAACACTCGTGCGTCTCGTCGAGCCGCCCATCCCCATGCGGACCGCAGCGGACCTTCGGCGGGTCATGCTCCTGGGCCCCGATGATCCCGAGTGGGAGTCTGTCGCGGACTGGGCACGGCAGGAGGAGCAGCAGGCGGTGCTCGACCAGCTCGAGGAGGCCACGCTCGAAGATGAGACATGGGCGCTCGGGCTCGAGCTCGGGCGTGACGCGGTGGACGAGGATTGGGTGGAGGTGGGGCTGTACGTCGATCTCGGTGAGGAGCAGTTGCTCGCGTTCGCCGAGCACCGGTATCTCCGGCACATCGCGTGGGTGACCGGTCTGGCGAGCGTGCAGGCCGAGCTTGATGCCCGGGACGACTTCGGTGAGGAGGCGATGGATGTGCTGCTCGATGCGATCCGCCTGAACCGCATTGTGATGGAGCGGCCGTTTGTTGCCGAGCAGACCGAATCGGCCGAGCGTCTCGCGCTCCTGATCGAGCGTGTTGCCGATCTCGTGTGGGTGCATGGCGACGTCATCGGGTGGGAGGTCGTGCTCGACATCGCGAACACGTTGAAGCCCAATGAGATCGCGTTCCATCGTCTGCCGCTTGGTGATGGTGACCGTCTTTCTGTTGCGCAGGCGATCGCGGTGACGTTCGATGAGGGAGGGCGTCCGAGTGCGTCGCGGATCGAGGCCTTGCTCGAATCGGCCCAGCTGCGCGATCAGGCCGCCAAGCTCAATCTGCTGGGTGATGCGATCAATGTGCCGGTTGACCACGCCGACGCGATCGCCAGCATCGACCAGTCGACCGAGATTTTCGATCAGTGGTACGCGATGTGGGAGTTCCTGGACAACGGCCCGCTGCTCGGCTTCGCGGGCGAGGACCCGCTTCTTCGCCTTGATATCAACCGCTACGCGATCGTCGCGGGCCTGCTGCCCGATACGCACAGACTTCTGGAGCTGCGGAGTCAGCTCGGTAACTCGTTCGAAGGCTTCCGCGCGGCCCTTGGGATCTGGTCGCACCGCGACCGGTTCGGCCTTCTGCCGCACCACATCCGCTCGGTGACGCCGAAACTCGTCGAGGGCCTCTCGCGCGATGTCTTTCACTTGAATGACGCCCAGGGCCGGTACGAGCACTTCAGGTACTGGGTGCCCATCCGAGACCAGCCCAGGCAGCGGCGTCAGCACCCGCCCTACACCCTCACGGTGGCACCGCAGCCGATGGATCGGCCCGAGATGCCGACGCTCCCCGATCTGGTCGAGCGGGCGGAAACCGATCAGTTGACCATCGGGGAGGAGTACTTCCTTTACCTGTACATGTACGACCTGGTGTTCTGGCTCCGCGGCGCGATCCCGACCGACCTGCTCTACAGAATCGCTGCGGCCATCGGTCGCAACGATGGCGACATCGTGACCATCGATCCGGAGCAGATCGACGAGCGATCACTCGAGCAGGCACTCGAGGACATCGCCGAGGAGGAGGCCGGTGGTGGCGAGCGGCGTGGTCGCCGCGAGGGCATCTCGTTCCGACGTTTGGTCGAGTTGAACCGTCTCGCCTTCTTCCGGTCTCGCGACAGGGGCGAGATCCACGAGCTGATGCGGAGGCAATTCCTCGAGTGGGACCGGCTCGACCTGCCGAGCGATTCCGAAGAGATGGGCTCGCTGCTCGATCGTCTGTTCGGATGGTACGGGGACACCGACGCGGGCAACGCGCTCGACAGCGGCCTGGACCAGCTCTCACTCAACGACTTCGCGATGATCGCCAAGGCGCTCATGGCCGGCCCGCTCGAGAACGAGCAGTTCGTCGCGATGTACGACGAGGTTCGAAACGGAGGGGAGCTCACCGAGCAGGACGCGGTCGATGCCAACGTGATCGTGTCGGCTGAGCTCATCGAGCTCGAGATCATCCGGCGGCTCTTCTACGTCGTGCAGTTCGGAAGCGAGCTCACGCTCTGGTTGGACTGGGAGCCGCAGGCGCGGTCCTGGGGCTCCATTCTGGCTGGGCGTGGGATCGATGAGTACGGCGGCTTCCAGTACCAGCTCGATAACCGCGATTCGATCGAGCACTTCATGGTCTGGTCGACCGGCCCCGACGGGCTGGACGAGCGCGGTCAATTTGTCGGCCCCGGCGGATCCGACGATCTGTTCTGGCCCCCGCCGATGAGTCTCGAGCGCGAACGCCGCTGATCTCATTGTCTTGTCCACCCAGAAGCGCGGTTCGGCGCGCGGAGGCCCGCGTTGTCTTGCGGTCTCGTCGCCGATGGGGCGAATAGACCGCTCGGTCCGGGTGTTTACGGATCGCGAGCACCGGTGCTCGGAGCTTGATCGACCAGTCAGAAGGAGACGACCGGATGGTGGCGCTGAACGAAGGGGTGAAAAAAGTCGTGATCATCGGTTCCGGCCCAGCGGGGTGGACCGCAGCGATCTACGCCGCTCGGGCGAACCTCGATCCCATCGTGTTCGAGGGCGTGCCCAAGCAGAACCCCTCGCTGGTCCTGCCCGGCGGCCAGTTGATGCTCACGACCGATGTCGAGAACTTCCCGGGCTACCCCGAGGGGCGAACCGGCCCGGAGATGATGAGCGACCTGAAGAAGCAGGCCGAGCGCTTCGAGACCCAAGTGCACACGCGCGATGTAGTCGAGGTCGACTTCTCCACACGCCCGTTCACGCTCAAGACGGTCGATCAGGGCGGGGACGAGCAGGTCGTGCGGGCCCACGCGGTGATCATCGCGACCGGCGCCACCGCGAACTGGCTCGGCCTCGAGAACGAGCAGCGGCTCGCGATGTCGGGCGGCGGTGTGTCCGCGTGCGCGGTGTGCGACGGAGCCCTGCCGATGTTCCGCGATCAGGAACTCGTGGTGGTGGGCGGCGGCGATTCCGCGATGGAGGAAGCCACCTATCTCACGAAGTTCGCCAAGACCGTACACGTGATCCATCGCCGCGAGGAGTTCCGCGCCTCCAAGATCATGCAGGACCGGCTGCTCTCGCAGGGCAATGTGACGGTGCACTGGAACAAGACCGTCGTGGATGTGCTGGGCGACGACAAGGTGTCGGGTGTGCGCCTGAAGGACACGCAGACCGGCGATGAGAGCGAGATCGAGGCGAAGGGCATGTTCGTCGCGATCGGGCACACACCGGCGACGGGCTTCCTCCGCGACACCGGCCTCGAGTTCGACGACAAGGGCTACCTTGATCTCAAGACTAGGTCGAGCCACACCAACATCCCGGGCGTGTTCGCGGCGGGCGATGTGGCCGACGCGGAGTACCGCCAAGCCGTGACCGCGGCCGGCATGGGGTGCATGGCAGCCCTCGATGCTGAGCGCTGGTTGGGTGCCGAAGGGCTCGACTGATCGATGGGTTGATCGGTTCGCGCACCCTGCGTCATTGGAGTTCCGGTGCTCGGTGGTGGGGGCGTCCCGCTCTCACGAACGTTCACCTAGAAGCGCCCGGCATCCTGGCGTGGGAGCGGGACGCTCCCACCACCGCACCCGGTCGCACGAACGCGTGGGATACGCTCGGCTCGCACCGAAACGGGGGCACCGGAATCCCGGATACGCTGTCGCCATGAGAGACGAGCGGGCATCCAAGCCGAGCGGTGACGCTGCCGAGAGTGGCGAGGCGCAGGCCTCTCGCCGCCAAGTGGGGCGTATTGCTCGTCGCAACGCCTTCGTCGGTGTGGCGGTGCTGCTGATGGTCGTGATCGCCCTGATGGCCGAGGCGGCCACCAGCGTGCTCTCGCCGTGGATCTGGGTGGCGCTCATGCCCGTGTTCGCGGTGGCGTGCGCCTGGACCGCGGACACGCGGTGGGAGACCGGCGGCACGCTGGTGATCCGCCAGGCGGCCCACTGGGGCGGGTTCGGGATCGCGTACCTGCTGCTCTACTACCTGAGCGAGCTCGGCCCCGCATCGGGCGAGGCGCCTCAGGGCTCGCCGGTGATCATCCCGCTCACGCTCGCGGCGTTCTACGCGGGGCTCCGGTTCGGGTGGACGTTCCTGATCGTCTCGCTCGGCATGATCGCGGTGCTCGCGGCGTCGAAGCTGATCGACCAGTACCTGCTGGTGGTCGGTCTGATCCTGGCGATCGGGGTGATTCTCACGCTGATCCTCTGGCGCGTCTGGAAGCTGCCCGCCGAGCAGCCGAAGCGGTTCGAGAAGCCGCGGCGCGAACTCTCGGCCGACAGTGGGGCGGCCCAGCCGGCGAGCGCATCGACGCCGGAGTCATCCGGCGCGTGAGCGCATCGGTCGCAGATTAGAACTGAACGACCGGTGTTTCACGTGCCGCCTCATCGGCGAGTTCGAAGTACTCGGCCTTCTGGAAGCCGAACACCGACGCGATGAGGACACTCGGGAACTGCTCGCACTTGATGTTGAGGTCGCGCACATTGCCGTTGAAGAACCGCAGCGCAGCCTGGATGCGGTCTTCCGTATTGGCGAGTTCGCCCTGGAGTGAGAGGAAGTTCTGCGAGGCCTTGAGATCGGGGTAGTTCTCCACCTGCACGCGGAGCTGGCCGAGAGCAGCCCCGAGCTGGCTCTCGATCTTGGATTGCTCGCCGGTCGGCTCGCCGGGCTGGAGTTCCATGGCGCGCGCGCGGAGCGAGGTGATGTTCTCGAGCAGTTCGCGCTCGTGGGTCATGTACCCCTGCACGGTGTTGACAAGGTTGGGGATGAGGCTGTGCCGCCGCTGGAGCTCGGTGTCGACGTTGGACCAGCTCTCACGGACCCGCTGCCTCGCGCTCACCAGTGCGTTGTACAGGCCGATGATCGCGCCGCCGAACATCAGCACCAGCACAACGACAACGATCACCGAGATCATTCCTGGCCCCATGACCGACCTCCTACGGGCACGTGTGATGCGATCACGGGGTTATACCTCCGGCTTGGCGGCAGCGGCGCCGGCATCGATGATCACGTCGAGCCCGCGGCGGACGCGCTCGCGGTTGACGAGCGTCCGCGGGAGCAGCGCGAGGATGCCGCGGCAGCACCCGAGCAGCCGGTCGTAATCCTCGACATCGGCCCGCCCGGTCAGGTGCACGAAGAGCGTGTCACCGGCGATCTCGAGCCGCTGACGGCGGTACGTGAGCAGGAAGTCGATCATCCGGGTGTGCATCAGCTCGTAGACCCGCTCGCGGTCGTGCCCGGTGACGTGGTACCGCTTCGAGAACTCGGCGTGCTCGAAGTCGATGTCGTCCATGCCGAAGGCGGCGCCGAGCTTGTCGCCCAGGTGCTCGTCGCGGATGGCCAGGTCGCCCGGCTCGAAGGCGAGATGGACCGCGATGCACGGGTGGTAGTAGTGCGTGGTGCGGCGGTTCTTCCCGGAGCCGCTCGTGACCGCGTAGTGGTACTCGAAGAGTTCGAGCGGTGGGTGATCGTCGAGCCCAGCGATCGGCTGCTCGAGCCGACCGGTGCAGAACCGCCGCGCCCACCGCGAGTGCCCCTTCCGAAACAGGGAGATCGGCAGGGCGTAGCTGCGCTTGTGCGGGTCGAACGTGAGCCCGTTGCTCGCGGCCCACGCCCGCAGCGCGTCGAGCCGCTTGCGGTCGAACCACCACGCGGCGATGGCCCCACCGATCATCAGGGCCACGATCAGCCCGATGAAGATCACCTGCCCGCCGATGAAGTCCTCGATCGCGAGCGTCGGCATGAATCCACGATTCTCCCGAGCGGTGTTCGCTCTCGGACGAGCCGTGCGTCAGCTGTCGGGGTGCGTAAAGGTGATCTCGGCGGACCGTCCGACGGCATCGATCTCGAGGACGTACCGCTCGCCCCTGACCATGTCGCGGAACCGGCGGACCTCGATATCGAAGCCTCCCCACGGGCCGAGCCGACCGAGGGTGAAGTTGGCGAGCATCACGGGCTCATCGAGAGCGACGACGCGCCATACCACGCCGGGGTCCGCATCCTCTTCTTCGGTGTCCCCGGTCTGGTCGTCATCGGCGGTGGGCGCGGGCGGCTCGGCGGCGCGGAGTTCGATCGAGCGGATCGCGTACTCGCCGCCGAGGCTGAAGGTGTGGATCGTGCGGCCCCGTTGCTCGACGGAACGGCCGAGAATCGCCATCTCGGGCGGGCGATTCTGATTGAGATACACCACGGTCACGACACCCGTGAGCGCGACCACGATCACAGCGAGCACGATGGTCTTGATGCTCATCTCAGCGTCCGTCCTCTTCCTCGGGCGAGTTCTCGTCGCCCAGGTCGTCGACATCCTCCACGAAGTTCAGCACCGACTGTCGACCCCACCCGGTCGCGCCCCACACGTTGGTCGGTGTGAGCGCGAGCGGGTCGCGGATCGAGCGGACCGATGCATCGGCCATCGCGTAGTTCGAGTACTGGTCCGCGTGCCGCCGGCGGTTGAGCTCGGAAAAATCGTTCCCGACGTTCTCGATGAGATCCAGGTACTCGTGGCTCGAACTCGAGTACTTCTCGCCGAAGACGGCGGTGTCGCTCAGCCACCGCATCGACGTCCGGCGGGCCGAGCGGTAGCGCACGAGCCGCCGGAACTCCTGGTTGTTTCGTGCCGAGATGATCGATTCGACTTCGGCCTCCCAGTCCGGGTTGCCCTCGCCGGTGAGTGTGCGTCGTGCGAGCTCGTCGTTGAAGCCGTTGATCACATAGCTGCGCTTGCGGTTTGGTTCGATCTCCGGCTCAAAGTCCTTGCCGTGGTCGGGGCCGCCGGGGTCGCTCGGGCAGAGCAGCATGCGGACCGCGGATGGCACCGTGGCGGTGGCGCCGCCCTCGCCGTCGTCGTCGTTCTCGTCGTTGAAAGCGAACCGGAAGCTATCACGCTCGACCGTCTGGCCCTCCACGGTCTCGGTCACGCGGAAGCGCTCGACGCGCACATCCGCGTAGGCCAGCAGGCCGACCGCCCACCGCGGGCGACCCCAGGTAGGCGTGTACTCCTCGTCGTGATCCGTCGCGTACACGTCGAGGAGCATCGACAGCTGGCGGAGTTGGCTCTTGCACGAGATCGACCGGGCGACCTCTCGCGCCTGCCCGAGCGCCGGCAGCAGCAGCCCGATCAGCAGCGCGATGATCGCCACCACCAGAAGCAGCTCGATGAGTGTGAACCCCGCGGACCCTGTTCGTGTGCGCATCGGCCTCTCCACATCGGCTCGCCCATCGGGCCCACGCTGGCCGCGACCGGGGAGCACATCCCAAAGCGAAGCGTATGCATCGGCCGGACCCGGTGTGGGTGTTGAACCGACCGCTCACCACGCCGATCGGTACAACACTCCCGTGCATCGGGCATTGCGGGAACAACTGGCGAACATCCTGGGGACGGAGATCCGCCGGGTCTCATCTCTGGCGGGTGGGTGCGTCGCTGAGGTTGTTCGCGCCGAGGGTGCGGATGGACAATCGGTTGTGGTGAAGGCAGGGGGAGCCGGCGGGGCCCTCGATATCGAGGGGTGGATGGTGCGCGAACTTGCCGAGCGGACCGCGCTCCCGGTGCCCCGGGTACTTCACGCGGCGTCGGAGATGCTGGTGCTGGCGTGGGTGGACGAGACGACGGTCGACACGGGCGCGGTGGTGAACCCATCGCTCGGGCCGGGGGATTCGGGAAACCACTTGGCTGACCTGCTGGTGGATCTGTACGAGGTGGTGCCCGGGTCGTGCTCGTTCGGCCTGGAGCGCGAGACGCTCATCGGTCCGCTCCCGCTGCCGAACCCGGTGATGGAGTCGTGGTCGGCGTTCTTTGCGCATCATCGACTGATGCACTTCGCCCGCGGTGCGCACGAAGCTGGCCAGCTCGACGCGAGCACGCTCGCGCGGTGCGAGCGGCTCGCGGGCGATCTTGATGGTGTGTTGATGGAGCCCGATCGCCCGTCGTTGCTCCATGGTGATGTGTGGTCGGGCAATGTGGTGACCGGTAGTGGCCGTGTGCTCGCGATGATCGACCCAGCGATCTTTCGTGGCGACCCCGAGTGCGACCTCGCCTTCATCGCGCTGTTCGACACGGGCGGGCCGCGGTTCTTCGAGCGCTTCCACGAGCGCCGCCCGATCGGTGAGGGCTTCTTCGAGCGCCGGATGCTGGTGTATCAGCTCTACCCGCTGCTTGTGCATGCGCACTTGTTCGGCGGTGGGTACGCCGCGCAGGTCGCCGATCGTTTGACCCGGCTGGGGTACTGAGCGCGATCGGAGGTCACGCTGCCAACGCCCCAAACAGTGGCGAGGTGGCGAGATGGCGAGGTGACTCACCCTGATCATCATGACTTCTTGCTGCTTCTTCGGTTCTGGCTCTTGAGGCCACCTCGCCACTCTCTGGGGAGGGTGACGAGTGGAGCGTGGTCCACGTGGTTGGCACCGCGCGAGGTTTCCCGGCGCGGAGACGGTGCCGCCTGGGGGAACCCCTTTTTCTCAACGTGCCTATGCGGCGCGCTTGGTATGCCCCTGGATCCCGCGGTACTTTTCGACTGCGAGCTGATGACTGAACACAGATTCACTCACACTGCGAGGGACAGGATGAACAAGAAGAACTCCAAACGTCGGCGGCTCATCGGGGGCACCGGGGCGGCGCTCGTGGGGGGCGCTGGGGTGGCGCTCGTGGCACCGGCCGGGTGTCAGCACGGTCGGTTCGGCCATCTGACGGAGGAGCATCTCTCGCTCGTTCCCGCCATGCAGGAGTCGGCGAGAGAATCGTTCCCGGAGATCCCAGCGTCGGCGATCGCGATCGACGGGTGGCCGAACCTCGAGGGCGAGTTCGACTTCATCGCGCCGGCCGATGGGATGGTGTTCGTGGTCTTCGCGTGGCCGCCGTCGGGTGATATCGACGCCACCAACGTCGCGCGTGGCTTGACATCTCGAGGCGTTACGGCGGGTGAACTCGTGCTGCTGACCTCTGCACCCTCCGACAGCATGGGAGTGATGGGTACCCGTCAAGCCGGAGTGAGGGGCTACCACGCCTTTGGCTCGATGTCCGTGGCCTTCTTCGATCCCGAGTCGGCTCAGGATGGCGAAGCCTTTGGTGCCCCGTCACGATGACGCCCGTGTTCCCGCTGGATTCCCGCGGCAGATGTTGTTGCTTCCACTCGAGGCGATATGAAGGCCCTGAGCGTGTCGTGGAACACGGGTGCCGGTGCGAAGACGTGCGGCGCGTGCGGGCCTCGGGGCAGTTGATGTGCCTGCGGCGCATCGGCGTATTCGTTCGTCACGGCGGTGCATGATCCGCCCTCCATGACCAACTCAACACCGTCGGACGACGAACGCAATCAATGCGAGTGTCCACCGCCGCTAGTGCGTTCCAAGTCAATTCGTCGCGGGTGCCACTGGTGGCTTACCCACCAGTGCGAACGCCAAAGCCCTTGAACACTGGCGGGCAAGCCGCCGGTGGCACGCAAGTCCCGGAGTCGGTCGATCCACCGCTGAGACTGGCAAGACGAGTTGACTTGGTCTGCTCTAGTATTGAATGCCGTTCGATTCGCTCGTGTCGCACATGGTGGCACCGGTGCATCCCTGATCACCAAGGACGAACCTCAATGCGACGCCTCGCCACTCTTCTCCTATCAGCCGGCACCGTGAGTCTGGCCATCGCCATCGCCGGGTGCACTTCAGCCCCGACAGCGAACGACCTCCCAGCCCCCGTCAAAGCCACAGCGATGGCATCCGTTGATGGACTTCACATCACATCGGTCGAGAAATTCACCGAAGCCGGCATCACGTTCTACGACATACTCGGCGAAGCCGACGGCACGATCTGGGACATGGAGATTCTGGAAGATGGACGCATGCTGGAACTCGAACAGGCGATGCGGGTGAACGACCTGCCCGAAACGGTCCGCGAGGCCACGCTCGCGCGATTCGATGGGGGGACCATCACCGGCGCCGAGCCCTACCAAGAGAACGGAACGCGGTTGTACGAGCTCGAGGTGGAGCATGCGACCCACACCTATGACGTCGAAATCGATGAAGCGGGCAGGATCTACAGCGTACAACAGGCTGTGCCGCTCGACTCTCTGCCCGGTGCGGTGCGCAACGCGGTCAAGCGGGCTGTACCCGGCATTGTGTTGCTGGAAGCAGAGCGCGGTGTTGGTGAAGAGGTTGGCGTCTTCGCGGTGGAGGGCATCGCTTCCACCCGGACGTATGAAGTGACGCTCAATGAGCACGGCCAGGTGCTCGGACTCGACGTCGAGCACGACCTCGCGTCGGAAGAGAACTAGGTGGTGCTGACATGGGGCGGGTGTGGTGATCCCCGCAGCGAGCCGGCTCGCGCACTTGACGTCTTCACAGCGTCCTCGCCTTCCCGGATGCGGTGGTGGGAGCTTCCCGCACCCACGAACATTCACCCACCGATGCCCCGTGCCCAGACGGGGGAGCGGACGCTCCCGCCACCGGGCTACGGAACTCGATGATGCGCGATGCGCTACGAGCTCTCGTGCGCCGGCCAGTACGACCGCTCGCAGTAGTCGCGCAGCATGCGGTGGGTTGAGAACTCGGCGCAGATGCTCCGCCAGCTCTCACCGATCATCGAGCACCACCGCCGCGGCACACCGTCGCGCCCGCGGTCGTAGAAGCAGGGGACCACCTCGGTCTCGAGCACCTCGTACAGCGCATC
Organism: Planctomycetota bacterium; assembly: GCA_038747915.1. Classification (GTDB taxonomy): domain Bacteria; phylum Planctomycetota; class Phycisphaerae; order Phycisphaerales; family UBA1924; genus JBCDAP01. The sequence goes on along the minus strand of JBCDJJ010000004.1, from coordinate 58,092 downwards.
CGCGTCGTAGCGCAGCTGGGCGCGCTCCGAGCGGAACTGCTCGCCGCCGATCGTCCACCCGTTCCGCCCGTTGTAGCCCTCGGGCCACCACCCATCGAGGATCGAGCAGTTGAGCCCGGCGTTGAGCGGCGGCTTCATGCCCGAGGTGCCCGACGCCTCCATCGGCCGGATCGGGTTGTTGAGCCAGAGGTCGACGCCCGAGGTCAGCATCCGCCCGACCGCGCAGTCGTAGTTCTGCACGAAGAACACCTTGCCCTTGAAGGCCGGCTTCTGTGAGAATTTCCACACCCGGCGAACGAACTCCTGCCCGTCGAGGTCGCGCGGGTGGGCCTTGCCCGAGAACACGATCTGCACCGGACACTTGGGGTTGTGCAGGAGGCGCGCCAGGCGCGCCTCGTCGTGGAACATCAGGATCGCACGCTTGTAGGTCGCGAACCGTCGGGCGAAGCCGATGGTCAGCGCGTTCTCGTCGAGCTGCTCGTATAGGTCGATGATATTGCTGGGGTCCATCGTGTGGTACTGGTACTGGTCGCGCATCCGCGTGCGCAGCTCCGACACAAATTTGCGGCGCAGCCGGTTTCGGAGGGCCCAGATCTCCCGCGGCGGGATAGACCGGGCATTCTTCCACCAGTCGTCCTCCGGCCCGGCGCCGTTCCACTTGGGCTTGAAGTGGCGGTCGTAGAAGGGGCGCGCATCGTCGCTCAGCCACGTCTCAACGTGGATCCCGTTGGTCACGTGGCCGATCGGCACCTCATCAGGGGTCGTGGCGTCGAACGTCTTCATCCACATCGTGCGCGAGGTCTCGCCGTGCAGCTCGGCGACGCCGTTGCAGTGCTCAGCGAGCTTGAGCGCGAGCACTGTCATGCAGAACGACTCGGTCGTATCCGTCTCGTCCTCACGGCCGAGGGCGAGCAGTTGACGGTTCGTCAGCCCGAGGCGCTCGCCGTACGATCGCATGTACTTGTTGAAGAGCTTGGGGTCGAAGCGGTCGTTGCCCGCGGGCACGGGGGTGTGCGTCGTAAAGACGCTCCCCGCGCGCACGATCTCGACCGCCTCGTCGTACGAGTATCCCGCCTCGACCTGCTGGGCGAGCTCCTCGAGCGGGGCGAACGCGGCGTGCCCCTCGTTCAGGTGCAGCACCGTGGGCTCGATGCCAAGCTCCTGCATCGCGAGATACCCGCCGACGCCCAGCAGCACCTCCTGGCGGATGCGGTGCTCGTTGTCGCCCGAGTACAGGCGGCGCGTCAGCTCGCGGGCTTTGGGCGGGTTGGCCTCGTGGTCGCAGTCGAGCAGGTAGAGCGGCACGCGGCCCACCTGGAGACACCAGATCTTCGCGATGACATCGGCCCGCCCGATGCGCACGGTGATGGACGCGCCGGTGTCGACGATCGGAAGGTCGTCCCACTCGTACCGCTCGTAGACCACGCGGGTGGAGCCATCGGTCTCGAGTTCCTGGCGGTAGTAGCCCTCGCGCCAGAGCATGCCGATGGCGGTGAGTGGGATGCCCAGGTCGGAGGCCGACTTGAGGTGGTCGGCCGCGAGGATGCCGAGGCCGCCGGAGTAGAGCGGCAGATGCTCGTGCAGGCCGTACTCCATGCAGAAGTAGGCGATGTGCATCCGCTTCTGCTTCCCGGTCGCGGTACGGGCGTACCACGGGCGGGTGCGGTGGTAGTCGGCGTGGTCGGCCTCGGCCTGGGCCAGGGCCCGGGCGAAGTTCGTATCGCCGGCGATGGTGCGGCGTCGCTCGGCGGAGAGGTGGCTGATGGTCTTGAAGGGGTTGTGGTTCGTGGCACGCCAGAGCGGCGGGTCCAGGGCCTCGAACACGCGGCGGCCGGTGGGGCTCCATGTCCACCACAGGTCACGTGCGAGCGTGTGCAGCCGCTCCTCCGGGAAAGAGCCGAGCGGCTTCCCAGGGCGGGCGGATCGCGAGGATGGACGGCGGGCGCTGGACCGGGGCCGGCGAGTGGCCATGTGCGGTGCTCCTGGTGGCGTGTGGTGTTCTCTTGAGCCGACGAGTTTATCAACGCCTCGCGTCTCGAATCGCGCCTCGACCCCTGGCTCAACTCTTGTTCGACGGGCTACCATCCGGCCCCGCAGGAGTGACGAACCAAACGACCGACGATGCACGACTCTTCCCCCGACGCTCTCCCCCCTCGATCCCAACGGCTTCCATGGCCTGTTCGTGTGTCGCTCGGCGCGCTGTCGTCGGTGTGGCTCGGCATCACGACGCTGACCGTGTTGTTCATCTACATGGCCGTGGGCTCGGCCGGCGTGCTCGTGCCGCGGCGTGCTGAGGGCGGGCTCGCGATGGAGCACCTGATGGTGCGCCAGCTCCCAGCGTTCGAACTGACCGAGTACGAGTGGTTTCACACCAACACGTTCATCGGGCTGTGCGCGCTGCTGTGCGTGAACCTGACGGTCACGACGCTCCGGCGGATCCCGTTCAATCTGCTCAAGCTCGGGCCGTGGATGATCCACTCGGGCGTGATCGTGCTGGCGCTCGGCAGCGTGGTGTACTTCTCCCAGAAGGTCGAGGGCGATACCTACATCCTCAAGCGATCGGTGAGTGTTGGTCTTGAGGGCAGCGCAGGGTCCACGTTCCCGGCGCTGCCGGGGAACACCGCGATCATCGAGAGCGCATCCGGGCCGTACCGCGTGACGGTGTCCTCGATCGATCCGGAGTGGCCGATTCTCTCCGGTGACGACCAAGGCAAAACAGCCTATGCGGTCACGCTCCGCATCGAACCCCCGGGCGGCGAGGCGTTTTTCCGCCAGATGCTCGATGGCTTCCCGCAGTACACCGAAGACCTGGTGTTCGTCCCCGGGATGAACCCGCCCATGCAGCGGGTCAAGAAGCTCGAAGAGTACGGAGGCGCGGCGCTGGTGGACGAATCGCTCTCGGCCGAGCTGGCCCTGATGCCCCAGCGGACCTTTGCGATCAAAGACACCGCGGCCCTGCACTGGCGAGCGGTGCCCACCGATGCCCCGGCGCACGGCGCCTGGAACCAGCTGCCGATCGATCGACTGCCGCGCTACAACGACTACGCGAGCGACGCCGCGAGCCTGTGGCCGGCGTCCGGCGTGAACGATGCACTCGGCCGCACGCTGTCGGTGGATGCCGGTTCGATCGATGGCGTGCCGATTCGGATCGAGGGGTACCTCGAATACGCCGCGCTCGAATCGCGGATGGCCGATGGCGGGGAGGTGCTCGACCCGACGCTGACGGTCGACATCACCGATGACCCGGCGCGGTCGCGCGAGCGGCCGCTTCGTGCGTTCCATGAAGATGAGTCGACGACCGCAGCGGGGCTCGTCGGGTTCTCGTGGGTCGAAGACGAGTTCGCGCTCGAGCAGGTCCGCGCGATGCCGGAGGGTGGTCCTCGGGTGCGGTTCGTCGCGGGGCCGGGTGTGGGTGACGCCGGTCTTGTGCTGATGTCGCGCATCGAGTCCGAGGATGGCGCGATGAGCGTGGTCGAGCGGTCGCTCGCGATGGGTGAACCTGTCGCGCTCGGGGGCAATTTCGTGATGACGGCGACCTCGCTCGTGGAGCGGCCGGTCGTGCAAGAGCGAGCGCTGATCATCCCGCCGCGTCGTCGCGACCGCGATGTCGAGCGCCAGCGGCTGCTCTCGATGGTGCGCGCGGTGGTCGGCACGGGTGCCGACGCCACCCGTGTGTGGCTCGCGTACCACCAGTACCCGTTCCCGAGTGGGGATGAAGCGGCGCTCGGGCTCGGGTTGTATCAGCCGACGCGGCTCACGCTGCCCGATGGGCGCGACGTCGAGGTGATGTTTAGTCGGCAGACGCGCGAGCTGCCCGATCCGGTGGTGCTCAATGACTTCGAGCTGACAACGCACGTGGGCGGGTTCACGGGCTCGGTCGCGTCGATCCGTGATTGGACGAGCCACGTGGTCTTCGGCGCGGGAGACGAGGCCGCCAGTGCCAGCATCGCGACGAACCGGCCCGCGGAGCACGGCGGCCTGTGGTTTTTCCAGGCGTATTGGGATGCGCCGCGCGAGGGCTCGGCGGGGCTCAACTACACGGGTCTCGGCGTGACCAACCGCGAGGGCGTGTACACCATGCTCGCGGGGTCGTGTCTGACCGTGCTCGGGCTGATCTACGCGTTCTACGTCAAGCCCATGATCATCCGTCGGCGGACCGCGGCGGCGCTCGCGGCGCACGAGGCGAAGCGGTCGGAATCAACCGGTGAGGCGCCGCCCACACAGGCCGCTGCACCGGAGGTCGAGCAGCCCGAGGAGGTGCCGGCGTGAAGCGAGTCGTGCCGTATGCCATCGGTGTCCTCGTTGCGTTCGGGCTCGCGGTGCTCATCTCCAGCATGCTCGCGCGGTCGAGCAAGCCCATCGACGATGGGTTCGCGGCGCAGCTCGATCTATCTCCGCTCGACCGAGCCGCGGTGTACGCCGACGGCCGGCTCAAGAGCTACGACTCGTTCGCCCGCGATGCGCTGTCTACCATCGCCGGCCGCAACCGCATCGCGGCGCTCCCGCCCGACGTGGCGTACCTCGACCTGATGCTGCGGCCGCAGGCGCACGCGGCCGAGCCCACGGTGTTCGTGAAGAAGAAGGTCGTGCGATCGCAGATCGTGCAGGCCGCCGAGCGGGACGGTCTGGCCTCGCGCGAGGAGCTCGATGTCTTCCTCGAGACCGGGATGATCCGGGATGAGGTGCTCATCGGGCCCGAGACCGCGACGTTGCTCCGCCGTCTCTCGAGTGACCTGCTGCGTGGATCGAAGGCGTTCAACCAGATCATGGCGTCGGTGCAGCTTCAGCAGCCCGGTGCGCTCGGCTCCCGGCTGCGGCTCGTGCCGCCGCCGCCCCGCGTGACCGAGGCTGGGGGCAAGATGCCGTGGGGGAGCGTCGCCGATATCGAGGCAGGGCTCGCGGGTGAGCCGCTCCGGCGGGCGTGGGCGGAGCTTTCAGCGACCTGGCGCGTCGAAGACGCGGAGGGGGCGAACGCGGCCCTGGCCGGCTTCGTCGAGCTGCTCCGTACCGAGGTGAACCCCGGCGCGTACCCGAGCCCAACGCGACTCGCGTTCGAGAGCTGGTACTTCAAGCTAGCGCACCTGACGTGGGTGTGGCTGGTCTACTTGTTTGCGGTGGCGCTGCTGCTCATGGCGGTGGCGTACAAGTGGGAGGGGGCCCGGGGCGTCGGTCTTGGGCTGTTCTGGGGCGGTTTCGCGCTGCACACGCTCGCGCTGGCGTGGCGGTGGTGGGTGAGCGGCCGGTGGCCGAACTCGAACATGTTCGAGGCGGTAACGACCAGCGTGTGGCTGGCCGCGGCGGTCGCGATCGTGCTCGAGTTTGTCTCGCGTCGCGGGCCGATGCGAAACCTGTTCGCGCTCGGCGCCTCCGCGGCGTGCATGTGCGCGATGATGGCGGCCCACTACATCCCCGAGCTCGACCCCGGCATCAAGAACATGATGCCGATCCTCCACGACCTCTGGCTGTATATCCACACGAACGTGATCATCGCGAGCTACGCGCTGATCGCGATGGCCGCCGCGCTCAGCGGCCTGTACATCGTGCGCCGGGCGTTCATGGGGTCGCGGGCCGATTACGCGCGGGCTGGCGGCGCGATGCTGTTCACCGGTGGTGCGTCGGTGGCGGCTCAGGGGCGTTCGACGAACCTGGGCCAGGTGCTCGATGGCGCCACGATGGTGCTGATCGAGCTGAGCTTCTTGCTGCTCTGGGCCGGCATCGTCATGGGTGCGATCTGGGCGGACCACTCGTGGGGCCGGCCGTGGGGGTGGGACCCGAAGGAGGTGTTCGCGCTCAACACCTTTATCGTGTACATCGTGCTGATTCACGTGCGGCTCAAGGCCCGCGACAAGGGGCTGTGGACCGCGGTGCTGTCGATCGTGGGCGCCGGTGTGATGCTGTTCAACTGGATCGTGATCAACTTCGTGATCAGCGGGTTGCACAGCTACGCGTGAGCGAGGTCGTTACTCGTCGGTGGTGAGTGTGTCGTCGAGGAAGGCCGTGATCACGGGCCACGCCAGCTCGGCGTTGACCTCGTGTCCGACGCCCGGCTGCTCGAGCAGCTCTGTGTCCACACCGGCCCGCTCGAGCGCTCGGTTGAAGTTTCGGCTCTGCGCGATCGGCACGATGGGGTCGGCATCGCCATGCACCATCAGGAAGGGGGGGTCCGCGGCATCGACATAGGCGATCGGGCTCGCTGACAGCGCCGCCGCGGGCCGGGTTTCAACCGCCCCGCCGAGCAGCCGCTCGACCAGGTGCCACGGCGTGCGCTCGTCGGGCTCCCGCAGATCCGCGGGGCCGTACAAGTTGATCACGCCCTGCACCGCGAAGGACTGATCGGCATCGGCCGGGTCGGGCTCGTTGAGCCAGTGCTCCTGCGCGTTGCCCGCGGTACCGAGCATCGCCGCGAGGTGCCCGCCGGCGGAGGAGCCCGCCGCCACGATCCGTTCAGGGTCGAGGCTGTACTCCTCGGCGTGCGCGCGCACCCAGCGCACCGCTGCCCGGCAGTCGTGCAGCTGCGCGGGCCACAGCGCTTCCGTGCTGAAGCGGTACTGGATGCTGACCACGGCGTACCCGATCTCGGTGAGTGGTTCGGCGGCGACCCACTGCTTATCGCCGCCGACCCATCCGCCGCCGTGGATGTACAGCACGACGGGGTGCGGCCCGTCGCCGTGCGTGGTCGGCACGTACACGTCGAGCTTGAGATCGCGCTGCTCGGTCTCGCGGTAGGTGACGTCGAGATGAGCCCGAAACGGGCCATCCTGCGAGGCCGCCGAGCCGACCACGCCGAGCGCGGCGATCAAGGCCGCAGACAGCGCGCGCACCGTGAGCGGGGACACGTTCATCGTCATCGCATCTTCTCCTTCGGGATGCTCACATCTCGCGCAGCTTCGCGTCCGCCGCGGCCTGCTTCATGGTCTTGCTGGTCTTCACGAGGCCGCCGCGCTTCTTGGGCGGAAGCTTGGTCGGGACGACGCCGCCGGGGAACTTGCTGGCGTCGGCGACCGGGGCGCCGCTCTCACCGGGGAGCTTGGGCGCCGCGAAGCGGTTGAGGGCTTTGGCGTCCTCGGTCCGCTGTTCCTCGGCCTTCTTCTCGGCACGGACATTGTCGGGCTCTGGGCTCGGCTCGAAGTCGTCGAACACCATCTGCTCGATGTGCGCGTTGGCCTGCAGCTCGACCGCGGTGAGCATGTCGCCCTGCTCGGGCGTGACGAGCGTGAACGCTCGCCCGCGGCGCCCGGCCCGCGCGGTGCGACCGATGCGGTGGATGTAGACCTCGGGGTCCTCGGGCATGTCGAAGTTCACTACGTGGGTGATCCCGTCGACATCGAGCCCGCGGGCTGCGAGATCGGTCGCCACGAGGATGTGCAGGTCTCCCGCGCGGAGCTTCTTGATGATGGCGTTGCGCTTCTGCTGCATCATGTCGCCGTGGATGGCGGCGGCGTCGATGCCGGCGTCCTTGAGGCGCATCTTGATCTTGTCGACCGTCCGCTTCATCTGGCAGAAGACGACGGCCACCTCTGGCTTCTCATTCTTGATGAGGTGGATCAGCATGGGCCGCTTGTCCCACGGCTGCACCGAGCAGTAGAACTGGTCGACCAGGCTCACGGTGAGCGATCCGGTGACGGTGCGTACGTCGACCGGGTCGGTCATAAAGCTCTTGGCGAGCTTCTCGATCTCGTCGGAGATAGTTGCCGAGACGAAGATGGTCTGATGCCGCTGACTCTTGATCATCGAGAGGATGCGGCGGATGTCGTCGCGGAAGCCGATGTCGAGCATGCGGTCGACCTCGTCGAGGACGATCTGCCGCACGTTCTTGAGGTGCATGACGCGCCGCTCGACGACGTCGATCAGGCGGCCGGGCGTGGCGACGATCACGTCGGGACCGGTTTCGAGCTCGCGGACCTGCTGATCCATCCTCTTGCCGCCGTAGACCGCCGCGACGCGGATGGGCGTCCACTTGCCGATGGCGTCGAGCTCGGCCGCGATCTGGATCGCCAGCTCCCGCGTCGGCGCGAGCACGATGGTTTGGAAGGGGGTTTGCCGTTTCGCGGAGTGGAAGATCGGCATACCGAACGCCGCGGTCTTGCCGGTGCCCGTGCGGGCCTGGCCGAGCACATCGCGGCCCTCGACGATCGGCGGGATGAGCTTGGCCTGGATGTGCGTGGCGTACTCGAACCCGTGCGATTCGACGCCCTTCAGCACGGTCTCGCGGAGACCGAGCTCGCGGAAGGTGCGACCGTCGAAGATCTCCTTCCAGTCGTCCGAGCCGATCTCGAGCGTGGGCTTGGCCGCGGGCGGGGTGCGGTACTTGTGGCGGTCGATGGTGTCGTCGAACTCGTCTCCGGTCTCGCGATCGGATGAGGCGCGATCAGAAGAGGCGTCCGATTTCGGTGTATCCGCGCTCTCTCCGCGGCGTCGGCGCCGTCGTCGTTTCGGGCGGTCGTCATCGCGCTCTCGCGAGCCGGCCTCGGCATCGCTCGCGGACTCGTCGGGGGCTGACCGCGGCGTGGTGTCCGATGGGGCATCGCCGGGGGCGGTCTCTTCGTTGTTCGAGTCAGACGATCGGCGCCGACGGCGCGAGCGCTTGGGGCGGGGCTCGTCGGCCTCGTCCTTGGGCTTGCGTGGGGGCGCTGCGGGCTTGGGATCACCCCACTGAGACGCCGCGGTCGTAACCGGTGCATCGGAGCCGGGTGTGGTCTTGGTGGATGTCTCGGACGCTGTGGCGTCCACGTCAGCAACCTCGTCGGGCATCGAGTGATGCTCCAGCTTGGGCCGCTCGCACCGCTCCCCACCGATGACTGGTCCGAGTGCTGACGTCGAATGCTCGACGCACCGGGCGGAGCACGGCAGCACACGGACGAGCGATCGGGATCGGGAGCCGCACGCTCGGCGGTGAATTCGATGTGTCGCCCAGCAGCGCGGGGCGGCGGGAGTCGCAACACGCGAGGACCCGCTGGGTTTGATCCTAGAGTGTTGGTTCGGTCGATACCAACCGCGGACGCCAGTTCACGGTGTACAAACCACGGCAGGAGGCCGAATCAGCGTGGCCCAGACCAGTCACATCGAGGTTGATCTTGTCGCTCTGGACCACAACCTCGCCGTTATCCGGCGAGTGATCGGGCCGAACCGCCGTCTGTGCGCGGTCTTGAAGGCCGATGCCTACGGATTGGGTGCTGTTCGGGTCGCGAAGCGGCTCGCCCTGCGGCGGGTCGACATGCTCGCGGTGTACACGCTCGATCAGGCCAGAGATCTGCTCGACGCATCGATCGCGCTGCCGATCCTGGTGCTCATGCCCGCGGAGGATTTCGACCGTGCGGACTCGGTCTACCGCGCCGCCGCGCAAGGGCGGCTTCAGCTGACCGTGCATGATGAGGCGTCGCTCCGCGCCGCAGCGGAGCTCGGCGAGCGGCTCGGGATCCCGCTCGCTGTCCACATCGAGCTCGATAGCGGGATGGCGCGCGGCGGGCGCGGCCCGGAGGAGGCCACCGAGCTCGTGCGTGGCGTGCTCGGGCACACCCGGCTTCTGCTGGCCGGGCTCTCGAGTCACTTTGCATCGGGCGCTTCGAGCGAGCTGATGACCTTCGAGCAGGCCGCGGTGTTCGCGGAGTGGGTCGAGTCGCTGGGTGATCTCGTGCCCGACGAGTGCATGCTGCACATCGCCAACACGGGCGGCACGTTCCGCAGTGATGCGCTGCATGCCACGATGGTCCGTGTCGGCGCGGGCTTGTTTGGGTACGCGGCGTTCGCCTTCCCGGCCAACGCCGAGCCGCAGTTCGCTGACGAAGCCGAGTCGCTCCGACCGGTGGTGCGCTGGCTCAGCCGGGTGATCCATGTGGGGCGAGTCGATTCTGGACGGACCGTGGGCTACGGCGGGGCATGGCGTGCTACGCGACCGACGCGTGTGGGCCTTGTGCCCGTGGGGTACGCGGACGGGTACCCCCTGTCGCTCTCATCCGATCTCAGGCAGGGGTTGCCGGGGCGGTGCACGGCGGTCCGGGTTCGATTCGACTCGGCGCAGGGCGAGCCGAGCTGGCACGAGGCCCAGGTGATCGGCCGGGTGTCGATGGATCAACTCACGATCGATCTGACGGATCTGCCTGAGTCTGTGGGCCTGGGCGCTGAGGTCGAGCTGTTCTCAGCGGATGCCTCGGCGGCCAACGCGCTGCCGGCGCTCGCCCAGGCAGCGGGGAGCAGCGTGTACGAGCTGATGTGCCGCATGAGCCCGAAGATCGAGCGGCGGTACCTCGCGGTGGAGCCGGAGCGCTCCTCGTTCCCAGTCGTGCCCCGTGCGCCGCGTGTTCCCGCGCCGGTGTAGCCAGGGCGACCACGCGGCCTGCACGGGGGGTCCGGTTCGCCGATACTCGGGGCGATGTCCGAGAACACACCCCACATCGTCGAGCTGATCACGACCGGCGGGACGATCGAGAAAACCTACGACGAGCGGACCGGCGCGCTCGCGAACACGATGTCGATCGTCGACCGCATGCTGCGTCGGCTGCGGCTGACCGATGTGCGGATCCGCGTTCATGAGCTGCTGCACAAGGATTCGCTCGAGTTCACGGATGCCGACCGCGAGCGGGTGCTCGGCGCGGTGCGTTCGGCGAGCGAGACGACGGACTCGATCGTGCTGCTGCACGGCACCGACACGCTCGCGGTGACGGGTGAGTACCTGTGCGAGGCGATCCCGGAGCCGACGGTGCGGATCGTGCTCACTGGGGCGATGCGACCGTTCGAGATGCGGCGGAGCGATGCGCTGCAGAATCTGACCGAGGCGATTCTGGCGTCGCAACTCCTCTGGCCGGGTGTCTACTTCGTGGGCCACGGTCGGGCGATGCGGTTCCCGGGGGTGCGCAAGGACCACGACCGTGGAACGTTCGTGATGTCAGCGCTTTCGTGAGGTCAGGGTCGGTGCTCAGCACTCGGTGGTTCCCTTGGTTTTTTGCCCTTCAGCCACGTTTAGCCCGAAATCGGAACCGCACCGGTGGGTTGACGTATGAGTGAGGGCGGCGTGTGCGGTCGGGGACCGGCCGGCGTCGCCAAAGAGCCGCGCATGGCGGGTGACCGACCCCGCACCGGGCTCTTGGTGTTAGGGGGTCGCCGGAGACCGATCGACATGAGCGTTGACGCAGCAAGCGGTGTTTCGGAGCTTCGGTACCCGATTTTCAAGCTCGGGCTGATCAGCGGTCAGCGGGAGCTGTGTAACCGCACGCTGCTCGGGAAGGCGGGCCGCGTGGCCCTGCACGCCTGCGGGGCCGACTCGGTGTCCCTCGCCGTGTTCGAGTCGCTCGCCGAGCCGCCGCTCTTGGCGTGCACCGCGAGCGTCGGTCTCGAGGAGGGCGAGCACTCGCAGAGCGCGTTCGACCGGTCGTGTGCGGTCGAGCGGATCCGCTTCGATATGACCGAGGTCGCCATGCTCGGTCGAGACCGGCTGCTCAACCGAGACGAGGCACCGCTCGACGCCTCGCTCGTCCCGGCGTCGTTCGCCTCAGCCGGTGGGAAGCAGTTGTTGGGTGTGTTCGAGGCGGCGTCTGGCCGCCAGCTGCTGATGGTCTTCTGCGGTCTGGAGGACGATCGGAGCGAGCAGTTGGCACGCGATGTGGCGCCGGCTGTGGCTGAGTGCTGCCGGAACGGGTGGAAAGACGAGCCGGTCTGGATGAGCGAGCTGCGGCCCGCGTCGCGACAGGTCCTCGAGCTGGTGCTCCAGGGTTTCGATGACGAGCAGATCGCGGACATCACGGGTCTGACCTACCACAGCGTGCGGGCGCACCTCAAGCGGCTGTTCCGTGCCGCCTCGGTCCGCAGCCGGCTGCACCTGATGCAGGTGTGCCGTGATGCGGGTCCGGCCGGAACGCTCGCGGTCGCTGGGTGAATCCAGACCGATCGCTCCATCGCCAACGGTGGTGCTTACCTGGATGAACCGTGTGTGCGCGGGCGGTGCATCGAATCACACCCCACGTTTCGATGGATTCCTGGTGTGCTCGGGCGAATGATCATGTGATCGCGCGTCGAGAGAGGAGCGGTGGTGATGCCCACGCCATTGGTCGGTGACTTCGAGATGCTTCTCCCGTCGACCCTCGTTGTGCTCGGGTCGATCGGTGTGCTCGCGGTGGCCCTCCGGGCGGTTGGCATGTCGCCGCGGGACCGTGCCGGGGACCGCTCGTTTGTGCTCGCGTCGGCGATTGCGTCGTCGCTCCTGCTATTCGTGCTTGGGTTGATCTACCGCAACGCGGTGTGGATCACACCGGGCGGCGACCCGGTGATCGAGCAAGTGTTGAGGGTGCTCCCCGTTTCCGTGCAGTCGGCCTTCTTGGTGGTGTGGGCGGTGGTGGCGGTGACCATCGCGGCTCGGTATGCGATGGGTTTCGCGTCCGTTCAGCTCATCGCCTGGCGCGGCGCGGTGGTCGAGCGCGGCTCGCGGGTGGCCGGTGCAGCCGACGAGGTGGCGCACGAGCTGGGCGTTGCCCGGCGGGTGCCGATCGTCGTCTCGCGGGGGTGTGCGAGTCCGTTTGCTTTCGGTGTGCTTCGGCCGGTGGTCGTGCTGCCGGAGCTTGCCGAGTACTGGCCGCGTGATCAGATCCGAGCGGTGCTGCTGCACGAGTTTGCGCACATCCGCCGGCACGACCTGCTCGTGCAGTTGGTGACGCAGCTCGCCCTTGCGGCGTGCTGGTGGAATCCGCTGTGCTGGCTCGCGGCCCGCCGGTTGCGTGATCTGCGTGAATCGGCGTGCGACGAGCTCGTGCTCGCCCGGTTCGCACGGGTGTCGTGGTACGCGAGGCTCTTGGTCCGCCTGCGGCGTCCGTCGTTCGGCTCGGCGGGGCTGGCGTTTGCAACGATGCACATGGCGTCGCGGTCGACGCTTCGCCGGCGGATCCGTGCCCTACGTCGGCGTGGTGAACGCCAGCTCTTTGCAGCGTTGCCCACGTTCACACGCGGAGATGTGGTGGGTGTCAGCATCGCGTGGGTGCTCGCGGTCATGCTGCTCGAGGGATGGCTCAGTAGCCTCGCCGGGATCGACATCCCGCTCCTGCGGGCCGGGTGAGCGTGTAGGCTTTGATGATGCAGCCAACCGTCGAGCCAAAGGGGCCAGCGCTTGATCCGCGTGTGACGGCCCACCTGGAGTCCTTGCTCGCGCGTCGCCCGGAGCTGGCTGTTGTGCGGCAGGCGGTGGTCGAGGCGTTCTCGCTGCTCCGTGATTCGTTTGTCTCGGGTGGCACGCTGTATCTGGCGGGGAACGGTGGTTCGGCGTCGGACTGCGAGCACTTCTCAGCGGAGCTTCTCAAGAGTTTTCTCATGCCGAGGCCACTCCCGCCGAGCGAACGATTGGGGCTGCCGGTCGAGGTAGCCGAGTCGCTCGAGCTCGGCCTGCCCGCGGTGCCGCTGACCGGGTTCATGGGACTGCGGTCGGCGATGAGCAACGATGTGCAGGGGCCGTACGAGTTCGCCCAGCTCGTGCAGGCGCTCGCCCGTCCTGGTGATGTGCTGTGCTGCATCACGACGAGTGGGAACTCGGCGAACTTGGTGCAGGCGGTGCACGTGGCCCGTGCCCGTGGTGTGAAGGTGCTGGGCGTGACGGCGCGTGACGGGGGGGTGATCGCGCGGTTGTGCGATGTGGAGGTGAGAGCCCCGGCCGGGCGGACGTTCGAGGCGCAGGAGCTTCACCTGCCGATCTACCATGCGCTCGCGCTGATGCTTGAGGCTCACTTTTTCGCATGAGTGCGCCGGCGCCCCCGAGGCCGATCCCCGCGAGCGGTGTGACCACGGTGCGGGTGCGGTATGTCGAGTGCGACCCGCAGGGTGTTGCACACCACAGCTCGTATCTGGCGTGGCTCGAGGAAGGCCGGACGCAGCTGCTCCGCGACGCGGGCGTGAGCTATGCCGCGGTCGAGGAAGCGGGGCTGTTCTTGGTGGTCGCCAAGCTCGAGCTGCGGTACCGCGCCCCGGCGCGGTACGACGATGTGCTCGAGATCCGGACGACGATCGTGGGGGGCGGGCGGGCACGGGTCGATCACGCGTACGAGGCGGTCGTGCTGGAACGCGCGGGCGAGACACCAACGGGCACGCCGATTGTGGAGGCATCGAGCACGCTGGCGTGCATCGGCCGGGACGGGCGACCCACGGCGATGCCGGAGTGGTTGGCGCCTGTTTGACCGCGGGATCTGGTGCTCAAGCGTCGTTCAGGGATCCGCGGCTGTGGACTGCGCCTGGAGGGCGTCGACGCCGACCTCGATCGCGCGGCCGAGGAGCGCTGTCTTCCCGAACTCGTTGAGGTGTGTCGGGAACACATCGTCGGCGAGGGCGCCGCGTGAGAGCACGATGTCTTCCGCGAAGTACAGCGGCACGACACTGAGCCAGGGACGGAGCAGCGTCGCCGGCTCGTACGTGAGGTGGATCTGATCGAATGGCTTTGGCACCGGCGGGAGTGAGTTGCCCTGGGCGTGCGACACCACGATGACGGCGTACGCGTCGAACCCCGCAGCGACGAGGGCGTTTCGCTGCGCCTCGACGATGCGGACGATGTTCTCGGCGTGCTCATCGAGTGGTCGTGCGGCGTCGTTTTGGCCGTTGCTGTGCACGATGAAGGCCTTCGGCGGGCCGGTTGGATTGAAGGCGAGCTGGAGCGCGACGGTGTGCAGCGCGAGGAAGCCTTCGTCGAAGAATGTGGAGAGATCGCTCGGGTCTTCGAAGAGTCGGGCCCGCTGCGACTCGGAATCGGTCCCGCCGATGCCCGCGAAGCTCGCGAGGATCCCATGCGCGGGCGCGCCGTTGGCATCGCGGGTGACGCGGAGGTAGCTCCCAGCGGGCGCGACCATCACCGGTCCGGTGAGTTCGAGTTCGAGGAATCCGAGGCCATCCTCGTTCGAGATCGAGATCTCGGGCGACTCGAAGGTGTAGAGCTGATCGGCCTGCTCCGCTGGGAGGAAGAACGGGGGCGCGATCGGCTGCCCGCCGACTCGGACGGAGATACGCGGCGCACCCTCGGGTCGCTCGATGCCGGTGAATCCAACGGTGATACGTTCCCCGCCCTCGAACCACCAGTGTCGAGCGGGCGTCTCTGCGAGTGCGAACTGTGATACATCGACCACCTGCTCGCTCTCGTCGCCGCGCGTGTAGAGCGAGTCGAACAAGAAGATGTCGCCCGATTCCTCCGCGGGGAGATAGTTCGGGTACCGGAGTGAGCTGAAGCCAGATTCCGGCTCGTCCGGCGTTGCGCGGTTGCGGCCCCGGAAGCCGATGCGATCGACGAAGTCGGAGACGATGGGCGAGGCCCGGAACTCCGCGAGGGCGGCCCCCAGCTCGGCATCATCCATGCCGCGGTTCAAGGTGAACTTCGGGGAGTAGGCACTGCTGGTGACGATGCTGCCCGGCGTGGTCAGTGCGCTGAGGCCGGTGAGCGAGGTGTTGGTCGAGGCGAGCACCTGCATGACGTTCGGCCCGAAAAAGCCGTGTCGGGCCAGGAGTCCAGGTGCATTGAGGTAGCCGCGCCGGAAGCTCGACTCGGAATCGCCATCGCACAGCCAGGCGACATCTTCGCCCGCGCGCAACGCCTCGGCGAACACGCCGAGCACGTGCGGGTTGAGGATGTCGTCGCCCGCGGTGGGCCAGATGCTCTCCGTAAGAGATCTCCAGGTGAGCTGGCCTTCGATGAGTGCGAGTTCTGGGAATCCGCCGGCGGTGCCGTCGTTGCCGATGGCACCGTCCATGGCGAGATCGAATTCGGCGTGACCGTAGTCCTGTGCTCTCAGGCGTTCACCGGGGACGACGCTCTGTATGGCAAGGCGGAGGAGGCCTCGGCTGGTGGTTGGGGCTTCGGGCGTGCCAGCGACATAGGCGGGAAAGCCGGGCGTGGCGTTGGGCACGGTGGCGCCAGGGAATCCATCGGTGGGCGAACCGACTGTGAACGGGGCCGCTGATCGACCGTTTCGTGGGCCGACAGAGAAGGCGAAGCTGCCGTTGTTCGCGCTGTAGCTCATGTTGACCCAGTACATCTGCCCCGGCACGAAGACCTGATTGTTGATGCGAGCGCTGCGGTTGTCGGTGGCGCTGCCGACGCGCACGAGCATGCGGTCGTCGGCCTCGACCTCGACGCGGAGCATGCCGGGGATGTCGACCAGCACCTCGGGCTCGGTTGATCGCCAGAAGACGATGGTGCATCCGAGCCCGGACCAATCGTGCGTGTGGAAGATCGTGTCGGTGCGCGAGCCTGGGTAGAGGCGGATGACCGCATCCTCGAGTTCGATGAAGTGCTGGAGGAGCCCGGTGGGCAGGTTCGGCGGGAACTGCGGTGGGGCAATGATGTTGCCGAAGACCGCGAGGTCGAAGGCGTCGGTCGTGTCGTCGGTGTTCAGCTGGGTATAGGGCTGGTCCATCTCCAGGTCGACGACAAAGTGGTCGATATCGTCGCCGGTGGACTGTCCGTCGGCCGATGGATCGGCGAGTGTGAGCAGCGCCTGCTCGAGCAGCGCAGCGGCGTCGAAGGCATCGAGGGATCCGTCGGCGTTCGCATCGGCACACGGCTCTTGCGCTGCGACGGCGTCGAACAGTGCCGCGACCAGCGGCGGGTCGATCGGTGTGCGGGGCAGCAGATCGGGGCACGGGCTAGCGGGCACCTGTCCCGCTGCGAGCGCGACCATACCGATGGCGAGGGTGGGTACGAACTGTCTCAAGATCGACTCCTCCGCGGGCATCAACCCACAGTGTTGGAAGGAGTCTATCGGCGATACCCGCCGCCGCGACCTGTTCGTTTGGAAAGACGCTGATTCACATACAGAAAGTCGAGGACTAATTCCGCTGAGACGGCGAGGTGCTCGTCCAGGGCAGGATCGAGTCCGATTTTTGGGGCGAGTTCGGTCGCGGCCGACTCGAGCCCATCGACCAGGCGGATGGAAGCAGCGGCGTCTGCCCCCGATGTCTCGTTGCTGAGCTCGAGCGTGAGACCCCGCTCAAACGGGGCGCACAGCGGCTCGACGGCCTCGAGATCGAGGTGATGGCCGAGCACCTGCTTGGTGGCCTCGCCGAGGAGCGCGTGGATCAAGCGGTCTTCTGCCGTCTCGGCCTCGCCCGACTCGTCGGCCAGCATGAGTTCGATCTTGCCGCGCATGGCCGCTGCAATGTGCCCCAGGTCGCAGGGGCGAGCGGTGACCGCGTACTCCCCCGCCCGCAGTGCCCGCATCTCGGCTGCGGATACCAAGCACTCCAAGCAGGCAATGGAGGCGCGGACGGAGACCCCGGATGCTTGATTCACGTGTGGAGAGGTGCGCGCCTGGCGGATCATCTCCTCAAGGATCTGGTGCAGGATCGGTGGCACATGCACCGTGGGCGGCGTTGGTGTTGGAGGGGGTGCCCAGGCTGTGGGCCGGGGTGGGTGGATGGTGTCGTCGGGTTCGACGTCGACCTCTGGGCGATGTGGGGGGCCAAGGTCGGTTGACTTCGAGGCGGCGCCGCGCTCGACGAAGGCGCTGCCGCGCGTGATGCGCATGGCGAGCTCGTTGTCGGGCGGGTAGTGCGTGCGCACGACCGAGCCGAGGCGATCCTTGAGCGGCGTGACGATGCGCCCACGGTTGGTGTAGTCCTCGGGGTTGGCGCTGAACATCAGGCAGACATCGAGATCGAGGCGGATCGGGTAGCCGCGGATCTGCACATCGCGCTCTTCGAGCACATTGAAGAGGCCGACCTGGATGCGAGGCGCGAGGTCGGGAAGCTCGTTGAGCACGAAGAGCCCGCGGTTGGAGCGGGGGACGAGGCCGAAGTGCATGGTGGCCTCGTCGGCGAGGTGGCGGCCCTCGGCGTGCTTGACGAGGTCGACCTCGCCGATGAGGTCGGCGATGGTGACATCGGGGGTCGCGAGCTTCTCGTGGAACCGCTCGGTGCGATGCACCCACCGGATGGCGGTGTCGTCGCCGTGCACCTGGAGCGCCCGCCGGCCGGGTCGCGTCGTCGGCGCGAGTGGGTCGTCGGGGATGTCGAGCCCGTCCGCGTCGATCACGGGGATCCACTCGTCGAGCAACTGCACCATCATCCGGAGCAGCCGCGTCTTCGCCTGCCCGCGAAGCCCGAGCAGCAGCACATCGTGCTCGGAGAGCAACCCCTGCACGAGCTGAGGCACGACGGTGTCGTCGTAGCCCACCACGCCATCGAAAATCGGCTCGGCGGCCGCGAGTCGCCGGATGACGTTGTCGCGGAGTTCACGCTTGACCGTCTTGGGGCGGTACGCGGTCTCGCGGAGCTCGCGGACCGTGCGCGGGAGGGCGGAGGCGTCGGGCGGTGCGGTGGGTTCGCTGGAGACCGGCATGAGCCAAGCCTACGCCACATAAGCACAGCCGGATTCACCGAGAAGTGGTCAGGCGTGGAGGCGTATGCACGACATGAGCGCACGGATACAGTGTCACGCGCTCGAGACCCGAAAGTGACCCCACGGGGATTCGAACCCCGGTTTCCAGGATGAGAACCTGGCGTCCTGGACCAGGCTAGACGATGGGGCCAGCCCGCATGGTGAACATGCGGTGGACGGAGAGTGTATGGCCCCTACGCCGGGAATCAAGCGAGCGGGGATGCAAGCGGTGTGTGGTGTGTGCATTGAAAAACGCGGCGCCGACTCGCCCGGCGCCGCGTCGTGTCAGTTCGGAGGTGGGCCGATGGCCCGTGCGAATCGATCAGAAGGCGCTGAGGAAGTCCTGCGCGTCGTTCTGGGTGCCGAACGAGCCGTCGAGGTTGAAGTCGAAGCCCGGCAGGGCGATCAGGCCGAGGCCGATGTCGAAAGCGTCGAGCTGGCCCGAGGCGTCGACATCGCGGACCTCGCGAGTGAAGTCGACGCGGATGAAACCGTCGGACGAGCCGATCTGAGCTTCGGTGACGGGGTCTTCGAGGTCGGCGGGGATGACGGCGGTGTCGAGCGAGTTGGCGAGCTGCGATGTGCTCTGAACCTCGCTGAGCCGTGCCTCGAAGCCGGGGGTTCCGGGCACGAGGTCGACGAGCGTGAAGCCCTCTCGGGCGATAAGGATCTGGGTGTTGTTGGTGAGGTCGTAGACGACAGCGACGCCGTTGATCGAGCTGTCCGCGTCGGTGCTGCCGGTGACGAGTACATCGCCCGCCGCATTGAGCGCGACATCGGAGATGCTGGTCCAGAGCTCGTTCGGGAACGCCGGCGTGATCGGCTGCATCTCTGCCACGATAAGCTGCGGACCGGTGCCGCCATCGAAGACGACCCACTCGCCGAGCGGATCGGCGTCGAAGTTGGCGAGGAAGGCGTACTGCCCGAACGCGTTCATGGTGGCATCGTCGACGGTTGAGATGACGTCGAACGGGCTGAGCCCTGCGGCGGTCTGGGCCGCACCGTCGAAGACGATGCCCTCCTGGGCGATGATCACATTGTTCACGACGACGATGTCGTCGAAGTCCGAGCTTCCGTTGAGGTCGCCATCGTAGATCGAGTTGTCGCCGGTGGAGTCGATCCTCCACTCGAAGATGCCGTTGACCGTCTCGACGCCGGGCATCGAGGTGCCGGGATCGATGGGCTGGCCCCCGACGACGGTGACGTCCTCGATGCCGACGATGTCGACGCCCGAGAACTGGCTGCCGGACTTGTTGGCGGGGTCGATGTTCGCCAGTACAGCGTCGGGCGCGCCCGCCACGCCGAAATCGCGGTCCTGGAAGGCGATCTCGCCGTCCGCATCGATGGTGACGGTCGGCGAAGAGGTGGAGCGCTCGACGACGCCGAAGAAGCCTTCGGGGATGCTGTCCGACATGCCGGTGAGGAGCACCTCGTAGGTGTAGTCGCCGCTCATATCCGGCGTGCCGATGACCACGCCCTCGCCTCGCGTCGTGGTTTCCGGATCGCCGAAGACCGTGCCGATCGTCCCGTCGTCGTTGATCGTTGGGATGGTGCCGAACACCAGGAGCGTCTCACCGGTCGTGGTGGTGGTGACGCCTTCTTGGTAGAGAAGAGTGAACGTGTCCGTATCGAGGTCGTAGCTCGCCGCGAACTGGTCGGTGATGCCGGTGGGATCGGCGTCGGTCGTGAAGATCGTGGTGAAGACGTTGGTCGTCCAGCTGAAGAACGGGCTGGTGGTATTGACGATGTTGGCGGTCGATGGGGTCGCGGTGAGGTCGAGGAACGAGCGGATGCCCAGCGTGCCCGGTGTGGCCGGGTCGGCGAAGATCGGTGTAGCCACGATGGCCTGGCCGAAGGTGGGCGCAGCGAGTCCGGCGAGGACCGCAAGGGTGGCAGCCGAGCGAGGAGTCATCATGGTCGTCTCCATGTGGTTGGAATCCACGAACAAAGGTGCCGAGGATGGCGGATTCGTCGGGGGCGCGGGCAAACCGATCACCCGCTGCCCTCCAGCTTCACGAAAGTTAACACGAGCGGGGCCCGCCGGCACTCGGTTCGCCCGAACTCTTCTGGGGCGCGTGCAAGATTCCGCCCACCCGGTCGCAACCCGGTGGTGACTGGGGATAGGATCATTGGGGAAAACCGTACGCGTCCATTCGGATTATGTTCGCCCGGCGACACCGCACCCAAAGGAAGCGAGCGATGCATGTTGAATCATCCCCACATGATTGGCCGTGCATTCACCTTAATTGAACTGCTGGTCGTCGTGGCTGTGATCTCGCTGCTGATCGGGCTGCTTGCGCCGGCGCTCGGTTCGGCCCGCGCGTCGGCTCGCGTGATCGAGTGCCAGGTGAACCTTCGCCAAACCGGCATCGCGCAGGCCGCCTATGCCGCGGACGAGTCGCTCATCGGTTCATTCAGTTGGACGCCCGACGACATGCCGAGCGCATTCGACGACCTGAAGGCGCCCTCGGGTTCCGACTTCTCCGCGCTCAACGCGGCGGCGTACCAAGCCACCGACATCATCCGCCGCAAGTCGCAGCTGCGTGATGTCGCGCCGCTCGAGAATGTCATCCCCCATCGGCGCCTGACCTACTTGGTGTATCTCGATTACCTGACCGGGCGTATCGAAGAGGGAAGCGGCTTGTGCCCGGCGGACACGGTGCGCATCAGCTGGCGGGAGGATCCCGACACACTGACGCCCCAGCCGAACCCGTTCCGCGGTGACGATGGGCTCGAGACGACCTTCGACGAGTTCTGGCCGTTTACCTCGTCGTATCAGCCCGTGCCGGCGTCGTTCGCGCCCGACCGCGAGATCGGCGATGTCGGCACGCTCGAGCAGAGCTTCGACAACCACAATCTCTTCCGCGGCGCACTGCAGTCGATCATGCCCGGTGGGCGGAAGTTCGTCGAGGTGCGCGCGCCGGCCCAGAAGGTCGCGTACTTCGAGTACTTCGGGTTTCACCAGAACACGACGCCCTACTTTGCGGTGCCCGTTGCGAATATCAACCTGCTGTTCTTCGATGGCTCGGTGAGCCGGCGGGCGACGGAGGATGCGAATCCGAGCTTCCGCCCCAACGATCCGGACGACCCGCGGCCAACGCTCTTCGACTACGCCCCACACATCCTCGGGTACGAGCCGCCCGTGAGCCCGCAATGGGGCGCGTCCAGCTACGAGGTCGCGATCGAGGAGTTCGAGGTCGACGGGGTGTACCGGTGGACACGCGACGGCCTCCGAGGTGTGGACTTCACCCGCGGGCAGTAGCTGCGCTCGGCTTCTTGTGCTCGACCGGTGGGCCGATCATCCACACGGTGTCCCGTAGGCGACGAGCATCAGCAGGAAGTCGGCCCCATCGGTGTCGCCATCCCCGTCGATGTCGCCGTCTGCACTCCGCTCGTACGCCACCAGCACGCGGAGGAAGTCCGGGGCGTCGACCGTGCCGCTCTCATCGAGGTCCGCGTTGCACGGATCGTTCGGTGGCGGGAGCTCGGAACCGGTGAGCGAGACGTTATCGACGATCGCGACATCGTTGGGCAGCGCATGGTCCATCCCCTCGCCCTGCACGCCGATGAAGATGTACTGGAAGCCGTTCATTCCGAAATCGATCGTGCGCTCGAAGCTCGTCACCGCGAACTCGCCCTCGAAGCGTTCCTCGAACAGCGGTGTGATCTCGACTGGGATCGCGCTGTCCCGGCGTGGTGTGGCCTCGCGGTGGTTCGCGGCGAACTCGCCGTTGATCCCGAACACACGGATGGTCACATCGTTGGCCTCGAAGGGCGTCGGGTTGGTGTGCCCCTCCGTGATGCCGAGGTCGAAACGGAGGATCTGTTCCCCGCGCCGTGCGAAATCATCGTAGATGGCCTGCGCGATGCTCGAGAACAGGAACTGGCCGCGGAGCACCGCTTGATTGTTCTCGAGCGTGCCGCGCGCTGAGAACCAGCCCGTGCTCGCGCCGGCGCTGCTCAGAGCGTAGATCCCGCCGATGTAGTCGTCCGTGTCGAACGATCCGTCGACGATCGCATCGGGATACGGCTCGGTCGGCTGAGGGTGAACGGTCCGCGTGGTGTGACCGGTGGCTCCCTGGTGATCCCACACGGTCAGGGCGATCCGCGTCGACTGCTCGGTCGGCAGGGCGACGGTGACCCGCTCGCCGTAGAGATCGATCGTGCCATCGGCGCCGATGTCCCAGCCGTAGGCGACGATGTAGTTGGGATCCCCGGTGGCCACGGTGCGCACGTCATAGGGCGGCAGGCCCTCGCCCGGTGTGTCGGAATCGCGTGATGCCAGGCCGCTCAGATGCACGACGCCGACGCCGCCGAGCGTCTCGGCCGTAAAGTCAGCGAGCGGTGGCGTGTTCGGATGCTCGATGGCAAAGTCGCCCCCGTGCATCTCGAGGAAGTTCGGGAAGCCCTGGATCTCGGTGAAGCCGTTCTGGCGGCGATAGAGGTGATGATCGTTGCTGGCCATCTTGAGGTCGACGAACCGCGAGCGGCGCACCGGCAGGCCGCTCGCACCCTCGGACCCCACGCTGTCACCGGCGTCGAGCGCGTTGAGTTCGCCTTCGAGTGGGGTGCGGAGGCCGAAGCGCCAGCCCTCGATCACGACGTTCTCGATGTCGAGTCGCTTGGTGGGCCCGTTCATCCCGAGCCCGTACCCTCGGCCTTCGCCGTTGATGCCGAGATCGAGCGCCGGCTTGTCGTCCAGGCCGGGCGTGGCGAGGTCGCTCGAGAGGATCATGCCGTTGCGGAAGGTTGCCTGCGAGGTGTATTGCAGGTGGATGCCCTGGCCGTAGATGTTCCAAAAGCGGAAGTTGTCGATCAGCGCGTAGGTGCGGTGCGTGTTGCCGTCGCACGGGCAGACAAAGCCGACCCACTCACCTTGGTTGCGCATGTGGTTCCAGGTGATGAGCCCGAAGTCGGAGTTGATGACCTCGAAGCCGGTGAAGGTGTTGGTCGGCACGCGGTTCACCGTGATGAGCCCGGACTCGGCAGTGACGATGCCCTGTCGAGTCGCGGGCAGGTGCTCGCGGGGCACGACGCTGGCATCTCGATTCTCGTTGCCATCGACATCGCTAAAGATCTGAACGCCGCCGCCCGCTGCGGACACGGCGACGTTGTCGATGAAGGCCACCTGGCTCGCGCCCTGGATCCAGTAGCCCTCGCCGTTGAAGCCGAAGTCGAAGTTGGTGACCCTCTTATACCCTTGGCCGAACGGTTCGACGGTCATCTCCGGATCGTCGTCTCCGGTGCTCTTGATCGAGATATTGCGGGCCCACCGGCCGATCTCGTTGCCGGCTTCTTGGACGAACGCCGCGCCGAGCACGTCGAACGCGACATTGTCCTCGAAGATCGCGTAGCTATCGTGATGCACGAAGCCCCACCCCGGGCTGCCCCAGACCACGTTGCCGGTGAGCTCGCTCGGTTCGCATTCATCGAAGTCCACCGGCCGGTTGTTCCGCGGGAGGTTGCGGTGCAGGTGGATGGCGTAGCGCCCGCGCTGGTTCGCGCCGTCGATGGGCGCGAAGGAATCGGCCACGGTGCCATCGACATCGGGGCCGGGTTCGTTGATGAACTCATCCTTGTTGAGCCGGCCGAACTCGAGCCAAGCGGAGTTGCGGATGACAATATCCGGCGTGTGCATCGCCATCATGTGCGCACGCCGCGTGTCCATGAAGGTGCCGGGGACGAGCCGCGCGTCGGTGAGCTCGGGCGAACCGGGATCGAGCTCGGAGCGGAAGACGATGTTCCGCGTGAGGTTGGCCACATAGATCGTGAGATCGCTGGGGTCGAAGAACCGGCCATTGGGGCGCGCGTGGTCCCAGCGCAGCCCGTCGATACCCGGCGCGGTGTTGGTGAACGTCACGGTGGAGCCGTCGACGGACACGACCTCCAGCACCTCGTCGTGGAAGCGGGAGTTGTCGGCATCGGAGCCAGCGGGGTCGTAGAAGGTGCCGCCGAGCACGAGGAGATCGCCCGCGGCCCACCCAACCGGTGGTTCAGCGAGCGCGAGAGTCGTGTCGCCCGCGTGCGCATCGCCCGCGAGCGCTGCGAAGTCGGTCTTGTCGGCTCCGACGATGCGTGTGCGCCCGTGCGGGATGACGCCGCGGCCGAGTTGGTGCGGATCGGCCGCTGGGTCCATGACTTGGTCTGCGATGATGACGATCTCAGCGGTCACGCCGGTGGGCACCGGCGCCGCGTCCGCACCGATGATCACGATGCCGGTGGGCGAGCTGAAAAGCGTGTCGACGAACAGCCGCGTGCTGCGCTCCGTGCTCCATGAGAGCGTGCCATCGACACGGATGGTGTCGAAACGTGTCGAATCGGAACCTGCGCCGTCACCGTCGTCGAGCATGTCGTAGATGACCGTCACGCCCATGGGGATGCGCACCGAGTCTCCGGGCTGGGGGAGGTCGGCGTCGGCCGTGCCACCCCATGTTGCGGGGGCCGACCATGCGCCGTCCTGGACCGCGAGCGCATCCTCCTGCCCGTGCGGCAACAGATCGAGCAGCGGCTGATGAACATGCGTGTTGCCGCACGCGGGATGAACGGGGCTCATGCCGCCGTGCTGGGCGGGCGCCGTCGAGGCCACGGCCAGGCAGATCGCTGCCGCGGCTGCCGAGCAGATCAATCGGATCGGGTCCTGAGACGGCGCGGCGTGCCCGTGCCCCTGTCGGTGTTGTTCGTCCATGAGCGTTCTCTCGTTCATCCGTTCTCGTTCGGCGCTACGGCGGGCGACGCCCGCCCGCGATGGCCGTCTTTGTGACAATGCACCGTCAGATTCAAAAGCCATCGCGAACTCGCGATTTCAACAAATCTGAGTGCAATCGCCCGGCCCGAGTTTGGGCGCGGAGGTCGGCAACTCGTATGGTGCTGCGGATGATGCCTCGTCGTTTTCCCTTGGGCATGTTCCGTGGTCTGGTGCCTGTCGTGCCTTGGCTCCTCCGACGACAGACCTGGATCGGTGCGATGGCCGTTGTGGCAACGCTACCCGGGTGTATCACCGACGTATCGGTCCGCCCCGCCGATCCCGCGGAGAAGCTTCGAGCGCAGCTCGACACACGCCTGACTTCCAAGGGCTTCAGCGGATTTACAACCGACGCGCTGCACCTGCTCGATCTCAATGAGATGGCGGCTCGTGAGCCGTTGCACGCGATCGCCAGACTTCAAGACGCCGCCGCGGTTGAACCCGATGCGCGGTGGCGACTCGCAGCTGCGGAGCTGCTGCTCGACGCGGCCGAGCGCACGAATCCTCCCGATCTCTCGCTCTTCCTCGCGTGCGCACACGAAGCCGACCAGGAGCTGCACCGTGCGATCGGGGCGCGGGGCGGCTTGCTCGACGCTCGGACCGAGTTCGCAGCGGATCTGTACCGCCGTGCCACGGCCCACGTGATCGCGGGGAGCGACCAGAACTGGCTCGGCGATGGTGGGGGCGAGTTGGTGGATGGCGCCGGTGGCACGTACACCCTCGAGCTCGACCCCGGCGACGGCGTACGCCGGTACGGGCCCGGCGCGTTCGACTCGCTCACGCCGACGGACTTCGTGCGTGTCCACGGCATGCGGAACCGTCATCGTCTCGATGCGTACGGTGTGCCGGTGGTGGCGGCCCGGGAGCAGGACCGCGCCACGCCGCCGCGCGCGGAGCCGTTCATCCCACCCGAGGGCATGATCGGTGCAGCGACGGCGACGCTGCGATTCGATGGCCCGCGGTCGGCGGTCGTCGAGCTCTGGAACATCGGTCACGTGCGCACGATCGATCGGCACGGCGCCACGCTTCGACTCTCGACGGATGTGACGGCACCGATCGCCGAGCTCTACGCTCGCGCCGAACTCGTTCGCCGCGGGCGCCTCGGGCTGACCGACGCGCAGCAGTCGTTGAGCTACATCGGCATCTACCTGCACGAGCCGTACGACCCGACCAAGATCCCGGTGCTGATGGTGCATGGCCTTCTCTCAAGCCCCGCGACCTGGCGGGACATGCTGAACGATCTGCGCGCCGATCCGATCATCCGAGACCGGTACCAGTTCTGGATGTTTTTCTATCCGTCTGGGCTGCCGATACCGCGTTCAGCGGCGTACCTGCGGCGATCGCTCACCGATGTGCGCGCGCACTTCGACCCGGGCGGGACATCGCCCACGATGGCTCGGATGGTGCTGCTCGGCCACAGCATGGGCGGGCTGCTGAGCAAGGCGGTGGTGCAGTCGAGCGGGAATACGCTCTGGCACTCGCTGCACCCGGACGCGTTCGACGAGGTGCCGATGTCCGAGTACGTGCGCGATCACCTCCGAGAGGTGTTTTTCTATGGCGCCGACGAGGACATCTCGAGGATCGTCTTCATCGCCACACCTCATCGCGGCAGCGGCATCGCCTCGTCGTGGATCGGTCGTCTCGGCGATGCCTTCATCGATCTGCCGGACGAGTTCGACCCCGTCGACCAGTGGTTCGAGCGAGAGCACCGGCGACGCCCCTCGGGCAACGAGTACCAACTCGGGCTCGGCGTGCCATCCAGCATCGATGACCTGCGCGAAGGGGCGCCGCACCTGCTCGCGTACGCTGCGCTGCCCATCCGTGCTGATCTGCCGTATCACTCGATCGCGGGCAATACCAAAGGCGACTCGGACGGTGTGGTCTCGGTCGACAGCGCGTTGATCGAGGGAGCAACGTCCGAGCTCATCGTCGACGCCGCGCACGATGCACACACCCACCCGCTCGCGATCCGCGAGGTCCGCCGGATCCTGCTCGAGCATGTGCTCACGATCGATCGTGCTCCAAGTCCGTGATCGATACCGGAGTTCGACGAACGAGCGTCGCGCGGGGTCATGCCGGCGTGGCCGGACGGTCGTGTGGGCCTGGCCCCCAGGCGGTGCATCCGGGGTGCCAGTGGCCGCGCAGCTTGATCGACGGCGGTTCTTGCTCACCTACGCTGTCGATCTCTTCGAGCATCATGCGCGCCGCGACGACGCCCATGTCAAACCGACTAAATGTCGCCCGGCTCAGTCCGGGCCAGAAACGCGAGAGCTCGTCCGCGGAGTCCGGGCAGACCATCGAGAAGTCGTAGGGCGCGGTGAGCCCGAGGCCGGCAGCGGACTGAGACAGGCACCGGGCGACATTGACCGTGCACGGGATCACCACCGACTCCGGATCAAAGACCACACCGGGCTCGAGCACCTGAGGATCGTTCGGTCCTTCGAGCTCGATGCGCTCGAGATCGATCCCCAGGCGGCTGGCAGCGGCCACCGCGCCCGCGTACCGGTCGACCAGGCTGAAATGAGTGACCAGGTCGCGCCGGTACGGGAAGGTCACCCACCGCGCCCGCGTGTAGCCGAGGCGGTGGATCGCGTCGATCACCGTCTCGCCGGCCCAGCACTCGTCGCGCTGGATGCACCCGGTGGGGCGCCAGACGTTGCTGTCCGTCCACACGACGCGCGGCACGACCGCTTCGAGTCCCTCCTCGATCGGCCGTGTGAAGGCATCGATCACGATCACCCCGTCGAGCATGTTCTCGCGGAAGGCGCGCGAGCCCCCGGCGAGGTCGTGCTCGAGGTCATCGATGCGGATGATGCTCAGCATGTAGCCCTCGGACTGGAGCCCCTCGTTGATCCCGAGGATCGTCTCGAAAGCGAGCGGATGGATCAGTCGCCTCGCCGGTGAGTTCCGCACCAGCACGCCGATGTGCCGCCAGGAACGCTCGCGCATGGCCTTCGCCGCCGCGTTCGGCCGGTACCCGAGCTCGGCTGCAACCTTGAGAATGCGGTCGCGCGTGGCGGCGCTGGCGTTACCGCCACGCGATCGACCGCCGTTGATCACCTTGCTGACCACCTGCTGGCTCACGCCCACGCGCTTCGCGATGTCGTTGAGCGTCACCTGCACGAGCGATTCCTTCGCCCGGGACGCCGAGCGGAGCACACCAGGGCGTGTCGCCCCGCCTTGTGCGCCGTCGAGTGTCCCGTTGCGAATCATAGGGAAGCCTCCGATGCAGCGTCGGCGAGTTGGCGGGTCGCCGGCGCCGGCGAGTCAATGAGTTACAGCCCCGTCACGCATGGCTCGGCGAGCAGGGAGGCGAGGTCGAACGCGTCGATCACCGTGATCGGGACGACCCGGTCGATCGTGTCGCACGATCTCGCTGGTGTGCCGTCTGCGTTCAGGCGTGTCACGGAGATGTTGTCGATATCGAAGGCCTCGCTCGCATCGGCGTTGTTCGCGTAGCGGACGACGAACGAGCCGTACTCCGGGACCGCGCCATCGAAACTCGTCGCCAGCCCGGTCGCCGGTTGTATCACATCGTTCACACGTGTGGCTTGGGTCTGCGCGTCGAAGTCGGTGACCACCTCGATGTCGATCCACTGACCGGTCTCGAGGATGAGCTTCTCGCCACCCGCGTCGAGCACGGTCACCTCGCCGGCGCCGGCAACGCCGAGCGTGAGCCCGCCGTCCTCTTTGATATTGATGCGGACGATCTGGCTCGATCCGGTGCGTCCGAGGAAGAGTGCGAGCGTCTGGCGGAACACCCGCCCGTCGGTCTTGACCGGCGAGACCTGACGGAGGGACAGCCTGGTGCGCACGAGCCCCGTGCCATCGAGCGGGCCGCCGGCTTGGCCTTCGGTTGGCGCGAACGAGACTTCGGCGAAGGCTGCACCGAGATCGTCGATTACGCGAATGGCCTGCGAGCCGTGAAGCCCGTTCGATGCCTGGATTTCGGCAATCGTCGCCGAGCCCGTCCAGACCGGCATGCCCTGTCCCGCCACCGGGTGACCTGGGGTGTCGCCCTCGAAATCGATCATCTGCTCGCCGCACGCGCCGCCGAAACGGTCGAGCACTTCGTCGAGGTCAGACATGTCGACCGTGCCAGCCGGTGCAACCAGATCGGCGGGGCAATCGGGACGCACATCGACCGCGAGCGGCACGATCTGCCCGCCCTCGCCCGGGACAAGTTCGACGGTGAACGTCTCGGAGATATCGGCGTAGCTCACGGTGATGTCGTACGTGCCGTGGAAGCCACGGAGATCGAGTGCGCCGGCCGGGTCGGTCTGGCCGGTCGCATCGGTCCGCCACTCGGAGTTGAGGTCGATGAAGCGCTGCCCAGCGGCGTTGATGGTCCAGTCGTCGTCGACGAACACGGCATCCTCGCCGAGCCAGTGGTCGGCGCCCCAGAACCCCCACGCCATCACGCCCTGCACACCGGGGTGTCCGAGTGCGACCCGGTAGAGCCACTCGAACTGATCCGCCCGAAAGTCATCGTCCGGTTCGAGGATGTCGAGCTCAGAGATCCAGATCGGCAGCCCCATCTCCGCGATCTGATCCAGGCGATCACGCACGATGTACGGATTGACCGAGGTGAAGCGGAAGTGCCCCTGCACATGCACCGCATCGGGCGTGACCGGTGGTGACGAGGCTTCGAGCGAGGCCACGAGATCCTTGAGCGCCTGCACTTTGTCGCGGCTCGCGTTGGGGCCCGCGACGAGAGGGCCCGTTTCGTTGAGTACGTATTTGGTCGTGGGATCGGCTTGGTGCGCCCGGCGGAACATCTCGGGCACTGTGTCGGGCCCGAGCTGGGCGGAGTAGTAGTCATTGTCGTTGATGAGCTCGTTGTTGACATCCCAGCTCTCGAACACGCCGGCGTACCGGCTCATCGTCTCGTCGATCCGTTCATTGATCTCCTGCTGAAGGTCGTCGACCGGTAGCTGGCTCACCCAGGCGGGTTCGCTCGTCATCTTCGAGCCCCAGAACAGTGTGTGGGCGTGCACCTTGATGCCGGCGGGCTGCAGGACGCCGAGGAGGGCATCGACGGTGCCGTAGTTGGCGACGTCCTGCGCCGGCTCCATCTCCCGCCACTTCGTTTCGTTCTGGAACGTCGCCCATTCGAAGCCGAACGTGTCGAAGAAGAGGCTGCGGTACAGCGTGTTGTTGATGAGCACACTGCTCACCGCCGAGCCGAAGCCGAAACGCCGGCGGGTCTGCTCAACGGTGATGTCGGCGCCGGGGAGCGGGTCCCCGAGGGCATCGACCACCTCGATCCGCAGATCGCGCTTCCGGTACGCCTCGATGCCGGCGTCCGACTGCTCGCGCCAGTCCGGCAGCTCGGTGATCGTCCAGTCGTCGACGTACACGGTCCGGCCCGCTGCAGGCTTCTGGACGTATATGAACACATCGCTCTCGCCCACCGGCTGGTGCCAGTAGATCCCGCGGACCTCCACCCAGGTGTCGCCCGGTAGGTCGCCCCGACGTTCGAGCGCGAGGAAGTTTGTGCCGAGATCGTCGATCACGCGCACGGTGAGGCCGAAGTTCGTCGGCGCCGGGCCCTCGGCCCGCATCCACGCGGTGACCTCGTAGCCCTTGCCGGGTTCGAGTCCCGTGATCGTGGCGCCGAGCCCGTCATCCTCGTCGTCTCGGTTGGTCAATTGAGCGGCAAGCGATCCGGTGCGGACGACATCGCTCTGGGTCGTGAAGGTTGCCCCGCTCGTCGCCGACCACGCGAGAAGGCCGAACTCATACCCAGGATTGGGCGCGAGATTGACCTGCCCACCAGCGGGTGCCGTCGCGGTCGTGCAGACACCGACACCGGCCAGGACCGCGGTGCGAAGGAATCGGCGTGCCAACGGAAGACCTCCGGTGCTCTCGTGCGTGGCCGGCGCTTGACGCCGTCTGAAGCAAGATTAACCTACAACCAGCACTGAGACCAGTGAATTCCCGCCAGGAGAACCACATGTCGAGACCGACATCAGGCTGGATAGACCAATTAATCTATTCGTTGCTTGCTGGTCTAACGCTCCTGCTCGTTCTCGCATTCGGGGCACCCGCGTCTGTGCAGGCGGAGTCGACCCCGCCCGACGTGCCACCGGGTGGCGAAGCGGTGATCCTGCCGGACGCCGCGTTCCAGCTCTTCAACTACGGACCACCGGGCCAGATCGCGACGCACGAGCACGCCGATGCCGAAGGCGGCGGTGACCTCCACCGCGTGGCCGTCGAGCGCCCGGGTGACCGTCACTGGCACGCCGAGTTCAAGACCCGTGACCTCGCGCCGGTACGGACGGGCGATGTGATGCTCCTCCGGCTTCGTGCCCGCGCGACGAGGGTGAACCACGAGACCGGGACCGCGGCGTTCCTGGCCTACTTTCAGCACCCCGGCCCGCCCTTCGATCCCTCGCTCAAGCACATGTTCGAGGTTGGACAAGAGTGGTCCGAGCTGTTGGTGCCCTTCCGTGCGATCCGCAATCACCGCACCGGCGAGTCCGAGCTGGCCTTCGGGCTCGCGCTGCGTGAGCAAACCGTCGAGCTCGCCGACATCGAGCTCGTCAACTTCCGCGATGCGGTCCGTGTGCGCGACCTCCCGGTGACCTCACCGGACTATGACGGTCGCAGCGCCGATGCACCATGGCGAGCCGAGGCTGCGGCCAGGATCCGCACGCACCGCACCTCGCCGGTGAGCGTTCGAGTGCTCGACGCGTCCGGAGTGCCGGTTGTTGACGCGAGGGTGGCGGTCACGATGGAGCAGTCGGCGTTTCAGCTTGGGACTGCTGTACAGGTCGATCTCCTGCTCGATCAGACCGAAGATGCCCATCGGTACCGCCGGGCGCTGACCAGTGGTCGATTCTCGTTCGTGGCCATCGCGAACGCGCTGAAGTGGGGAGCCTGGGTGAAGCCCGCCACCCGCGAGCGTGCCGAGCGAGCGATCGAGTGGCTGGCGAGCCGGGGATTCGACATCCGCGGGCACACCCTGGTCTGGCCGAGCTGGCGGAAGACGCGCGTGGAGCATGTTCGTGCGCTCGAGGGCAACCCGAGCGCCTTGGCCGCGGCGATCGATGATCGTGTCCGCGACGGTGCGGCGGCGCTCCGCGGCCGGATCGCTGAGTGGGATGCGATCAACGAACCGTGCCGAAACAACGATTTCATGGCACTCCTCGGCGACGAGGCCATGATCCGTTGGCTCGATCTCGCCCGCGAGACCGACCCCGATGTGGGACTGATTCTCAACGAGACGCACATCCTCCCGGGCGGCGGCACGAGCGAGACGCCGCAGCAAGCGGAGCTGAAGCGAATCCTCACGCTGCTGCAGGACGCCGGGGCGCCGCTCGACGGTCTGGGTCTTCAGGGGCATTTCGCGACCGGCGGGCTGACACCGCCGGCCCGGCTGGTCGAGATCCTTGATGACTTTGCGCAGTTCAACCTTCCCATCCGCATCACGGAGTTGGATGTTGTCACGAGTGATGAGACGCTCCAGGCCGAGTACACGCGTGACGTTCTGACGGCGCTGTACTCCCACCCCGCGGTGGAGATGGTCACACTGTGGCACTTCTGGGATGGTTTCCACTGGCGTCACAACACCCTTATGTACCGCTTGGACTGGTCGCTCAAGCCGAGCGGCGAGGTGATCGAGCGCCTCCTGCTCAGTGAGTGGCGCACCGACGAGCGCGGGACGACGGGCGAGCGGGGTGTGTACGCCACACGTGCGCACCATGGTGTACACACGATTCGGGTTGAACACGACGGCCGTACCGCTGAGCAGCGTGTCGAGATCATGCCAGGGCCTTTCGAGGCCGAGGTGGTGCTGCGGTAGTCGCGTGCATGCACCGGCGTGTGCGCGTTACACCCGTCCGGAGACCGGAGACCTGCGTTGTCCGTGGTCCGCGATTCATCCGGCGCGCGCACCGACCGCGCGATGGGGCCGTCCATCCAGCGCGGGCGACTCGCAGGGGTGCGCCCCTGGCCAGCGGTCCTGCAGCTCGCGTGGCCGGTCATGCTCGAGCTGGTGATGAACACGCTCGTCGGGTTGGTGGATGCGACGTTCGCAGCGTCGATCTCCCTCGAAGCGACCGACGCGGTCGCGGTGGGCGCACTGGCGCACTGGCTGCTCACGCTGGTCGGCATGGCGGTGGGCGCTGGTGTCACCGCGACGGTAAGCCGTGCGATCGGGGCTGGGCGGCTCGCTGCAGCGAGCGCCGTCGTCGCGCAGGCGATCGTGCTCGGGGCACTGATCGGTGGGGCGCTCGGGCTCTTCGGTGCCATCGGCGCCGGACCGATCTCGCGGGTGTTTGGCGCGCAGGGCGATGCGGTCTCGCTCGCGACGAGCTACCTGGTGCCGATGTGCATCGGGTTGCCCGCGTTTCTCGTGCTGTTTCAGGGGGTTGCCTGCCTCCGGGCGACAGGCGACACGCTCCGCGCCTTCCAGGTGAACCTGGGTGTGAACATCCTGAACGCGCTGGTGTCGTACGTGCTCTCGGGCGCCGATGTGCTCGGCCTGCCCAACCCGTCTCCTCTCAAGCTGGGTGTGCTCGGCATTGGTATGGGGACCGCACTGGCGTGGTCGGCGGGGGCGGTCTGCATCTTGATCATGCTCGGGCGTGGTGTGCATGGTGTTCGGCTCAGACGTCGGCGTCTCCGCATTGACCGTTCGATCATCGCCCGTCTCGCGTTTGCGGCATGGCCGGGCGCGGTGATCGCCTTTGTCAATTGGTCGTCACACCTGATGCTCATGCGATTCGCGGGGTGGATCGGCGAGCGATCGGGCGATGAAGGGCTGCTTGGCACTCAACTGCTCACGTTCCGTCTCTCAGCGTTCGTGTTCATGCCCACGATCGCCGTCGGGACTGCAGCGGCAACGCTGGTCGGGCAGCATCTCGGCGCGCGCAACCCAGAGGAATCGCAACGGGCGATGTACCGCGCGTGCGTGATCGGTATCGCTGCGTCCACAGTGATCTGCGGCGCACTCCTCGCCTTCGCGGTCCCGATCGTTGAGCTGCTGTCCGATCAGCCCGAACACGTACACCTGGTCTCCAAGGCCGTGCGGGCGTATGTCTGGTGCGGGCCGCCGCTCGCGATCGGTATGGTGCTGGTCTCGTCGCTCCGCGGCGCGGGTGATGTGGTCGGTGCCATGCGCACGCAGCTGTGGACCTACTTGTTGAATCGCCCGCTGCTGTGCTGGCTGTGCTCGGGGGTGACCATCCCGTTGGGCCCCCTCGGTGAACTCCCAAACCCGGGGCTGATGCAGCACTGGTGTGGCATCGATCCGTTCACGGGCCTATGGCTCGGGCTTGCGCTCGATGATGCGACACGCATCGTGCCGATCTGGTTCCGGTGGCGGACGGGCCGGTGGCGGCGCACTCGTCTGTGACCCCAAGGCCGTTGATGGCCGATCTGGAGTGACCCCCATGTCGACTTTGAGCAAACCCAACATCGTGCTCATCACGCTGCATGACACCGGCCGGCACTTTGGGTGCTACGGCGTCCCAAGCGTGGTCAGCCCGCACATCGATCAACTGGCCGCCGAGGGCGTGCGATTCTCGAGTCACTTCGCAACCGCACCGGTGTGCAGCGCCAGCCGCGGTGCGCTCACCACCGGTCGGTACCCGCAGCGGAACGGGCTGATGGGCCTCACGCACAGTCCGTGGCTCTGGGAGATGAACCCGGGCGAGCAGCACATCTCTCACCTCCTCCGTAGCGCGGGCTACGAGACCATCCTCGGCCGTTTTCAGCATGAGACGGAAGACGTCTCCACCCTCGGGTTCGATCGCCATCTGGTGATGGAGGAGATCGGCGCGCACCGAGCGGCTCCCGCGATCACCGAGTACATCCGAGCACGCGGACGGGGCGATCGCCCGATGTACCTCCAGCTCGGCTTTTTCGAGACGCACACGCCGTACGACTACGACGGGTGCGCGCCGGACGACGAGCGTGGTGTGTGGGTACCGCCGTGGGTCGTCGAGAACGATGGTGCTCGTGCGCACTTTGCCGGTCTTCAAGGCATGGTGCGCCGCGTGGACGAGGCGATCGGCGCGACCCTTGAAGCGATCCGCGACATCGGGCTCGAGGATGACACCCTGATCGTCTTCACGGTGGACCACGGTGTAGAAGTAGGGGGGCGGGCCGCGAAATGGTCGTTGTACGACGCTGGGCTCGAGACGGCACTGGTGATGCGCTGGCCGGGTGGGGGGATCGATGGCGGACGGACGTGCGATGCGCTGCTCAGCAATGTCGACGTGTTGCCGACGATTCTGGAGCTCTCCGGTGTTGATTCACCAACTGAGTTCGACGGTATGTCGTTCTCGGCGCAGGCGCGCGGCGTGTCGAACGACGAGGTCCGTGAATCGCTCTTCGCGATCTGGGTGCATGATGGGATGCGCTGTGTGCGTACGCCGCGGTACAAGCTGATCCGCAACTTCGCTCCCAAGCGTCGACGGGCCGTGCCGGTCGACCTGTCGAGCGGGCGTTGGGCCACCATGGAGCAACTGCCGTTCGTGGAGCTCTACAACCTGGAGACCGATCCCCACGAGCTGGTCGATCTCGCGCCGGATCCGGAGTGGGCGTCGGTCGGGGCGGCACTCGATGCGAAGCTGCTCGACCATTTGAGGGCGCTCGACGACCCGATCCTGCGTGGCCCGGTCCACATGCCGTACTACGACCTGGCGATGGAGTCGGTGGCAGCGCCGTGGCCACGCACATGAGTTGTACGAACAACTCGGTGTGTTTCCCGTCGCTTGGGATGCCTCCAGCGGGCTAGCGCGGTGTATCGGCCATTGAATCGGTGCTCATCGGCCACGATATCGTGCGAAGAGGACGAGAGATCAGAAAGTGAAATGTTTTACTCTCATATGAGTCTCGATCCGGCGTTTCTTGGTCCTGGGCGTTGATCCGTCGCCTGGATCGACGGATGCGTGAAATAATCGCTGATTCCTTGCGGTCATTCCTCGATTCGTCGATATCTTGTTGTATGTTCAACTAACTGAAATGTACCGGCAAACCGGTTTACAGGCGGCGACAGCCGGCCCCGGGCCTGCGCCGCATCGGAGATCACGATGACCATCTCCCGCCGTGTCCCGAACCAAGCCTTCACGCTCATTGAGTTGCTCGTGGTGGTCGCGGTGATCGCGCTGCTGATCGGTCTGTTGCTCCCCGCACTCGGCAGGAGCCGTGAGAACGCGCAGCTGCTGCTCTCCCAGGGCAACCTGCGGCAAATTGGCGTGCTGGTGGTGGCGTACACGATCGACCACGACGACTTCGCGCCGCCGTCGGGTTTCAACCCCGATCCGCTCAAGGCGTCTGCTGGCGATGAGAACAACAACAACAGCTGGGCCTACCGGCTCGCGGATCACGCGTTCACCGTGGAGGTGTCTGAAGCCTTTGGTTCTGTCGACCAATACTCGCTGTGGAGTCGGAACGAGCTCGAGATCTTCTACAGCCCCGGCCATCGGTCGCAGTGGAAGTCGACGATCACGACCGGTGCTGGCCAGGTGACCGATGGATTATTCGCCAAGAGCTATCTCGGGCACAACTGGATCTTCCCGCACGTGCGCACGGAAGAGCTCGATGCCAGAGGCCAGTATCAGTTCGACAACGTGCCCGGGGGTCAGTTCGCGCCCTTCCGCTTCACCGCGATCGCACATCCCGGTGACCAGTTCATCATCAAGGAGAGCTGGCAGGACCAGAAGGTGTATCAGCCGTGGCGCGACACGGTTCGGCGCGCGAACGAGTACGAGACAGAGGCGGTCTTCCAGCAGGGAGGCGGGGTACTCGTGGACTGGGATGAAGCGTACGACTATCGCATGTACTCGGGCCGCCGCGGGTGGCTTCGCGCCGATGGCAGTGTGTTCACCACCGAGGGCTTCGAGGATGTGAACTCGACCATCGTGGTGGGGACCGAACAGGTGTTCAACAAGCAGTACACGCCTCGGTGGGTCCTCGGGACCGGGGCACGGGATGTCGATCGCTCGAACCCGAACGACTGGGGCGATTGGCCGGTGATGACGGCGTATTCGCCGTAGGACTTCGCAGTCCGGGAGCGGGCTGCAACATTGCTCGGTGCAATCGCGGGTGTCGGAACGCATCGATGGACATGTTGGTCAAGTGTGGCCTCGGCCGCGGGACACCGCTGGCGGGCCTTTCCCCCTCCGCTGGTCGTGTGTGTGCCAGTGAGCAGGTGTTCGTGCTCGCCGGGGGGTGATGAGTTCATTGTGATCAGGAGTGCACTGAGATGTTGATCAACACGATTCGCTGTTCGCCCGTGGTGGGTGTGCTCGCTTCGGCATCGATCCTCGGGCTGGGGTCGGCGGCGGCGCAGACGATCGGGTTCGAGTCTGGCGGCGGGTACACCGCCGGCGTGGCCCTCACGGGGCAGGGCAGCCCGATCTCGTGGGTCGGGTCGGCCGAGCCGTTCTTCGTTGAAGCCGGTGTGGGCGTCGGGGGGAGCGCGGGCGTGCGCTCGCAGTTGCTCAATGGCTTTGCCTTTGCCAACACCCGCTTTGTGCCCGGTGCGATGTTCCCGGGTGGCGGCGCGAACGATGGGACCGGCATCGTGCGCACCGCGCTGGATCTTCGTGTTGCGCCGGGGGCCACTCTTGCGTCGAGCCCCACGTCCGCTCAGGCGGTGGTGCTCCGGGCGGGTCGGCTCGATCCGGATGGCGGCGGTCCGGTCGGGGAGCAGAATATCGGTCGAATCAACCTGTTCGAAGACGGCCGGATCACTATCGGTACATCATCGGGCGAGGTGATTGTCGTTGACGGTGGTGGTTCAGCACTCGTTCTCACGCCCGGTACGTTCGTGCAGATCGAGGTCTACGCGGATCTCGACACGCTCGAGCAGGTCGTGGTGGTCGACGGTGTGATCCAGGGCACGCTGCCGCTCGCGAGCGACTTCTCCGGCACGGGCATCCCAAGCTACGGCGTGTTCGCGTTCCGGTACGGCAACTCGGCGGGCACCGATCCGGCCGCGGTGCCGTACGACTTCGACAACCTGGAGATCGGGACGGTATCGAGCTTCCCGATGCCCGCGGTGTCGTCGGCGGTCGGCTTCGAGGCCGGCGAGGGGTACACGCTCGGCGGAACGCTCAGCGGGCAGGGCGCGCCGATCGCGTGGTCGGGATCGTCGTCGGTCGGTGAGATCGCGGCAGCGGCGGCCCGAACGGGCATGCAGGGCGTCGAGGTCGCGCAGGACTTCAACCCGGCCCTGAGCTTCCAGAACGTCCGCTTTGTACCCACCGAGGCATCGCTCAATGGCATCGAGGATGGCACACACACCGTGCGCACCCAGTTCTACTTCCGTCAGGACACGCCGATCGACACCAGCGATGGACTCGATGGCGAGCCGGGCACCGCGGACGACCCCGCATCGCAGATCGTGCAGGTCTACCGCATCGGTCGGATCGACCCCGACGGTGCCGGCGGGCTTGGTGTGGAGAACGCCGGCCGCGTGCAGGTCGCCGGTGATGGGCGGGTGCAGTACATCGGTGGCCTCGGCGCGCCGGGCTCGAACTTCGGAGCCGACATGGTTGATGGGAACGGCGCGGTCGTGACCATCGTGTCGGGCGAGTGGAACGAGGTCATCGTGGATCTCGACTACGCCGCGGACACACAGACCGTGACCTTCAATGGGGTTGTCCAGAACAACGGCATCTCGTTCCCCTTCATCGACTCGCGCAACCTCGACAGCTACGGCCTCTTCGCGATCCGCTACGGCAACGACAACGTCACGCAGAGCGAGCAATTCAGCTTCGACGATCTCACGATCGAGATCGTTCAGCCCGAGGCTTGTAACGGGCTCGATATCGCGGCACCGTTCGGTGAGATCGATGCGTTCGACCTCACCGAGATCCTGATCATCTTTGGCGATGGGTGCAGCGGCGTGTTCCCGCCTCAGCCGTAATTACTTTCGAGACCGACCCATGCACGCCGGGTGATCGTGAGGTCGCCCGGCGGCTTTCGAGTGTTTCTGTGATGACC
The DNA here is from genome assembly GCA_038747915.1 of Planctomycetota bacterium. Lineage (GTDB taxonomy): Bacteria > Planctomycetota > Phycisphaerae > Phycisphaerales > UBA1924 > JBCDAP01. Next base: position 19,060 of record JBCDJJ010000004.1, on the reverse strand, counting down.
CCGAGCGCGTGGCCGGCCGGTGGCTGGCCGCGAGGAGGTTCACGCCGATGCCGGTGAGCGACCGAGCCGGCGCGGAGGAATCGCCGCGCCACCAACCCTTGTCAGAGCGTCCGGTGCTCATGCTGAGCGAGACCCGGGTGCGCGAACTCCTGGATCGCTCGAGTCACGACCCCGTGCTCGGCGGCTGGATCGATCGGGTGACCTCGTCGGCGCGTGATGAACTAGCCGGCGAGCCGCTCCCGATGCGTTGGTACGGCGAGGGTGTGTTCCGGCACATGCTCGAGACGAGCCGGCTGGCGCTACGCCGGGCGACGACGACCGCGCTCGCGTGGCGACTGGGCGGCGGGGATGTGTTTGTCGATCGGCTCGCGGAGGTGCTCGACGCGTGCGCCGCGCTGCCGGACTGGTATCCGCAGCACTTTCTCGACACCGCCGAGATGATGACCGCGGTGGCCCTCGGTCTCGCCTGGGGGTGGGACGGGCTGCCGGATGATGTTCGTCAGCGGGCGATGCAGGCCCTGCTCGATCACGGCATCCGGCCGGCTCTGGCGGCCCATCAACCCGGCTGGCCATTCCATCCATGGCCGGAGGGGCGAAGCAACTGGAACGTCGTGTGCAACGGTGGAACAGTGCTTGCAGCGCTCGCGGTACGACGCGCCGATCCTGAACTCGCCGAGCTCGCGATCTCGACGGCTCGGCGATCATTACACAGCGGGCTCGCAGCGTTCGTGCCGCAAGGCGCCTACCCCGAGGGCACGGTGTACTGGGGGTACGCCACGCGGTACCTGGCCAAGCTGGTTGGATCCCTTCAGAGTGATCTCGGCACCGACCTTGGCATCCTCGACGCACCCGGCATCGATCGGACAGCGGCGTACCCGCTGCTCGTGCGGTCGCCGACGGGGCACACCGTTGCCTTTGGTGACCAGATCTGGACCTCGACCTCGTCCCATCGCGCGTGGTCGATGTTCTTTTTCGCGCACGCGTTCGATCGGCCAGAGTTCGCGCATGCCGAGCACGAGCACCTGCACCAATCGCCTCACATGATCACACCCATGCATGTGGTGTGGTACACGCCGAACGTGTACCGGCCGGTCGAGGTCCCTCGGGCAACGCTCTTGGAAGGGATCACCCCGCTGACCGTCATGCGCACCCAGGGCGAGGGAAAGCGGGGTGCGTTCCTGAGCGTCAAGGGCGGGTCGAACCCGGCGAACCATGGGAATCTGGATCTCGGCGCCTTCGAGTACCACGCGCTCGGTCAACGATGGGTGATCGATCTCGGCCGAGACGACTACCGGTTGCCCGGGTACTGGGAGGAGATCGATCCGGCCGATGCGGCACGGCCCGGCGCGCGGTACCGCGTATTCCGGTGCTCGTCGTTTAGCCACAGCGTGCCCATCATCGATGGCGAACAGCAGGTCATCGTCGGCGAGAGCCGGTTCCTCGAGTTCGATCCGGACGGGCCGGTGCCACGGTGCGTGATCGAGTTGACCGACGCCTACCGCGGCCGTGTGCGATCGCTGGTGCGTCACGCGGAACTTGATCTCGACAGCGGTGTCACGGTGATCGAGGACCGCTTCGAGGTCGATGAGCCGCGAGCGATCGACTGGGCCTTTCTCACACCGGCTCACATCGAGATCATCAGCGAACGCACTGTACAGCTCACGCTCGATGGCGAGTGCGTCGAGCTTGGTCTCGTGTTACCACCGGGTGCGCGCATCGGTGTCGAGAGTGCCGAGCAGCCGGCTCCGGAAGAACGCAACGAGGGTGTCTCGCGCCTCTCGATTCGTTTCAATGCCGCGCCAGGAGAATCGATCGTGGTCGCGAAGTTCTGCCCGGTTGGCCTTCACCAAGGCACTGATCGTAGTAAGCACTCCATCCGGTCGAGGCCGGTTGCTCCCGAGACCCCATCTCCCACCCAGCGATGACTCGGTGGGCTCTGACACATTGTCATCCATGTTGACCGTTGCTCGACACACTCAACACACAGAGAGAATTCGGTGTTTACAACCATGAAGATCTGGCTTGCTGCACTGCTTTCGCTGACGGCGCTCTCGCTCCCCGTCCTCGCTAAGACGCCGCTCCCGGCGGGCGGCGTGTCACATCTCTCGAGTCCGTCCATCGAGACTTTCGAACTGTTCAACTACGGCCCTGATCAGGCGCTGAGTTCGATGCGGTTGGTCGACGTCTCGGGCCAGACATTCGATCGAGCGATGCGGATCACCGTGAACGCCGGGAGCGAGAGCTACTGGCACACCGAGGTCAAGACCCGCGAGATCGTGCCGGTGACCGCGGAGGATACGATGTTCTTCCGGTGTTTCGCGCGCGCCATCGAGGTGCACAACGAGAGCCGCACCGCGGAGATCATGATCTACCTGCAGCACGCGGGGCGGCCGTTCGATCCGTCGTTCATGCGTCCGGTCTCCGTTGGGTCGGAGTGGCAAGAGCTCATGATCCCGTTCACGGTGTTCCGCTCGTACGCCGAGGGCTCCGCCGAGCTCAACTTTGGTGTGTCCAAGGGCGCGAAGACGATCGAAATCGGCGGGATCGAGCTGATCGGGTACGGCCGTTCGCTCGACCTCCAGGATCTCCCGATCACCCGTGTGTCGTACGTCGGGATCGAGTCCGACGCGCCGTGGCGCGAGGCGGCGCTGCACCGGATCGAGACGCACCGCAAGGGCGACCTCCTGGTCGAGGTGGTTGACGAGGCCGGGCGACCGGTGGCAGATGCCGGGGTGATGGTGCGAATGACGAAGCCGGCGTTTCGATGGGGTTCCGCAGTGGGGGTGCCGCGTCTTCTCGAGCAATCGGAGGATGGCGAGCGGTATCGGCAGGCGGTGCTCGAGCTCTTCGACATCGTGGCGATCGAGAACGGGCTGAAGTGGATCCGGTGGGAGAACCCGCGTCAGCGTGCCGAGACGATGCAGGCCTTGGAGTGGCTCAACGAGCACGAGAAGCTGGTGCATGCGCACGTGCTGGTGTGGCCGAGCTGGGAGAAATCGCGTGTCGCGGGTCTGGAGCAGATGGCGGAGGACGACCCCGAGGCACTCCGCGTACGAGTGGCGGACCACATTCGTGACATCACGACCGTGACGCAAGATCTGGTCGATGAGTGGGACGTGGTCAACGAGCCGATTTCGAACAACGACATGCTCAAGGTCTTCGGCGACGAGATCATGGCCGAGTGGTTCGACCTCGCCCGAGAGTACCACCCGACCGCGCGGCTGTTCTTAAACGAGACCGGCATTCTTGCCGCTCCGGTGGGAACCGAGGCCGACCGCCGTCATGCACGGCTCCGCGAGATCATCGATGGGCTGCAGGCGCGAGGCGCACCGGTGGAGGCGCTCGGGCTCCAGGGGCACTTCGCGGGTGACCGGCTTGCACCGATGCCGAAGGTCGTCGAGCTGCTCGACAGCTTCGCGTCGTTCGGTCTGCCCATCGCCATCACCGAGTTCGATCTCTTCACCGACGACAAGCAGTTCCAGGCACAGTTCACGCGCGACTTCATGATCGCGGCATTTGCTGAGCCCGCGGTCGACAGCTTCATCATGTGGGGCTTCTGGGACGGCCACCACTGGCGAGCCGATGCCCCGATCTACAACGCCGATTGGTCCCTCAAGCCATCGGGCGAGGTCTGGAAGCAGCTCGTACGCGAAGAGTGGTGGACGGACGAGATCGCACGAACCGACACCGACGGCACCGCCCGGATCCGAGGCTTTCTTGGTGAGCACGAGGTCGTGGTCCAAGCTGGTCGGTTCGACGACGTCGTCCTGAGCGGTGTGGACATCGACCGGAGTGGATCACGCGTACGCGTCGTGATGGAATGACGCCCCGGACCACGAACCCTCGGTTCGATGAGTCTCCGGCGGCGGGCAATCGATCGACCCCATGCAGCGAGCGGTGCGAGTCGGCGTGGGTGCTTGCTTCAAAGCCACCTGCCGGACTCGAACCGGCGACCTAAGCTTTACGAAAGCTTCGCTCTACCAACTGAGCTAAGGTGGCGTGGTCGGCACCGAATCGGTGCCTGAGACCCAGTATCGCCGCCTCGCACGGCTGTGTCCACCGAATCGGACCCACCCTGCCCTCGATTCTGCAACCGGGTCTCATCACATCTGCGATCCGGTTGCAGCACCGATGATGAGACCCGATCTCGCTGGTCCGGTGTACCCGAAGACGCGATTGTTCATCCTCACCGGGCATCGGCCCGTTTCAACGCAGCTCCGATTGGAGGTCCCCATGCTCAAGTTGACCGATGGACAATGTGGACTCTGCGAGCACTTCGGCGAGCACGCCGAAGACGATCAGCTCGTCCAGATCCGCGTACAGGGCGAGGCCCCCGAGGACCTCAAAGAGCCGTGCGGCCACCCCGATCTCGCGCCACTCAAGCTTGAGGTAACCGCGATCAGCGGGTGCGCCGGATTCACGCCGATCAAGAAGGCCGGCTGAACCACCACGCCACGGGTTGACGAGTCGGACAACTTGTCCACACACTCGTCGATCCGTGTCGTTTGGTGACAAGCTGTCGGTTGTCGACATGTGGCGCGCCGATCGCGAGAGAGTCGATGTACTTGTCGGATGAGTCGCCGGGTATCAACTGGCAGCGGCGAGGCCGCGCGGACAGCCGGTGGAAGTCGTCTAGCACCCGAGTACCACACGAGCAGTCCCGACACCACGCTGTTCGTTGGTGACTGCCGCGAGGTGCTGCCCGCAGCGGTCGAGCCGGGCTCGGTTGACCTGATCTTTGCGGACCCACCGTTTAACTGGTCGCGCGACTACGACCGGCACGAGGCCGGCGGCGCGTGGGACGACCGGATGGCGGAGCGTGTGTACTGCGATGTCAACCAGTCGTTCACGACCGTGATGGGCGACGCCGGGGCGTTCACCCAGCAGTGGCTCGACCTCTGCATCGAGGCCCTCGCGCCGCACGGCGCCCTGTGGGTCAATATCCCCGACACCTGGGCCGCTGAGATCGTCGTGCATCTCAAGCAGCGCGGCCTCACCATGATGAACTGGTGCATCTGGCACTACCGCTTCGGGCAGAACACCCTCGGGCGGTTCATCAACTCGAAGGTCCATGCGCTCTACTTCGTCAAGGATGCGGACGCGGGGCGCCGGTGGAACACCGATGCCATCCTCGAGCCCTCTGATCGCGCGACGACCTACGCGGATCCGCGCACCCAGAACAAGAAAGAGGGCAAGAACGGGTGGCGCGTCCCACTCGACGTGTGGTACGGCAAGTGGTGGGGGCGCATCCAGGGCAACAACAAGGAACGCCGCGCTCAGCACGACAACCAGATCCCCGAGGTCTACCTCGAGCGCGTCGTGCGCGCCTGCTCCAATGAGGGCGACCTCGTGCTCGACCCCTTCTGTGGGAGCGGCACAACCAGCACCGTTGCCCGTGCCCTCGGTCGCCGGTCCATCACCATCGAGTACTCGCCCGCGAATGCCGAGACCGCGTGGGAGCGGATCACGATGGGGCCGCTCCGCGTCACCAAGGATCAGCCGACGGTGCATGTGAACCCGTTGTTCCAGGGCCGGAGCCGCCGATCAGCGGTCAACTCGACCAACGGCGACGGCTAAGGGATCATCGACCGCAGCGACACCGGCTACGGGCACGGCAACTGAAACCCCTCGTTGAACGCCTGCACCGCAGCAGCGTCAGGCGTGCTCGCCCAAAGAACCGCACGATCGAACGCATCGAGCACCGCGTATGGCCACTCAACATCGACCTCGCCGCACGGACCGGTGATCGTGAGTGTCGACGACTCGTCGATCACATCCGGCTGGCCGAACTCCAGGCGGTAGAGACGCCCCGGATCGACCGCGAACAGATCAAGCTCGAGCTCCGAGCCATCGAGCAGCGTGACCGCGACATCCGCCCCCTCACGATCACCAATGATCACCGGTCTGCCGGGCACGAGTGCGACCGGGGTGCCATCGATCGATGCGGAGGTCGCGAACAACTCGATCACACTCCCGTTGTCGGCGAATATCCCGCCCTCGAAGGTTCCGCCCGCGATGCGGAGATGGCCGTTCGATCGTGCCCGTAACTCGCCCTCAACCGTTCCGCCACCGATCGAGAGCAACGCGTTGTCTCGCACCCAGGTGCTGAGCCCGAGCGTGCCGGACCGCACGAGCACGTGTGACTCGTCGCGGAACTGGGCGTTGCTGTCGATCTCGCCGCCTTCGAGCTGCAGACGCGAACGGCCGCGTGTGGTCAGCCCGTACGACACGAAGCCGGACTCGGTGACGAGCAGCTGCGTGTCCTCGGTGAGCGTGGTGTTGGGACCGAGCGCACCATGGCCGCGAACGTGCGCACGCGTGCCGGATGTGAGGACCGCGCCGGCGCCCATCGTGCCACCGCTGAGATCGAGCACCGAGTCGTGAATCGCTGCGTTTTTGCCGATCGACCCGTTGGTCATCGTCACGGTGGAAAAGGCCGTCTCGAGCCAGTCACTCACCTCGCCGCCCGTGATGGTGAGCGACGCCTCGACGACCGCGAAGTCGCGAGTCGCGGTGGCACCGGCTGGGAGTTCGAGCGATTCGCCCGCACGAAGGCCGCGGCCGGGCCACTCACCATCCCCCGCGACCTGTGGTCCCGGCGTGATCGGGGGAAACGATGCCGAAACGAGCGTCGCCGTTCCCGGTGCCACCGTATCACCTGCGAGCGTCGTCAGGATGAACGGTGTGCCATCGGAGACCGTTCCGGTCAGGATCGACCCGGGCTCGAGCCCACCGGCGGGAACGGCATCGATCGGCGAACCGTCGAGCTGCCACTCGCCGCCGTGCACCTCGAGCGAGCCATCTGCCGAGGTCTCGAGGCCGAGGCCGATGGTGCCGCTGATCCAATCGAGCCGCCCACCATCAAGCACCTGTGTGAACTCATGGATATCGGCGCCGTCGAGCGTCACCGTGCCACCCGCATCGATGTCGAGCCCCCGCCCGAGTCGCCCGCCCTGTGCCATCACGGTGCCACCAGCGACCAAGAGGTTCTGGTTGATGCCGCCGCTGACGACGGTCAGCATCGCACCCGAGTGAATCGTGGGGGAGAACGAGATGGTGCCACCATCGATCAGAACCGTGCTGCCCGGCTCAGCCACGAAGAAGTTCCGGACCGTGCCGCTCCGCACGTTGAGCGTCACGTTGTCCCCGACCGTGAACTCGTCGAACACGAACCCGCCATCGATGTTCACCGTCGCGTCGAACGGCACCTCGACACGCGAATGGATCGTGCCGCCGGGTAGTACGTTCAGCGTCAGGTTCCGCACCCGAATCGGCTGCAGATACCACAACTGGAACGGCACGCCTTCCAGCAGGCCGGCATCATCGATGTCGATCGTCGACCCTTGCATGTCAAAGGCGAAGCTGGAGGTGTTGAGTCGCTCGATGACGCCGCCGTCACGCACGACAAACCGTGTGTTCGGCCCCAGCTCGAATGGTTGCCCGTTGATCTCGCCCGACGACACCGCAGACGGATCAAACACCGTGCCCGCGCCGATCGTCACCGTCACCTCAGCGCCGGCCGCTGAAGCGATGCAACCCGCAGCACACCCAGCAAAGAACACGCGTGCGTACCAGGACATCAACTCTGCCTGTGCCATCTCTCACTCTCCGGTTGAACTCGACCGCGCGATTACTGCAGATTCACCGGCATCACGACATAGAGGAAGTCGCTGCCGCTCTTCATCAACCCCGGCTTGTTCGGCGCCTTCATCTCGAGCACAACCTCGTGGCCTTCCACCACTTTGAGAGCATCCGTGATGAACGCGGGGTTGAAGCCGATCTCGATGTCCTCACCCTCGTAGGCGTTCATCTCGACCTTGACCTCGGCCTCACCCATCTCGGGGGCGCGACTCGAGAGGGTCAGGTGCTGCCCGCCGTTGGTGGTGAACGCAAGCCGTACGCCGCGCGACTCCTCGTTGGTCAGCAGCGCGGCCCGGCGCACCGCCGAGCGGAGTGTCTCGACATCGAACGTGGCCTTCTTGTCCTGATCCTTCGGGATCACATCCTCGTACGGCGGGAAGGTGCCCTCGACGAGGTTGGACCCGAGCACCGTCGGGGCCCCGTTGCCATCGTCGATGTGGAACATCGCCCGATTGTCGGTCACCGCCACGCGGACCGCGGCCTCGGTGCCCGCTGATGAGATCAACCGGCCGAGCACGTTGAGTGCCTTCGTCGGGATGATGCACGCGAGGCGGTCGCTGCTCGCCTCGCCGTCCGATCCGAGCCGCGCGAGCGCCAACCGCCGGCCGTCGGTTGCGACCATCTCGATCTTCTTGCCCGTGCGCACAAGCAGCACACCATTGATCGCGTACCGCGAGGTCTCACGTGCGGTGGAGAACACCGTGCGATCGATGGCCTCACCGAGCACGCCGGCATCCACGCCGAAGCTTGTGCCTGCGCCCTCTTCGGGAAACTCGGGCAGCGGCGGGAAGTCGGCCGGCGGGTACCCAAACACCTTGAACTTGGCATCCCCGCCACGGATATGGCACGCCTCGCCATCGGCCTCGAGCGTGAGCGTCGGCTCGTTCTCCTGAGCGACCACGATCTGCTCGAGCTTGTCCGCGGGGATCAACGCCTCGCCCGGTGTCGTCACCTCGACGCGGTCGGTGGCGAGCCGGAGCGACACCTCGGCGTCGGTCGCTGCGAGCGTCAGGGTGCCCGCCCCCGCTGCACTTCCATCGGGCTCTGCGGTCAGTTTGACGCAGGTCAGCTGCGGCTTGGGGGTCCGTACCGCCACGACACGCGAGACCAGTTTGACGGCGTCGAGCAGCGCGCTGCGATCGCAAATAACCTTCATGGGCGTTCGATCCGTTGCGGGACGTGGTGGGAGTGGGGCAGCCGCCCCGCGGGAGCCAGTGTACCGCCCCTGCGGCCAAGATGCAGCGGGCACGTCCTTGCGGCCCACAACATCAATGGTCGGATCACGGCATTTTCGGCGTTCACCCCTCTCGGCCCCTTGTAGGCGGGCTCTGGTTCGCCCATACTGGTCGGTGTTCGGGTCGCGATCAGGCCGGATCCGACGATCGGTCTCCGGTTTGCGCGGGCTCGGAGCCGATAAAGACCGCGTTGCCCGTGGCTTGGCCGCGGGTTCTGCACCGCCGCGAGCCCATCCCGAGAGGTAGCTAGCCCATGTCCTTCGAAGCCGCCGTCCACGCCCAAGCCGTCGACATCGACATCCTCTCACTCAATATGACCGCTGCTGCGGGCTCGGGGCACCCGACCACCGCGTCCTCGCTCGGTCACCTCGTCACCGTCTTGATGTTCAACACCATGCGGTGGAGCCCCGAGCACCCCGACTACCCAACGTCGGACCGCCTTGTGCTCTCCGAGGGCCACGCGGTACCGATCGTTTACGCCGCCGCCGCCAAGCTCGGTGTGCATGTTGAGGAGAACGGCCAGCGGCGGCCCATGCAGCTCACCGACCTCGACACCCTCCGCGAGGCAAACTCCACCCTCGACGGACACCCCAACCCCGTCGAGGGCATGCCATTCTTCGACGCCGCGACCGGCTCGCTCGGACAAGGCCTCTCCGTGGCAGCGGGTGTCGCGAAGGCGGCCAGGCTCGATGGCACCGATCGCCGCGTCTACTGCATCATCGGCGACGGTGAGTCGCGCGAGGGCCAGATCCCCGAAGCCCTCGACTTCATCGTCGACCACGAGCTCACCAACGTCTGCACCATCTTCAACTGCAACGAGTACGGCCAGGCCGACAAGGTCTCCAATCAGCAGTCTGCTGATGTGCTCAAGGCCAAGCTCGAGGCCTTCAACTTCGAGGTCGTCGACATTGACGGCCACGCCCCTCAGCAGATCAAAGACGCGTTCGACCGCTTCGCCGAGCGTGCCGATGCGGGCACCGGCAAGCCCATCGCCATCATCGCCCGCACCGTCAAGGGGTGGGGCTCGCCCTCGCTCCAGGGCGGTGGGTGGCACGGCAAGCCCGCCAAGGGCGAGCAGCTCGAGGCCGCCATCTCCGAACTCGCCGAGAAACGCTCCGAGCTCACCTCGAGCCTCACCAGCACCGACGCGTTCACCATTCAGCCACCCGCAGCACCGCCCGAGCCCAAGGGCCTCGCGGGAGACCTGCCGACCTTCACCGAGTTCATGAAGCAGCGGGACATGGAGAGCGTGCTCACCACCGGCAAGCTCGCCACCCGCCGCGCCTACGGCATCGCCCTGCACGCCCTCTCCCGCCACAACCCCGACATCGTCACCCTTGATGCCGATGTCTCCAACTCCACCTTCGCCAACACCGTGCTGCAGGACCCCGAGACGGCCGAGCGCTTCGTCGAGTGCAAGATCGCCGAACAGAACATGATCTCCGTCGCAGCGGGCCTCTCGGCCGCGGGCAAGATCCCCTTCTGTTCGACCTTCGCCAAGTTCTTCACCCGCGCGTACGACCAGATCGAGATGGCGATCAACTCGGGCGCGAACTTCAAGCTGGTCGGCTCGCATGCCGGTGTCTCGCTTGCTGCTGATGGCCCGAGCCAGATGTCGCTCCCCGATGTCGCCTGGTTCCGCAGCTTCGGCACCGCGCTCAACAAGCAGGGTAACCCGGCGTGCTACGTGATTCAGCCGTCCGATGCGTTCTCTGCCTACGCCCTCACCGCAGCCATGGCCGAGTACGACGGCCCGTGCTACATGCGCACCCTTCGCCCCGACACCGAGTTCCTCTACACCGACGAGGATGTCTTCAACCTCGGCGGCTTCCAGGTGCTCTCCGAGGGCCGTGACCTGCTGATCGTTGCCTCGGGCTACATGGTGCACGAGGCCAACAAGGCGCTGCAGGGCCTCGATGACCAGGGTGTCAGCGCCACACTCGTCGACCTCTACTCGCTGCCCTTCGACGCCGAGAAGCTCCTCGACCTCGCGAACGAGAACAACGGCTACGTGCTCACCCTCGAGGACAACTACGGCGGCGGCTTCGGCTCCGCCGTCGCCGATGCACTCGCAGCCTCGGGCGAAGGCTTCACCCTCGATCAGATGTACGTCCGCAAGATCCCCAAGTCGGCCCGCACGCCCGAAGAGATCATGTCGATGGTCTCCCTCACGCCGCAGGACATCGTCGACCACGTGCTGACGCTGCTGCAGGTGAACGTCGCCTGAGGCGTCCTTCGCATGCCGTACATCAACGTCCAGATCACCAAGGATGGCGTGACGCGCGCACAGAAGGCCGAGATCGTTGCACAAATGACCGCGACACTCGTCGATGTGCTCGGCAAGAAACCCGAGCACATCCACATCGTCATCGACGAGATCGATGTCGAGAACTGGGGCTACGCCGGTGTGTTGACCGACGAGTACCGCGCGCAGAGTGGTTAAAGCCCAGTGCCCCGGGTGCCCGTTGGCTCGCGAAGCGAGAAGACGGACCGAGATCTGAGTCAGTCGCAGCCGTCTCACGCCGCCGCTGAAGCCCATCGTGCGCCATCGAGCCGCGTTCCATGGATCGGACGATTCGAGCGGGCTCTCGGTGCGGAGATCCGAGATGACCGTGATGTTGTCAGACGATCAAAAAAGGCCGATGACGCATCGGCGCGCATCGGCCTGTTTTCGTATCCGGATTGAAACGCGAACTGGCACACCGATCAGGTCGCCGAGTTCATCGAACGATCACGGTGCCGGCGGCGTCGCGGTCGGCGAATCTGCGATGAAGATTCGGTCGACCTCCACGCCGTCCTCGCGGATGTACACGCGGATCTCCTTGTTGCCTCCAGAGCTCGTCGTGAACTGCACACGGCTCCCGGCAACGGTGTCCTGCCAGACCCAACTATTGACACCGGTGAGACCGAATTCTCCGTACGTGAGCGGCGTGGTGCCCTCGGTGACATGGATGGAGTCGTCACTACCGCTGGGACCACGCATGAGCACCGAAACGTAATAGGTGCCCGCCGCGGGAACATTGATGTTATAGCCAAGGGCTTCGCCGGTGAGGTTGTCGTTGGACCTGAAGCCGGTGCCGTTGGCTTTGTAGTAGTTTCGGCCACCGCTTGAGGCCGGGATCCACTCCCTATTGCCCGGATAGACCGTGTCAAAGTTCTCGACATCGATCACCATCTCGAATGGCGGAGGTGGAGGTGGAGGGGTGCTGCCCCCGCCGGGATTGAGCGTACCGCTGCCGAGCGCTGCGAGCGGCGACAACAGGGTGGTCCCACTCACGACGATGTTGTCGACGTAATAACTCTCGTCGTTTCCGGTCGTCTTCCACCGGAAACGGACTTTGAGCTCGTCGTAGTTCGCAAAGAACGCGTTCGTGACCGACTGTGTCGTGTAGCTACCACTGAGCTGCTGGTTGTCGGCGTTCCAAAATGGCACAACCAGGGTGCCGTCGAGCACGATCTCGGCGATGAAGTAGTCGTTCCACGGACCGGACGATTCGAGCTGGCCGTCGGTGCGGATGTCGAAGCTGACTGTGATGTTGCCATGCTTCCAGATCTCGATCGCATCGGATTCCCAGATGCCGTAGCCGTTCTCGTCGGCTTGATCGGCGGTCCGGCTCATGCGGTACTGGTAGTTGTCCACGCCGTGTGTCGCCGAGCTCACGCCGATGTTGGACATGTCCGTCGACCAGAACGACAGAGGGTTCGGGCTCACGCCGCCTGTCAGCGTGTCCGATGTGTTGCCGTCCGCGCGGCCCAGGAAGTCCTCGTACCAGATGACGGCGTTGTCGAGGTTGTCGCCCGCGAAGTAGCGCAGGAAGTCATCCATGAGGGCTTGGGTCTGCGGCGCCTGGTCGATCGTGATGTACGGCGGGCCCGAGTCAACGTTCCCCATCCCGTCTAATTCGAGAAAAGTAACGGTGCCCGGATACTGCGTGACATCGAGCACATGGGACGCAAACGAATCCGCCTTGTCCTCCTTCTGGTTGCTCGTTGAATATCGACTGACGTGCCCCTCGCTGCCGATCGCACGCCACGAAGTATCGAAGGATTGCAAGGGGTCGAAGAGGCCGGCGGTGGTGTCAGGCTTTGAGACCCAGCCGCGAAGCTGAGTAAACGTCTCGAGCACCAGGTGATCATGGGCATGCGCCATCTCATGGACCATAACTTTGTATCTAAGACTGAGAGGATAATTCAGCCACGTCTCAGAAACGAGCATGGTCGGGCTCCCGACTAGCTCACCGCCTATGAGGCCCGTGGTCGTCTCAAAGTCAAGCGGTACCGTCCACACCGCGCCATCCTGTTCTTCCAGAGCCTGCAGGAACGCGTTGGTCCCGACCAGCCCGTGCAAGATGTGGAACATCTCGTCCATCTTTTCGAGTTCCTCGTCCGACCAGAAGCCGAGGTTCGGAGCGGGTGCGTCGATACGCCCGGTGAACCAGGGCACGATGTCCTCCGGCCCGTCGTCGGTGATGACGTCGAGCGATTCCAGGCGGACCAGGAAACGGTCCGACCCGCTCCCGCCGGTTAGCGCATCGTTGTCAAAGCCGCCCACGAGCGAGTCGTCGCCGTTGCCGCCGTTAAGGATGTCGGCGCCGTCGCCGCCGTAGAGGCGGTCGTTGCCATCGTTGCCGAAGATCACATCGGTGTCGTTGCTGCCGTAGACGATGTCGTCGCCATCGCCGGTCTCGATGAAATCGACGCCGTTGTGCCCATAGACAGTAATCGGAAGCGAGACACCGGGGCCGACAAAGAGCGAGTCGTTGCCGCGGTAGAGTTCGACGAGGATCTGGTCGGCACTAGTTTCATTGAACGAGCCGTGGACGGGGCCGTTCTCCGTCTTGAAAACAATGTTGTTGCCCGACTTCTCGATAACGAAGCTGTCAAAGTTGTCGGTGCCGCGCAAGCGGAACGTGTTGCCGGTGACGACGGCGGTGGGCCCACCACTCGGAGCGCTCGGGTTGGCGCCGCCCGCGGTGCCGCTCGTGTCGATGTAGATGCTCATCTCCACTCTGTTGCTGAGGTCATTGGAGGTGGGGAATGTGCCCACGGGCTCGACCCTGATGCCGAGGTAGTCTTCCCCGGCGTTGATCCGCTGCTTGATCAGATCCGTGACATCGATCGCGATCCGGTGCGGATTCAGACGGTCGATCTGCATCGTTCGCAGCACGGAGCGGGTGCCGGTGACGTCCGTGAGATCCTCAAGCCCGTTGGCGTCGTACGCGACGATGCGGAGCGTGAGCGGCAGCTCATCCGTTCCGTTGTTCATCCGCAGCTTCGTGGCAAAGACAGCACGATTGATGCTGCCGGCGTTCAGGCCGCTCAGGCTGAACTCACCGACCACGAAGTGCTGAGTGCTGCTGGTCTGGAGGATCCTTCGAAAGCCACTAGTAAAGGAATCTGGGACACCGTCGACACCGCTGTCCCTGACCTCGCCGAACACGTCTGGGTTCAGGCGGTGGTCCCAGGTCTGCGAGCTCGCGGTCGGAGCCACGATGGCCGCTGAGGCGACGGCGAGGCCGAACAGCGATCTCAGCGGACCGCGTCGGCATAGGCACGACGGTGATGACGGTGACAATCGCATATCAAGTCCTTTCTGGTGATGGCACAGACACAGCGACCGCCCGCCGAATCGCGCAGAATCAGCATGGCCACGGCCGCACGCACACAAAAACACAGACAACCCGCTTGAAATACAGGATAGTATGCATTTCAAACGACAGTTTAAATCTCTATCTAAACCAAATGTATCCCTGAGATCGATTCCTCGCAAACCCTATTTCCCCCGAATTCACGCTTTGATCCATCGTGACCGCTGGCCCACCGGTCATGAGAGAATGTGCCCGGGAAAGGCGGGCCGACCGTGGGGTTGTCGTGCGCTGTCGGCAGGCGCGACCCGCCGACCCGAGTAGTCATCACGCGCTCATCGGGTTGGTGCCGCGGTCTCGTGCCGGAGCTGTCCGCACGCCGCGGCGATATCACGCCCACGGCTCGCGCGGATGTGCGCGTTGACCCCGCGATCCCGCAGGATCTTCTGCACCGCGCGCACCCGGCTGTCCTGCGGCCGTTCGAACGGCACGCCGTCCACCTCGTTGAACCGGATCAGGTTCACGTTCGACCGCAGCCGCCTCGCAACCTCGGCCAGCTCGGCGGCGCACCCGTCCGTATCATTCACGCCACGCAGCAGCGTGTACTCCAGCGTGATCTCCCGACCCGTCTTCGCGAACCACCGGTCGCACGCCACCAGCAGCTGCTCGATCGATGTGAACTCGGCCCACGGGATCAGCTCGCGGCGCAGCGCATCGTTCGGAGCGTGCAGCGACAACGCGAGCGTCACCGGCACCTCCAGCTCATCCGCCAGCTTCTCGATCGCCACGTGCAGCCCGACCGTCGAGATCGTGATCTTCCGCGCCGACAGATGCATCCCCCACGGCGCCGCCAGCGTGCGCACAGCCCGCATCACACTCTGAAAGTTCGCGAGCGGCTCGCCCATGCCCATGAACACCACGTTCGTGATCCCGCGCTCGTTCGGTGGTGGAGGCACGTTGCTCCCGCGTGGGCTGGCGTTCACGGGCGCAGGACGCTCCCGCCACCGGTTGTCGCGCTCCGTGCGCACCAGCCGATCGAGTCGCCACACCTGCTCGACGATCCGCCCCGCCGACAGGTTTCCATCCAGCCCGCCGAGGCCGGACGCACAGAACCGGCATCCGACAGGGCACCCCACCTGCGACGAGATGCACGCGGTCCGCCGCGACGCCCGCTCGCCCTCCCGCCTGCTCGGTCGCTCGTCGGTCTCGCCCCCCGCTGGGATCATCACGCACTCGGTCTGGCGAGCTGGCGCCGACCCCCGGCTCGCCTCCGCGCCGAGCACGGGGAGCGAGCGGTCATCGCCCGGTGCGCCCACTTCCTCCCACTCGATCAGTAGCTTCCGCACCCCGTCGCTCGCCCGCTGTGTCGCCACCGTGTGGCCAGACTCGAACGCCATCTCCGACGCCAGCACCGCCCGGAGTGCTTTCGGCAGGTTCGTCATGGCCTCCGGCTCGATCACACCGCGTCGGTACACCCACTCCAGGATCTGCGAGGCGCGGTACACGGGCATCCCGCGCGCATCACACCACGCCGCGAGCGAGTCGGGCGTGTGGTCAAAGATGTGCTGCGTTGGCCCACGCACGCCGCGATCCTATGCCGAGGGAGTGGCGGAGCCGGGATCGCCACCGAGTGGAGGTGCCAATCGGGCGGGTCCCTCACCAGGCGGCTCGCCCGTCTCGAGCTGGGTGTTCGCACCGACCGTTTCGACCCGTCGCTTGGGGAACAGCCGTACGATCAGCTTCCCGCTCCGCTGCTCCAGATCATCGATGAACCGTCCGATCGGGCCGGTCCGCGTCTTGAGCGCCCGGAGCCAGCGCTGCGCGAACTCGAACTCGCTCGCCAAAATCGCCAGTCCAAGCGGCAGCAGGAACGCCCCAACCGGGATGATCGGCGTAAGGACGATCAGCAGCCCAGCGAGCGCCGTTGTCATCCCCACGATCAGCACAGTAAACCGACGGATGTTCCGCGAGAGCAAGGCCGCAACGACACCGCCGCCGCTGCGGCGCGATGCAACTCGCACCCGATCGCGCCACGATCGGGCCTTCCGCTCGATCACCTCGATCCCCCGGCCGAGCGGGCCCGTCCGGGTCTTGAGCCACGCCAGCCACCGGCGAGCGAAGACGAACTCCGTCGCAAGCAGCATCAGACCCGCGGGAATCAGCAGCCACCCGAAGGCCAACGGTGGCGGGAGTGGCAGCATGATCAACCCGCCCAGCGTCAGCACGCCGCCCACGATCAGCACAATGACCTTCCGGATGGCCCGCTTCAGCCTCGACATCGCCTCAGCGTAGACCCTCTCCCAGCCGAGATTGTTCGCTGGGCATGCCCGTGAACTCGATCTCCGCTACATTCGGGTTTGCCCTTGCAGGCCTGACGATTGGCCCGCCCCCAACCGGGCCAGGAGCTGCGCATGTCCGCGCCAGATCGCGTCCCAAACGCCACCGACATCGCGGATATGACCCTCACCGACCGCGTGATCGTCATGCCGTGGAAGCGGTTTCGTCGCGCCGCAGCCTCGGGTGGCATCGTGCTCTGTCTCACGGCCATCGTGGCCCTGATCTGGGCCAACTCGCCCTGGGCCAGCTCCTACCAGACGCTCTTCCACGAGCTCGACCTCACGATCGGCTTCGGCACCTTCGCGATGTCGCACCACCTCGCCCACTGGATCAACGACGCCCTCATGGGCATGTTCTTCCTCCTCGTCGGCATGGAGATCAAGCGCGAGGTGCTCTTCGGCGATCTCCGCGATCCACGACGCGCCGCCCTCCCACTCGCGGCAGCAGCGGGGGGGATGCTCATCCCCGCGGGCGTCTACCTGGCGATCAACGCGCCAGCCGCCGCAGCGGGCGTCGAGCACGCCATCGTGCGTGGGTGGGGCGTGCCGATGGCCACCGACATCGCCTTCGCTCTTGGCATCCTCGCGCTCGCGGGCACGCGAGTTCCCTCGGTCCTCCGTGTGTTCCTATGCACGCTTGCCATCGTCGACGACCTGGGCGCCCTCTTGGTCATCGCGATCTTCTACACCGACCATTTGAATCTCGAGATGCTCGGGTGGTCCGCCGGCGTGTTCGCGATCATGTTCGCGGCAGCCCGCCTGCGCATCCGCGAGCCGCGGGTCTACGTGTTCGCCGGCGCGGTGCTGCTCATCTGTCTCGGCCAGTCCGGCGTACACCCCACGATCGCCGGGGTCCTCGTCGCGACGCAGATCCCCGCCTCCGCCCGCGTTGATCCGCGATCGTTCCTACGGTCGGCCCGCGCGGCACTCGACTACTTCGAGCATCAGACCCGGAACCTTCGCCACGGGCTCGATCAGCCGATCATGAGCCACCTCTCCACCGCCCAGATCGCCGCGGCCCGCTCGGTCGGCATGTCCGCCCGGCACATGCGACCACCCATGCAGCGGATCGAGCAGCATCTTCAGCCGTGGATCACCTTTGGCGTGCTCCCCCTCTTCGCCCTCGCCAACGCCGGCGTCCACCTCCCCGCCAACCCGAGCGAGTTGCTCTTCACCGCCAGCACCATCGGCATCGCTGCGGGCCTCATGATCGGCAAGCCCGTCGGCATCATGCTCGCCTGCTGGCTGCTCGTGAAGGCCGGCCTCGGCAAGCTCCCCACGGGCGTCTCGTGGATGCAGATGCTCGGCGTGAGCGTGCTCGGCGGCATCGGCTTCACCATGGCCATCTTCATCACCAATCTGGCCTTCCCCGCGGCGCCCGTCGCGGTTGACGGCGCGAAGCTCGCCATCCTCGCTGCCTCCGCGGTGTCGGCCGCGGTCGGCCTGACGATCTTGTTAAGCCAGCCCAAAACCGTTGGGGCCAAAACCGTCGAGGAGCACGAAGACGAAATCGACCTCCTCATCGAGCCGGAGAGCGAACCAGCCACGCCGCACACCGCTTCAGCAGGCTGAGAGTCCGGGGAACAGGTGCCGTGGAGACGGCGCAGCCTGTTCCACGACCAGGGTGCTCCGCATAGAGAAATTGCTTCGCGATGTCTCCATGGCTCCCTCCGAGTGGTTCGTACCCATGAAGTGGCTGACCGGGTGCCCGGCTACTCGCGCAGCGAGAAGCCGGTAGGCAACCGACAGCCGCTTCAACACCACGGGGCTCTTGCCTGTGGCAAACAACTCGGCGCCCGGCCGCATGAATAAAATTAATATGAATACATCAGGCTCGATATATACTTGTAGATTTATATTCTTGGGCCCACTGTTGGCAAATAGATTGCAGTTTAGATGCTATACGTCGTGTTGATTTTATGGTTCCGAGATATAGAGGCGCGAGCCATAGCGCGCACGCCGGCTGCCCTTCGTCGGCAGGATTACCCTCTATCACGATTGCATCTGCCCAAGAACTTTCAGCTCCGCCTTGGGATATTCGGCATACGGAACAGGTTACTTCTTGAATGAAAAATTTTCTTATAGCAAATGATCCATTAGAAAGAGAACATGTAATATATAAAAATTCGTCTATATGTTTTAACGTGAATCTGCATCTATTAAAATGGCCTATCTGCATATTGTGTACAATAAATGAGAATATACACCCCGCTAATCCGGCTATGGCTGCCCCAGCCACAGCAAGGGATATTGAAGTACTCAA